>CALEPT010000062.1 GCA_937910385.1 uncultured Ruminococcus sp. | reverse complement strand
ATACGAGATCGTGATGTGACTGGAGTTCAGACGTGTGCTCTTCCGATCTCCTACGCAACAAAGATTAAGAACGCTGTGACCGTTCTCAGCAACAATGATCTCATTCCAATCAGCTTTGCAGAAGCCAAGATTGTAGAGAAGCTGATGCCCTTAAAGAAGAGCGGACACACGATGGCACGGCTGAATTGCTTTTCCGGGTGGGAAGCCGAGTTCACAATCCGCTACACCGAGAACGTGTATTCGCTGAACAAGATCCTCAACATTATTAACCTTGCCGGGTTTGGTCTTGGCATTGGCAGTGGCAGACCTTCAGGGTACGGACGCTATCATATCGTAGATGTGCATTAAAAAGCCGCCAGTGACGGCAACCACTGACGGCAATACCGCTGATGAAAGGCATCAGCAGAAAGGACAAGGTTATACTACCACAGATGGAAGAAAAAAGCAAGACTAATCAGAGAATTGCTATCGTGCAATATCTAAACGAACATCCAGAAGGCGCAACCGTCAGAGATTTGGTCGTGAAGCTGAACATTAACAGCCCGACAAAGCGTATATCCGAGCTGATCCGCAGTGGTGTGTCTATTGAAAAGAGATGGGCGCATAGAATGAACAGCAAGGGTGAAAAGAAACGGTTTATGAGATACCGTCTCGGAAAGGAGAACGAATGAAATATATTGACTTGGCATTGATCGACTACGGTGACGGAAACAGAGAAGTTTGCATTGCGCCGAAATTTAAGATGGAAGTTTGCCAGAAAGTGATGACCGCATTTGGGATTGGCAAAGTTGTTGAAGTCGCAACCATACACGATGACGATGAAGTGCTTAAGCTGTTTTGTCAGGTTGTGTCTGTCCGCAGAGTGACATCTATTATCAAAGATTTGGAATACAAGGAGGACGAGCATGATTTACCCGAAGAATGAAATGATCGAGCAACTGCTTGCATCAGCAGTTGACGAAGAAACAGGGGAAATGCTTTTTACCGAGGAAGAGCTTGAACAGAAACTTGCGGCAATCGACATTGAGTTTGACGAGAAGATTAAAGCACTTCGCAATTCGTACAAGCAAGACAAACTGGATGCGGAACTTGTGGCAGCAGAAGCGTCCGCACTTCACAAGGTGCAGCAGGAAACAAGCAAACGTGCGAAAGTGATTGAAAACAGAGCGGATCGAACAAAGCGGTTTATTGCTTGGCTTCTGAAAGGCGAGAAGTTTGACAAGGACGGAGTGAAGATTTCCTACATTACCAGACAGGACACTGTTATAGACGATGGGTTTGTTGAATGGGCGTTGCACAATGCTCCGGGTCTACTGAATGAGCCAACGATCAGGAAACAGGATTTAACAGCAGCTTTGAAGAACGGAAGCAAAATTGAATTTGCTCACTTAGAGCCGAAGAAGTATGTGCAGGTGAAATAATGGCTGGAATTATCAGAAAGTTACGAGCAGAAGAAATTGACTGCCGGATTGGGACAATCAAAGAAAATGGGCTGTCGCTTTTGCTATATAAGGATGCTCGGTGTGACATGAACATCCTTGATGAAACCTTTGGGCAGTTTGGCTGGCAGAGACACCACAGCAGAGACAACGCAAACTGCACAGTCAGCGTATATGACGAAGAGAAAGCGGAATGGATTGAAAAAGAGGACACCGGAACAGAATCAAACACCGAAGCAGAGAAAGGCTTGGCATCCGACAGCTTTAAAAGGGCTTGTTTTAATTGGGGCATTGGCAGGGAACTCTATACGGCACCTTTTATCTGGATTGGCTCTGATAAATGCACGATTGAGAAGTCGGAACGAGGAAAACTATACTGCTACGACAAATTTTCCGTTGCTGAGATTGGGTATAACGAACGTTCCGAGATTAGCAAGCTTGTTATCGCAAATATGACAACCGGGGTTGATGTATTTACCTATCCGAGAGTTCCGCAGATCGCCCGAAACGGCAAAGCTGAGGATAAAGCTGAAACTGCTGAAGACCCGATCAAGCCGTATTATCGTTGTGAAGGTTGTGGAAAAGCAATCCCACCGATGAACGACAGCAAAGGTAAACCTGTCAACTTAAGGGCATATGAAGCGAGAAGCCGAGAGAAGTTCGGTAAACTGCTTTGCGTGGATTGCGCCAGCCTGATGCAAGGAATGAAACAGTGAAAGCGAGAATCGTTGATTTCTTGCTGACGCTGGACGGGAAGCAGCGTCTGACTATTGAGCTGGACGCTGACTTCCGGTCAGAGTTTGACGAACTGCACGACGTTGATGTTGACGTGACAATAAAAAAGCATCGGGAAAAGCGGAGCTTGGATGCTAATGCCTATTGCTGGGTACTTGTAGACAAGATTGCGGTAAAAACTGGAAGAAGCAAGTCCGAGATTTACCGAAACGCAATCCGAGAAATCGGCGGCGTGTCTGATGTGGTCTGTATACAGAATAAAGCGGTTAAGACGATGAAAGAGATTTGGACACGCAATGGGATTGGTTGGCAAGTGGAAGAGCTTGAAAGTAAAATACCCGGATGCACGAATCTCATTCTTTACAAAGGCAGTTCCGTTTTTGAAACGAGACAAATGAGCGCATTAATTGACAGCCTTATCCAAGACGCTCAGGCGATAGGCATAGAAACAAGACCACAAGAAGAAATCGAATCATTATTGAAGGAGTATGACAATGCTAAACAAAGCAATTCTACAAGGCAGACTGACAAAAGACCCTGAACTCAGGAATACACCGAACGGAAAATCTGTATGCTCATTTAATCTGGCAGTTGACAGAGACTATGACAGAAGCAAGGCGGATTTCGTGCCGTGTGTAGCATGGGGAAACACAGCGGAATTCGTCAATAGCCATTTCAGAAAAGGGCAGATGGCTCTGGTCGTTGGCTCTTTGCAGTCAAGGGAATGGACGGACAGAAACAGTAATAAACGCACGGCATGGGAAGTACAAGTTGAAACAATCAACTTCTGTGGGGACAAGAAACAGACTGTTGATGTTTCAGCGGCAGACTTCCATGAAGTTGAAGATGATGGAGAACTCCCGTTCTGATATGGCAGATGTTAAATGGATTAAGATCGTCGTTGATATATTTAACGATGAAAAGATTCTGTTGATTGAAAGTCTTCCGGACGCTGACAGCATCATCGTTTGCTGGTTCAAACTCTTGTGCTTGGCAGGGAAGCAGAATAATGATGGCGTTTTAATGCTGAATGATCGACTCGCCTACACTGACGAGATGCTTTCAACTGTATTTCGCAGACCTTTGCAGACAGTACGACTTGCGCTTGATACTTTTGTACAGTTTGGAATGATTGAAATCGTAAATGGGGCGATAACGATTCCGAATTGGGGGAAGCACCAAAGCATTGACCGCCTTGAAAAACTTAGAGAATACCAAAAAGAATACCACAGAGAGTATCGAAAAAAGCAAGCGCAGATACCGGAAGCTGTTGACCGTAAAGATGACCGTAAACTTTACGTAAACGACACAGATATAGATATAGATAAAGATAAGAAAAAGAATAAGAGTAAGAATGTATTTATACCGCCAACGCAAGAGGAAGTAGAAGCCTATTGCAAGGAGAAAGGTTACGACATTGACACGGAGTTCTTTTTTCGATACTACACCGCAAGCAACTGGAAGCGCAGAGATGGAACACCTGTTCTCAACTGGAAGCAAACCGTTGTGACATGGGTAAAAAAAGATCAGGAAAAGGCTAAGAAAAAGAACCAGATCACGACAGCGGCAGAGTACAAACCGCCGAACGGCGCAGTTGATAAAGAATTGCTCGACAAGATTAAGGCGGCAGGTCTATGACTAACGAATTTGGAGTAAAGCTTGATCGCAACGGTTATGCTCCATCGGTCATAGATGAAACGAAAGTTTGCTTTTTATGCAAAAAACGTGGAGACCTCGCACGGCACGAGGTCTTCCACGGAGCAAACAGGCAGAAGTCAAAAGCCTACGGCGCATGGGTGCATCTGTGCCCGAAGTGCCATCAGGAACTACACGGCAAAGACCCTGAGATTGACAAATGCTTGCACACTAAAGGTCAAATCAAAGTAATGGAGCATTACGGTTGGAGCGTTGATGACTTCCGGGAAAGGTTTGGGAAAAACTATGTATAAAAACAAATACAACGCAAACATGGACAAGCGCAGGAGAAGCCAGAAAGAACGCAACCGGGCATGGGAATTAAAGATGCTTGAAAAAGCAGGGAAGATTTCGTTGCTACAAGAGCAAGTGCCGTACGAACTGTTACCAAAGCAAGACGGAGAACGCCCTGTGATCTACTATGCGGACTTTGTCTACTGGAAAGACGGCAAGATGATAGTTGAGGATGTCAAAGGGTACAAAAAAGGAACGGCTTATGAGCTATATGTCATAAAACGGAAACTGATGTTATACCGATACGGCATCCACATCAAGGAGACATAACAGAAAGGACAAGAAACATGGAAGGAATTTTGTATCAGGTATTGCACGAACAAGCGGAAGAAACTGCATGGCTGGAAAAGAAATATCCGTGGTACGGCATTTTGGTTAATTGGGCGATTGCGCTTTGCACCCTGATCATGATCGTGGCGGCAGTCGTTTACGGCATCCAGTTTAACACAGCCGTGAAGGTTGAGAAAGGCAAAGCGGAAGGATATGCCGAGGCGAAAGCGGAAGAACAGGCAATGGCTGAAACGCTGGCGGCAGAGCAAAAAGCAAAGGAAGCGTCTCTGGATGTTGTCATTGACTATGAAGCCGATGTGTTGGCAAGAGTGTTTTATGGAATCCGGTTGTTTGTGGAAAAATACGGTTACACGGAGAAAGACTTTGAAACCTATGCCAGATGCATCTTTAACCGAGCTGACGCGACAGGGAAAAGCATTGCGGAAGTTGTCTCTGCGGAAGGGCAGTTCCTTGCCTACTCCGAGAATAACCCGGTGCTGTCGGAATACAAGACTTTGGCAACACGGTTGCTGAAAGAGTGGCACACGGAGAAGGCAAAACCGTGTGATCTGTCGTATCAGTTTGCGGAGCTGTTGGAAAGCGGCATCTGGCTTGTGACAAGCCCGAATGCAGACGGTTATGCAAGGCGGTGGCAAGCGTGAGTTTTTATATTTCGCAGAGCGGGAAGTTCGTAAAACCAAAAGAAATCATTTCGTGCAAATTCAGAGGTTGCTACGTAGAATGCTCACCAAGCGAATGCACCGAGGAGACTTGTAAAAAATGCGGATGGAATCCATTAGAAGAAGCAAAGAGGCAAGCAAAGTATGGCAAAACCTGAAAAGATATGCGCATGTTGCGGAAAACTCATTGTCGTAAACAGTGCAGCAAACTGGACATTCAAAATGCGGGACTGGCGCAAAACCAGTCCCACCGCAGGAAAGCTATTATATTTCTGCACAGACGGCTGTCAACGGAAGTATGAGCAACAGTATGGGAAACGGCACTACCAGAGGTGGGAAGTAAAATAACCGGAGGAAGAAGATGGCTGAACTCTACACTTTGTATCGGGCAGACGAAAACGGCGCAATGATGCCGGTCGGATATGCATACGGTGACGAATGGGTGTCACAAGCCCTGCTGATGGATGACTGGAAGTATGACACACCTGAAGCGGCAAAATCCGCATGGGAAGCATGGAAGGAGAAACATGATGGCTTATAAAATCGGAGACAAATTCATCTTTGAGATTGACCGCATTTACAGCAGTAAGAAACACGCTGAAAGCAGATATGGATTTAAGGGCTTTGCCAATTTCGTTCTGGACAAGCGCAAGTTGGATGACCTCATAAAGCATGGCAACATCAAACGTTTGGAAAAACACGATGCGGAAGTGCTGAAAGACGTACAGAGTTCCACAGAAGCAGACAAGACCGTTGCCTATCAGGACGGACTCGAAGCTGCATGGAAAGCGGCAGAGCAAATCTTTTGCCGATTTTCAGAAGATGATATGTGCAAGATTTTCGGGTTTGAGCTGGATGAAACGTTGTTTGAAAACGTGCATCCGCAAGAAGCAATCCTCACGCTGGACATGTACAGGGCAATGAGAGATGAGATCCGCTTTGGTGACGAAGTGGAAGCATGGGATTCTGCCGGAGCCGATGGGAAATGGATAAAGTTTATTGCTGTTGGAGACATCGGTGGCGGGACAATAACTGGGTTTGATGCTTATGGCGGTGCTTACGAGTATCCGAAATCGGATTGCCGGAAGACCGGAAGAAAATGGAGAGTGGTAGAAGATGATTGAATATATCGACAAAGCAAAACTCATGGCGCACATTGAAAGCGAGAGCAGACTATGGGGAGAGGAATACGATGCCGAGCAGATTCTTGGGGACATTGAAGATTTCCCAGCCGCCGATGTTGTGGATGGAGAGACGTACAGAACTGTTCTCGAAAAGATGAACGAGTTTGCTGACAAGCTGTTGAAGATCAGGGAAATCGTAGGGGGAAGGTGAAGCATGAGAAAACTTACAGAAAACGAACTGGAAAAGATTATTGAAAATCACGGTCATTGGCTGCGCGAGGACTGTGACGGATGGAGAAATATGCGGGCTAACCTGTCGGGGGCTGACCTGTCGGGGGCTGACCTGTCGGGGGCTAACCTGTCGGGGGCTGACCTGTTTGGGGCTGACCTGTCGGG
>CALEPT010000061.1 GCA_937910385.1 uncultured Ruminococcus sp. | reverse complement strand
TCGGGGATTACTCATATTGCTTTACAAATTTTCTGCACAGATTCGTTCCATGGCAGAAGCTCTTCAAGAATATCAGGATTTGTCAGGAACGCCATGCTTGGCAGTACAGTGAGAAGCAGTTCAAAATACTTGAACACATCAAGTCCGTTTGCCTTGGCAGTTTCTACGATACTGTAGATATCAGCACTTGCTTTAGCTCCTTTAGGTGTATCACTGAAAAGCCAGTTTTTTCTGCCGACTGTAAATGGTCTGATAGCATTTTCGGCGGCATTGTTCGAGATCGCACAGTTACCGTCCTTGAAGTAATTTCCGAGAAATTCTCGTCTCTTGAAAGCATACTCAAATGCCTTTCCAAGCTGCGTTTTCGGAAGAACTGTCGGTGCGATCTTTTCTGCCCATGACCAGAAAGCCTCAAACACTTCTTTTTCCTGTGTCAGACGCTTATTATATCTTTCTTCACTTGTCAGGCTGTCAAGTTCTGATTCTATTGAAAACAGCTTGTCACAGAAGTCTTTTCCTGTCCTGGCTATGCTGTCTTCACTGTCCACGACAATGGCTTCGTGGAACTTTCGTCTCAGATGAGCCCAGCAATTGCAGTGTGTGACCTTTGTGAGTTTATTGTAGCCTGCATACCAAGGAGCAATTTCACCTTTTTTCATTGGGATATCATCGGTAACCAAATACTTATTATATGATGAAAAATCGGAGTTTGGCGACATTGCCCTTATTTATTGACAGGTATATGTACTAAATTAAGTTGTTTTCGTTGTAACCTGTTAAATAAAGATATTCAAATTTGTTGAGAGCCGTCTCAGTCTGAATTCTCGATGAGAGTTCGCGAAATACCCAAAGATAATAGCCATATACCATCAATATATGATATCCCTGTTGAATATTGGGTTTGTTGAAATATGAGTTGGGACAAATCGTATGATTGTGAAAAAACACATCCATTTTTTTGTCATCAATTGGAAGCAAGGAAATCTTACTGTATTCCTTTTTGTTAAATGACACCGAATCATTGCCAACAGTTTCTAGTACGATCTTTTGAGCATTCTCTATATTTCCAAGTTTAATTTCTTCTTGTACTCTATGTCGTGCCTCTGCAGTTCGCTTAAGGCTTGGAACACACTTATTTATATACACGGATAGCAAAGCATATGCAGCTATTGTTTCATCTTGGCATCTGTATAATAAACGATGTGTATTACGTTCGGTAAAGAATAGCGAATAACCCGCTTTATCCGAATGTTCAAAATCATAATAGATTTCAGGATAGGAATGATCTATATCCACAATAAGCGACTGATGATATTGTATAAAATCTATATCTGGGGGAGCTAACAAGCCGTTGCTATTACAAAGTATCTGGTTAAAAAATTCTTGGAAACGAGCAATCACTTTATTCAAGGACGATTCCCCCTCCAAACGCTTGTTCTGTAATGTTTCCCAATAAATCAGCTTCAAGCAATCAATTTAATTTAGCAATTATCGAATTTACTAAATCTTCACCATTAAAATAGTCACCATAGTTTAACTTATCGCCTCTTTCTATATAAAACAAACGATAAATGGTATGCATATTATTCAACACTTTTTCGATTTGAAAGTAGCTCTGCCAATCAAGTTTAATGATAACCTTGTCGTTTGAAACAGTAATATTTACAGATCTTCTGGTTGAAGAATAAATGCGGCTAATGGTTTCCTCGTTGAAGATGTCAGTCACGATACCACCTCCAAATATCCTAATCTTTTTAGGACATCTATAATTCCTTCACCTTCATTAGCATAACTCATCATTTGAGTATAAAAGTCGTCCTGAATTTGATATTGTATTCCTCCACCAGATGTACCAAACCAAGGTGCAATTTCACCTTTTTTCATTGGGATATCACCAGTAACCAAATATTTATTATATGATGAAAAATCGGAGTTAGGCGACATTGCCCTTTGCTCAATTGGTGTTCCTTCTGCACCAAAGAATCGTCCAAAGTTTCCACCATATCTATCGATTACGATTTTATCTTCTGGATGTAAAACAATTTCATCAAACATCCCATTTTTGAATCCATCTGTATTAATATCACCATTCTGACCTGGCCAAATCTCATCACCTGTTGTCTGATTAAACCAACGTGAATCATCATAAACAGCTTTATTTTGGATATACAAATCATAATTAGGCTTATTTGTCCAATTTTCTAATCTCGTCATATCTGCTTCATAGCTGCTTGCAATATCATCAATAAAGCTACTATCACAAGATTTTAAGTAGCTAAGGAAATCATCACCTTGTTCGGTAAGCGTTTGAACAAACTTACTTGCTGTCGAACTTTCGAGCTTTGCAGCAGAAGTAATCACATCTCCGCCACACTTTTGAGACAAAATAACAACATCATCACCACAGCAGCACAGCAACCTTGCTCCGTCATCTCCGTAATTACTGATAAAGGAAGGCAAAGCATCTTTCATAGTACTGCTACTCACAACTGAAATTATTTCATCGGGGCAGTTTACCAATGTTGACATAATTTCGTGAGCATCACCGGATTTCAGTACATTTTCAATGAAGTCATCACCATAAAGGAAACACCTTGCATCTTGGAATAATCCGGCTACCAATTCGTCAGAGTAACCCATCATAACAAAACGACGATAAGTTTCACTGTTTCCTAAAATCCAATCATTACCCGCATTTACAGCGTTGCTGACACATTCGGGAGCTTTTACGCTTGCAAGTCCTTCTGCCAAAGGTTCAACTAACGGTTGCGATAAGAATCCTGCTGTTGAGATAAAAGCATTTAAATTAAGCTGGTTAGCAGCCGCCTCATTTCCATCAAGTGCGTCAAAATAAAGATCTGTACAGTCGCAAATGAAATCCATCAACATATAGGTGAGTGTTATACTAATGCCAAGCATAACTGCACCACCTATAAAGTTACCAGTCATAAACATTGTCACCGAAGCTGAAATCATGCCATATAGAACATGGAACATCGCATCGCCTGCAATTACAACATTTATTGAATAGTAAACCGACAGATCGGTAACCGTGTATCCTCCATGAGAACCATTGGAAATCATAAAGCTATATTCGTCATCACCCATTATAATATAGCCTGTACCGGACCAACTACCGACTGAAATATTTTCAGCAGGTATAATGATTTTTTGTCCCTTAGAGATAGCTTCATGTATTTCAGCTTTTGACTCATTGCTTATTTCAAGTGAATCAACTTCATTTTCGTTTTGAGAAGCAAATACCTTGAAATCAATTCCTTTGGCTGAAGCTAATTCAAATATCTTTGCGGTAGAGATACTATATACGCCTAAATACTGCTCTAAAACCAAGCTTTCAAGATAAGAAGAAATGTAGCCTGAAGCCAATTGATAATCCCTTTCCACATCAATATCACCATTATAGCTTGTTGTAGAATAGATGTTTCCAAGAATATCAACACCATAAGAGCCATTTTTCTCAATCTCAACCTGACTATATTGTGTTGTTACATTAGGATTATATGTGAAAATACCGTAGCTAAATGTTCTGTCAATATATACTTTACTCGCTCCTGCAAGAATTTTATTCTCAAGATCAAGCTGCATAAAATATGTATTGCCAATCAAACTAAGTAGATTACCAATATATTCGTCCTTGAAAACGGTATTTTCATTCACTTTAGCTTTTTCATCATCTGTCAAAGGTAATGCTTCGTAAGCGGTATATAATGCTTGCCCTGATATAGCCTGGGTATCTGTTACAATTGCATTAACAGAGCCAACTATAAGTTCCTTCGTTTCTTTGTATATACCCCCATTAGATTTGATTACAATGCTTAATGTCTGTAATTCGCCCAACTTAGTAAGTGCACTATCCCATTCATATAAATTTTCGTTATCTATATATAGTGCAGGCGATATTGCAGTTGCATAAGTTCCAAGGAAATCACCGGCAAGGTTGTATATACTGCTTGGCTTACTGCCATCACCAAATTCCTCATACATTGTATCATTAGGAACGTATCCGATGGAAATAGTGCTAATAGTCGCTCTGGGTGCTGTAATGCCCTGATATTTACCATTAAAACCAAGGTAAATTCCATCTGTTACAATAATTTCGGATTCAATAATATTATGCTCAATTTCTTCGATTTCTCCAACTATATATGAGTTTGCTTGGGGCAGGATTGAGATTTTTCTTTGAGCAATTTTTTTACCAGTTACATTTACACTTATGCTTTCATTTGAGTCATTAAATTCTGAAAGATATAGATATGCATTTACAGGTGAACTTAAAACATTAGAATCAACATTGATTTTTTGCTTATCAATTTCATCAGCAATGCTTTCAACTTGCTTATATTTCTTAAAACTAATGTCAAGATCGAATTCTGCTCCGTCAATCGTTGTTCTTACCCATGTATGGTCAAAATAGTAAACATTTGCAGACTTAGATACTGCCTTGTTTCCAAGCATGAATATTTTGAGAGCAGTATCAATATTGTCTGCTGCTGTAAGCTCAATTATCTGCTGTTCTGTATAGCCTACATTTCCCGTCACATATTCAGCCTCATAACCAAGATAACGGAGCATTGCGATCAGCAGACTTGCGCAGTCTACATCATTACCGCCGTTCTGCTCATAGGTGCCAATAGCGCCCTTTCGAGAACCAGTGTAGAATTCAACATTTACATTATTGTAAAGATACTCATAAACAGCAAGAGGAGTTTTCAGGTGATCCGCAAGATCAGCCATTTCCTCTGTCATCTTTGTTTCCGTCTTTTCGTTGGATTCAAGGATTACTCTTGCTCTTGGTTCAGGAGTATATGTGTTCTCATACTCACCCTCGCCCTCATGGTCATCAATTATTTGCTGTTCTTTGGATACTGTAATATATACGGTTTCGCTTACAGAATTTCCAATTTCATCAGCAGCAGTAACAACGATTTTGAATGTACCTTCCTTATCTGAAACAAAGGCATATCCGTTTTCTGTCTGAGTCAGATTGCCGCCATCGCTTGTGCAGCTTATTGTAACATCTTCTAAGAGCGTATTTGTTCTTACAGTGATATTAGCTGTTTCATTCGGCTTAACATTATTCTTTTCCAGCCCGATAGAAAGTTTAAGCTCATATTCTTTGATTTGCTCAGAAATAGTTACTGTCTGTGTTTTCTCAGTATAGTTTCCTGTGGCATCTTCGGCACGGATAACTATTTCAAATGTGCCGTAATTATCAGGATCATAATAGGCTGTGCCATCATTAAATGTCAGTTTCTTACCATTTACTGTACCTGTGATCTCGGCATTTCCGCTATCATCGGTAGCAGATGCAGTAATCTCAATTCTGCGGTTTTCCCCAACAGAAACACTGACCTCTAATTCAGGAGGAGTGGTATCTCCTGCAGATACAGTGAACTCATAATTATATGTTGAAGAAATACCATTGTTATCGGTAGCTGTCACTGCTAAAACATGAGTGCCTGCTGTAAGGTTAGCCAATTCGACCTTATTGCCGGACAATGCTATACCTGCACCATCAAATGTAGCAGATACGATATCAATGCCGTATCTGTCTGTAGCAAAGATGCTGGCATCTACACTGTCTCCCTGCTTCAAAGCGTTTTCGGATAAAACTACCTCAATCTCAGGAGGAGTAATATCCTGAACGGCGAGTACCATAGTTCCTGTGTAGATATTGCCGTTTTCGTCCTCAGCGTACCAAACGACTTCATGAGAGCCTGCATCCAGTCTATCCGCCTGAATAGTATCATCGCTTATAGTATACGGAATATTATCAATTGTAGCAGTTTGCGATGTGATCGTAAGGTTATCCGAGTACACCAGCTTAACAGTTATAAGTTCCTCATCGGTATAAGCAATCTTATCACTTATAAGCTCAACCTTAACAACAGGAACGGTTAAAGTAAAGTCAGTGTCTGTATTTCCGCCATTTGTTGCGTGAATATCAATCGTAAGATTACCAACGGCATCAGGAGTATAGCTGAATTTTCCGTCAGCATCAAGCTGTACCGCTTCACCATTTACCTTTACAGTAACCACAGCATCGCTATCGGAGACAAATGCGAAATCTCCTGTCTCACCGAGCATGATCACGCTGGGGATAGAATAGTTGACAACGGGGTGAGCTTTTCCCTCTGCAACGTTGATTGTTAGGCTTGCAGATGAAGTGTGTCCAGCCGTATCCGTTACATTCAGTTCAAACGCATAAGAACCTATGGCTGTAGGAACAAAGCTAAACTGATAATTAGAATCAAGACTTACAGCTTCACCGTCAAGTGTGAGCGAATAATTGCTAATTCCGTTCTCATCATCAACAAAAGCTGTAATTGTTACGGCTTCATTAACATTGATCTCATTTTTATCAGCTTTAAGCTGGGCAGTAGGAGCAGTTGCATCAACGATAATCGACTTATCTGCCGAGCCGGATACTCCAACAATATTAAATGCCTTAGCTTCAACGGCGATAATCGTATCGCTGTCAGGAGCAGTAAAGCTAAACTGTCCATTAGAAGAAACATTTACAGTGTTTCCTCCAACGAGAACCTCGTACTCAGCAATCTCAGCATCGTTCAGATTGGTGATACTGCCGCTGACTGTCGCACCGCTTTTAACAACAGACGGTACATCAATGTCGATCATCGGCTTCACAAGCACATCATCATTCAGAACGGTAATAGTTTTAGTAATAACCGATGTAGAACTATCATCAGAAACCGAGAGCGTAATATCATATGTTCCGGATTCATTGAACTTGAATGAAGCGTAGGGCTTATTCGATCCGAAAATCTGAACATTTTCGCTGTCGCAGTTCCAGTTGAATGAAAGCTTTGAATTGAAAGCATCATCTTCCGCAGTAGAAATAAGCGTTATCTTTTTGCTGACACTTGTGGTTGTGTTCCCTGATACGGATACTATCGGAGCATTATTTACATAATTTACTTTGTCTGCTCCGTCGGAAAGCAGTGTAATATCGTAAAGCTCTGGTGTCTTGCCGGAGGAGGAGACAGCCATATTTACTTTTACTCTGATATATCTTCCCTTGAGTTCTGTAATATCCTTATGATTTGTTATTTCAGTCCACTCGCCAAAGGCATCAAGGTCATCTCCGGTCTGTGCCATAACAGAAAGAACGCTGTCATCATAGAGCTTGCCGTTCCAGTAGATATTTTTCCATTCTGTACCTGCCGTCTTACTGTCATATACCGTAGTCCAAGAGCCTTCCTGTTTATATGTATGGGAAGGAAGAATAAGATCATCTGCGTATACAGTGCTAGAAACACCAGCTCTATTATAATAAGTACAAGACACATCGCTTATAATATTATTAAGACCTGAGCCGACACCGTTCACAGAAACGGGCAGATTGATTTTTTCAGACTGATCGATAGTAAGCTTATCAAATGTCCACTTTAATGTCTTTGTGCCGTTTTCGTTTTCAATAATCTCCGCAGGGGCGGGAGTCATATTGTCAAGATCAACACCTGCATTTCTATTTAGAGTAGCAGTAAAAGTGACATCTGTGCCTGCATTATTGAACACGACATCGGCAAACATATTCATCATTTCGCCAATCTGCTCTGCTGTCGGACTGTTTTTGTAGTAGCCCTTTGTGTTATTAGCAATGGTTTCCATCTGACTGCTGTTGCTGCCGATAGCCAAGGCACAAATGGTTATACCCTTGCCAAAAGCATCTGTTGCTGCTTGTGCCGAAGCCGATGAATCTTCACCGTCGGACATAAGAATAATATATTTTTGTCTTGATTCACTATCAACTTCATTAAAGAGCTCAACGGCACTATTGATACCAGTCGCAATGTTTGTTCCACCGCTTGCATTCAACTTGTCAATAGCAGCATTCAGAAGTTCAGTATCGTCTGTAAAACCCTGAAGAACAGTAGCGCCAGTTGTAAATTTGATGATAGCACATCTGTCACCCGGTTTCATTTTGGAAACGACTTCCTTCGCAGCACTTACAGCATTATTCCTTCTTGTTCCGGACATACTTCCGGAAGTATCTACTACAATAGCAAGATCAACGTGGTTTTCTTCAACTTCCTGTGAGCCAAAACCATTCAAGTTAAATTCAACATTTACAGTTTCATTCTCATCAGTAAACATTGACTTATCAGTCTTAACATTTAATGCGATTCCGTTTACAGAACCATTGTCCTTATACTCATTCTCGGAAGAAGAACTTACGCTGTCGGTTCTCTGTTCAAGGGTAAGCTCATCGGCAATATCGAGTCCAAGACCGTCAAATTCACCCTCATTGAAATCTTCATTAAATGTATAGGTTTTAGAAATTACAGCTTTCCTGCCAAGCAGCTCCCAATCAGAATCACTGCCATTTACATTAAAGACACTTCCACTAAAGTTAATTTTATCGGCAAAAATACGTCCGTTGATATTAGAAATATTGGAATTGAATGATACTGTTCCGTTAGGAGCGTACAGAATTCCGTTCACATCAATGTTCGATCCATTGATAGTTATGTTGCCATTTCTCGAATAAAGAACAACACGACCTGACGATTTGAAATCATTGACGTTATATGTAATATTGCCATCAGCAATAATATAGCAGTTTCCATCAAAAACAGTGCCACTAATGATAACATTTCCAGATGTTTTCAAAGCACCGTTAATAACGTTTTTATCTTCAATCCTTACAATATCCTCATCACTGGATTCATAATCACCAGCCATAGTGATTATTCTGGAATCCCAATTCGGCATATCTTCTTTTTCAATATGCTCGTTGCGCTCCTCAATGTTAACCTTCCAACCATATGCTGTTATAGAGTCAACAGCATCTACATTGCCATTGAGGTAAAGTTCGGAAGCGTTGCTTATGAAATTCCTTCCAGTGTATACATCACCATTAAATGTGCTTTTCCAACAATTCAGGGTGAAGTCTGATGAATTGCTGCCAGAGAAAAGAACATACGGAGAAATATTGTAGGACGGCTGCACCACTTCATTCTCTTCCCACTCGCAGATGAATCCACAGTTCGAGGTAGCATATGCCCAGTCGCCTTCAAGGAAGTTATACGTGTTGTTCCAGGTACCTACATTGCCCATGTTCGCATACATATGAACGTAGTTTTCGGTGGTGCTGTTAGGTTCGCCGTAGTCCCAATTGGTGTAATCGAAAGCTTCATCGGTTACCCAGTTCCACTCCGCCGTGTCCGTATCTCTCGAAAGTCCTATAAAATAGGTCTTTTTCGTCCCAGTCGGAAGCAGATTTTCAATTACATACTGCTGTTCCTCCGCTGACGTGATCGTTACCAGATGCCCTCCTATGCTCTCACAGTAGGATTCCGCATCTGTCCAGCTCATCGAGGTATCGAATAACTGATATCGATGCCCGTTTGAGTCAGTGGTTTGAACTTCTGCATCGATGTCATCATCAGCGAAAGCCGTGATAGGCATCACAGTACAGAAATTTGCCAGCATTGCGGCACTAAGCACTCCGCTAAGAAACCGCTTGCCGGACTTGTGCGTATGTTCCATTTTTCCCAATTCCTTTCATATAGATTTTGAATAGAAAAGAGCATCCTCAAATCAGCTATACATTCGCAGATATTAAGAATGCTCTATTCCGTATTCCATTATATCACTTTGACAAATCCTTGTCAAGAGCCTTTTTTAAATCCAACCGCCCAAATTTTACAAATTATCGTTGTTAAGGTGTTGCTTACGGCACGCCGATCGCTGCACTCCACCATATTTTGAAAACGGCGTAAAATCGCCGTTTTCTCATATACTGAATTTCACCTCAATGCCATTTTCATCACTCACATAGACTGCTTCAAGCATAACCGCCGCAAGCTCGTGCTTTTCGGGAATAGAGAGCTTGTTCCAATGCTTCATCGGCTTTTCCAAAGGTTCGGTATCAACCGTCCTGCGCTTACGAGCCTTAGCCTGCATCTTACGCTCCAGAGCCGCCTTCTGTTCGTGCAGCTCATTGACTGTATTCTGGATGTACTCAAACAGCACCGCATCGGCATCACCGAGCTTTTTCATCAGCTTGCGAATTTCCTCGTCTATCTTGATGATCTCAGCCCTGAGAGCTTCGGTGTCTGCATCGGGAACATCTGCACTTCGCTTTGCGATCACAAGCTGGTCAATACGTTCACGCATCGCCTGCTCGACAGCACTTTCAACTTCTTCGGGACGGATTTTCAGAAACTTTTTCACACAGCCTTCCTTGCGGTATGCTCCCGAATCTCTGAGGTATCTGTAACGCTTTCCGCTTTTGGCATTGTCATAGTAGTGAATTTCCAGATGATAGCCACAATGACCGCATTTCAGAAATCCCGTCAGCCACGAATGATTGGCATTCGCATTGTTGGGGATACGCTTGTTATGGGCTTTCTTGTCCTGCACAGCAAGCCATACGCTCGCATCGACCAGACCCTCGTGATACCCGACCTTAACGAAAGTCACTCCCGAAGCCCTATGAATGAAAACGCCGTGAATACCGTCATACGCTTCAATATCATCAAGAATTTCATAGCCTTTGGAAACAAAGAAAGCATAAACCTCTTTGTCGGCTCTCACATACAGCGGACTTTCAAGAATACGGCTGATGTGACTTCTATCCATATTGTCCTTTATCTCGCCGTTATGTTTTGAAAGCGTGTAAATATCATTCTCTTTGAAGTATTCGATCACATCTTTCAGCGATGTTGACGGCTTCTGATAAAGGTCATAGGCGATCTTTACCGACTCAGCCTGCTCCGAGGGAACGAGCACCGAGCCGGTCTTGCCGTTCACCGTTCTGCGCTCGGAGGTAAATCCATAGTAGGTTTTACCACCTTGATAGAAACCTGTTTCCCTTGCTCTTGTGCTGTACGCATCGGCTACTCTGGCGGCAATCGTCTCACGCTCAAATTCGGCAAAATTGAGAAGATTGTTCCTCATCATGCGCCCCTCTTTTGTCTCTGTATTGAAAGGCTCTGAAAGAGAGTAAACTGTCACGCCGTAGCGGTCAAGCTCGTCCGTAATGTTAAGATACTCTCTCATATTCCTGCTGAAACGGTCATACTTTTTCACAACGATCCTGCTGATAAGACCGTCACGAGCGTCCTGCATCATCTGCATAAATGCGGGGCGGTGCTGAACATCTTTTCCCGATTTTCCATCGTCACAATATACCTGATATTCGCAGTCTCCAACGAACCTGATACATTCCTCCCTCTGTGCGGAAATGGACAAACTGTTGTTGCCCTTATCCTTGTCGCTCACGGAACGGCGAACATAGATAGCCGTAATTCCGTTATTGTTAGTTGTTGTCTTTTTCATATTATCGACCTCCGATTAGTATCAACTTGTTGATACGGCAATCGTACAGCCGATATTGCGGTATCTTTATTGTAGCGCATATCGGCTGAGATTGCAAGTGCTTTTTCAAAATTTTTATTCAGCGATATGCTTTGTGAGAATGTCATAGATACGATTGATCTTCGCTGCCCGAATCGTTTCGGGGACACTCTCGGGGCAGGTGACTTTAACTTTAAGCACCTTGCCCTTATCGGAGATCATAGTACCTGCCTTCTCTCTATCTACGGCAGTTGTTGTCTCTTTCAAATTGCTCCTTTCCGCCTGCGAT
>CALEPT010000060.1 GCA_937910385.1 uncultured Ruminococcus sp. | reverse complement strand
GCTTTGCATAAGTTTTCTTTTAAAAGTTTGTCTAACTTTTGGGGGTCAGTTCATAATGTACAGCAGCCGACAGTTATTATTTCAGAATGCTATCTCTTCACAGATATGATGCAGCTTTTCATCATAAGGCTTTTTCATTGAGAGAGCTTCCTGTATATCATAATCAACGATCTTATTATCCTTAATGCCGACAACACGGTTGCCTATTCCCTGCTCAAGGAGCTCCACCGCATAATAGCCCATTCTTGTTGCTTCAACTCGGTCTCTTACAGTAGGTCTTCCGCCTCTCTGAACATGACCGAGAATAGTAGCTCTTGCCTCGATACCTGTCTTCTCCTGAAGTACAGTAGCTATCTCCTGAGAATGTCCGACACTTTCTGCAACGACCACAACGAAATTCTGCTTGCCGTTAGCTTTCTTTCTAAGCATACCGTTAGCAATATCGTCGAGATCATATGGAACTTCTTTTGTAATTATATCGGTAGCACCACACGCGATACCTGTATTTACAGCTATATGACCTGCTCCTCTGCCCATTACTTCAACTACTGATATTCTGTCATGAGACTGTGATGTATCACGGAGCTTATCAACAAGATCCATTGCGGTATTCATTGCTGTATCAAAGCCAATCGTATAATCTGTACAGGCTATATCGTTGTCGATAGTTCCGGGAAGACCTATACAGAGCATTCCCATTGCTGAAAGATCAGCAGCTCCTCTGAAAGAGCCATCGCCGCCTATAACGACAAGTCCTTCGATCCCAAGCTTATCGCACTGAGCCTTACCCTTTGCAACACCCTCAGCAGTTCTGAATTCAGGACATCTGGCTGTGTAAAGTACAGTACCTCCGTTATGGATAATATCTGAAACACTCTTTTCATCCATCTGGAATATATCGCCGTTGAGAAGTCCTACATATCCTCTGCGTATACCGTAAACATTCATTCCCTTGCTAAGAGCCGATCTCACAACAGCTCTTACAGCAGCATTCATTCCGGGAGCGTCGCCTCCGCTTGTTAAAACGCCAATATTCTTGATCATAATAATTCTCCATTCTGCATCTTGCATATATTAGTGAACCCACAACGGTATACAGCTCCGCTGTAGAATAATTCCATACATTTTTATTTTACTACTTTGTAAAATATTTGTCAAGTAATTTGTGCAAATTTTTCTATCTTAAATCTTATATCAGCGTATCATACCTGTCTGCGAGGGAGGATATAATCCGCCCAGCTCTTCTGCGCTCTCGCGATTTATGAGCAAACTCAGCTTGTTTTTGGGTATTACGGTCTTTTTCAGATCAGTAAGATAAAAGCATACAACAGTATCCCCTCTGTACTTTTCACACAGTCGGACAAGCTCCGGAGAGGCTCCTGCCTGTGATGACGGAACTTTTATACACAGCTTCATATTGCCAATTACGGAGGAAAACTGGTTTTCACCAAAGACAGAACCGCAGATCACAGTCATCCTATCATCTTTTACGGATATTTTTCCGTTTATCAGCAAAATATCGTCGTGAACAAGCTGTGATGCACACACAGAATACAGATCAGGAAAGACAACGCATTCAAGCTCGCCCGTCCCGTCGGAAACATCAATGAAGCACATCTTCTCATTGTTTTTGGTCACATGAAGCTTTTTGCCTTCGAGTATGCATAAAAGCTTTATGCTTTGACCGTCTGTGACTGAAGCTGTTTCTCCGGTTATATCTCCTATAGAAGCAGTGTGGAGCAGCTGCGCTATCCACTTATATTCAGAAAGCGGATTTCCGCTAAGATACATACCTGCCGCTTCTTTTTCCATTGCAAGAAGCCGTTTGCTGTCGAACTCCGGTTTAAATGGTATCTTCACATTCATTTCCTGATCCTCGGCGGAGTCGAGGAAATTAAGCTGTCCTTCAATGACGCTCCGGGAATTTGAGCCAGCAGCTTCAAGAAGAGATACATAGCTATCAAGCATTTGACGACGATTGAGACCGAGTGCGTCAAATGCCCCCGCCTTTATCATGTTTTCAAGAGCTTTTTTGTTAAGCTCTTTACCCTCGATGCGCTCACAAAAATCCTGTAAGCCTCTGAAGCTGCCTTTAAGCTGCCTTTCGGCAATTATCCTGTCCGCAAGACCGCTGCCCACATTTTTTATTGCAAGAAGCCCGAAGTACATTTTTCCGCCTGAAAATGTGAAATTCTTCATGCTCCTGTTTATGTCGGGACTTAGCACCTGTGTCCCCACACTGCGGCATGAGGCAATGTACTCGGCAAGCTTGCCCGTCATACCCATGACACTCGACATAAGCGCTGCCATGTATATACCGTTGTAATGACATTTCAGATAAGCCGTCTGGTACGCAAGATAGGCATATGCCGCCGCATGGGACTTATTGAAGGCATACGACGCAAAGCTTATCATCTCATCAAATATCTCGTTCGCCGTTTTTTCGTCAACGCCGTTCTTCTCTGCTCCCGCAACAAAGCTCTCGCGCTCCTTCAGCATAACATCATGTTTTTTCTTTGCCATTGCCCGGCGCACTATATCTGCGTGTCCGTATGAATATCCGGCGAGCTTTCTGCATATTTCCATTACCTGCTCCTGATAGACCATACAACCATAAGTGTCAGCAAGTATGCTTTTGAGTATGGGGTGCTTGTATTTTATGCGCTCGGGATGCTTTTTGTTCTCAATATATACCGGGATAGACTTCATCGGTCCGGGTCGGTACAGCGATATTACAACTATCAGATCTTCAAGGCGCTCGGGAGCAAGCTCCATGAGCCTCGCGGTCATGCCAGCACTCTCAAACTGAAAGACTCCGCTCGTATCGCCGTTAGAAAGCATCTGATATACCTGTGGATCATCTGTAGGTATAGCTGAAATATCAAAATCCGGTTCGGTTTTGCGTATCTCTCTGACCGTATCACGGATAATAGTGAGGTTGCGGAGCCCGAGAAAGTCCATTTTCAGGAGTCCGAGTGATTCGAGCACCGTCATTGTGTACTGCGTTACGACAGTATCGTCGTTCTTTTGCAGCGGAACAAGGTCGCTCAGTGGCACGGCTGATATAACAACTCCGGCTGCATGAGTCGAAGCATGACGCGGCATTCCCTCAAGCTGCCGGGAGAGGTCTATAAGCTTCTTCACAGATCTGTCCGAACGATAAAGTGAACTCAGCTCCTCCGATCCCTTGACCGCACTTTCGAGAGTATCGCGGAAATCTATCTGTTTTGCTACCTTGTCGCACAGCGCATACGGAAGTCCGAGCACTCGCCCTACATCGCGGACTGCAGCTCTCGCTTTCAGGGTATCGAAAGCTATTATTTCCGAAACATAGTCCTTTCCATAGCGCCGCACAACGTAATCCTTTACGTCCTGCCTGCCCTCGATACAGAAGTCGATATCGAAATCCGGCATACTCACGCGCTCGGGATTCAGAAAACGCTCAAAAAGCAAATTGTACTTGATCGGATCAATGCCCGTTATGCCTATACAGTAAGCACAAAGACTGCCTGCTCCTGACCCTCTGCCGGGACCTACGGGTATATCGTGCTCGCGTGCATATTTTATGAAGTCCCATACTATCAGGTAATAGTCTGTGTACCCCATTTTGGTTATGACTGAGAGCTCGTATTCAAGGCGATCGGTCACGCTCCTGTCGGGAGCTTTTCCGTATTTTTCAAGCATTCCCGCTCTGCAAAGGCTGCGGAAATATGCTTCGTTGTCATCGACACCGTCTATTGTGAATTTCGGCAGCTTGATATTGCCGAACTCAAACTCAACATTGCAGCGCTCTGCTATAGAGACGGTATTTTTGAGCGCTTCTTCGTGCTCAGGGAAAAGAGAAGCCATTTCAGAGGCGGATTTTACATAGAATTCCTCCGTCTCAAAGCTCATTCCATTGGGCTCGCCGAGTGCTTTTCCCGTCTGTATACAAAGCAGGACGTTCTGCATTTCGGAATCCTCTTTATTAATATAGTGACAGTCATTTGTTGCTGCAAGCGGTATGCTCGTTTCTGCGGAAAGTCTGTAGAGCAGCGGCAGTATTTTCAGCTCGTCGGCAATGCCGTGATTCTGCACCTCAAGGTAGTAATTGCCTTCGCCGAATATGTCAAGATAAGCAAGAGCGCGCTCCTTAGCCCGGGCATACTCATCAGCAGCAAGAAGACGCGGTATCTCTCCTGCGAGACAGGCAGACATACAAATAAGACCGCTGTGATATTTTTTCAGCAGTTCCTCATCAACTCTCGGTTTGTTATAGAAGCCCTCGATACTCGCCAGAGAAACAAGCTTTACGAGGTTTTTGTAGCCCTCGTTGTTCTCACACAAAAGTATCAGATGATACGGAGAGGAATCAAGCTTAGGCTCTTTATCGTGACGGCTGCGTCTCGCCACATAGACCTCGCAGCCGATTATCGGCTTTATCCCTTCCTTTTTAGCCTCGTTCCAGAACTCCACAGCGCCATACATATTACCGTGATCGGTTATGGCGACCGCAGTCTGTCCAAGCTCCTTGATGCGCTTTATCAGCGGCTTTATGCGGCACGCTCCGTCAAGAAGGCTATACTCGGTGTGCAGGTGAAGATTTACAAATTCATTTTCCCTCAATCCGAGTGCCTCCTTCCCGTATTTCCTCTGCTATCTTCCCAAGCCTTCTGAACCTGTGATTTACTCCCGAACGGCTTATCGGAGGTTCAAGGGCATTTCCAATCTCACGAAGGCTCATGTCGGAATTTTCAAGTCTCAGCTCAGCGACTTCTCTCAGCTCCGTCGCAAGCTGACCCAATCCGATCTCACGCTCAATGAGCTTAATGTCCTCAAGCTGCTTGACTGCGGCGTTTACGACCTTGTCGATGTTCGCGGAGTCGCAGTTCGCAATGCGGTTAGCCTTATTTCTCACGTCCTTGTATATCTTGACATTCATCAGCTCGAGCGTGCATTGCTGAGCACCGATAAATGTAAGCGTATCTTCAATGGATTCGCTGCCCTTTATATATACGATATGCTGCCCTCTGCGGACTGCCGTTTTAGCATTCACACCTATATCTCTCAATAAAGCCCCAAGCTGGGAAGCAAGTTTTTCCTCCGGGACCGCAAATTCAAGATGATATTCCTTGGAAGGGTCATTAACACTTCCGCAGGCAAGAAAAGCTCCTGCTGTAAAAACTCCGAGACTATTGGTCGCAATAATCTCGGAATTTATCTCCCTTTCGGAAGCTGATATCCTGTATTTTGAATATATGTCGGCAATCAGCCCGACATCATTTATATCATAACTGTAAAGAGCAGTATCATTTTTGCGGATATTCCGGCGCAAGTCAAGATCACTGCCAAAAACATTCCTGAAAAGCTCACCAAACAGCTCCGCAGAAACCGAACTTTCACTCTGAAAGCATATGCACTTTTCTGACAAAACACGGCTGAACAGCAGCATTCCGTAAAGACAGGCAAACCGCTTTTCCTTATCGTTTACAGAGGAACATATTTCCTTCCTTACTTCATTTGAGAAAGATATTTGCGATCCCTCCTCAGTATTTTTTATCCTTTGTTATATCCCTGTGATACTTCTGCACCTTGTAATCATTTTCGATAAGGTGCTTTGCCATAAGCTCCGCAAAGGTGATCGAACGGTGCTTTCCGCCAGTACAGCCGAAAGCTATTACCAGCTGGCTCTTACCCTCGTGTACATACAGCGGTATAAGGTAGTCGATGAGGTCGGTCAGCTTATCAAAAAGCTTCTGAGACTGTTCAAAGCTCATAACATAGTCCCTTACACATTCATCGCAGCCCGTATGACTGCGAAGCTCCTCAATATAATATGGATTTGGCAGACATCTTACATCGAATACGAGGTCAGATTCCGTGGATACTCCGTACTTGAATCCGAATGACATTACCTTTATAATGAGCGAATCAGAATTCTTGTCAAGAAAGAGCTCCTTGACCTGCTCTTTCAGCTGACTTGCAGAATAATCTGAGGTCTCTATGTAATAATCGGCTATCTCTCTGAGCTGAGATAACTGCTGGCGCTCGTACCTTATCGCCTCATGCATATTTCCGTTGAACTTATCATGCAGCGGGTGACGGCGACGGGTCTCCTTGTAACGTTTTATGAGGACTTCGTCGCTTGCACCGATAAAGAGTATCTTAGCTTCGATAGTATCATCCGCTTTCAGCTCCTGCCATGAGCGGAATATCTCGGTAAACATATCTCCTGTTCTGATATCGACAGCGACAGCTATATTACTTATTTCTGATTCTGATTTTCTGCAAAGATCAACAAACCGCGGTATGAGCTTAGGCGGGATATTATCTATGCAGTAATAGCCGATATCCTCCATTACGTCCATAACGCAGGATTTTCCGGAACCCGACATTCCTGTAACTATCAAAAGCTTCATAACGCACCTCCCTTGCCTGTCTCTTACCTGAGGATTACCGGTTCAAGCTCGAGCTGATATCCTGTTTTTTCCTTTACAACGGTTTTCACCTTATCGCAAAGCTCCATAACATCCGCACAGGTAGCATAACCTTTGTTTATCACGAAACCGCTGTGCTTCTCGCTGATCATCGCTCCGCCGCAGGTAAGCCCTTTAAGACCGCACTGATCAATAAGCAGTGAAGCATAGCTTCCCTCCGGACGCTTGAATGTGCTTCCCGCGCTGGGATAATCAAGCGGCTGTTTGGAGCTGCGCTTTGCCATACATTCGTTCATTGCCGCCTTTATTCTGACAGGATCTCCCGGCGAAAGCTGCAGCGTTACCGAAGTGATGACGTTTGATGTTCCTGAGAAGAAGCTGTGGCGATAGGAAAGCTCCATATCCTGAACGGATATCGTGCATATATTGCAATTTTCGTCAATATATTCCGCAGATACAACTATATCCTTCATCTCGCTGCCGTAAGCTCCGGCATTCATATATAAAGCTCCGCCTACAGTTCCCGGGATACCGAAGAGATTCTCCATTCCCGAGAGCCCGTTCTGCTGGGCATGAACGCAAGCTGAAGCAAGCAGAGCGCCCGCCTCGCAGCGCATTACCGTTCCCTCGATATCTATTCTTGCAATATCGCTTCCAAACATCAAAATAACTCCGTCAAAGCCCTCGTCAGCAGCTATGACATTGCTGCCCCTGCCAAGGACTCCGTACCTTATTGAATCAGCCTTCAAATATTCTATCAGCTTTGCTGCTGAAGCAGCGGAATTTATACTTATCAGCGCACGGCAGGGTCCTCCGAAGCGAAAGGTGATGTATTCGCTCAAAGAGCACTCGGGTGTTATTCGGCAGCCAAGTGAATCGCAAAGCTGAGTAAGTTCTGTTATGTTTATCATAGTTCCTCCCGGATGTTCTTATACCTTCTCTCGCCGGCAAGCTCTGAGAGAAGACTCTTGATTATGTATTTTTCAGAAAGCCTCATAATCGCGGACTGTTTCCTTTGCATCTGTCTCCATTCCGAGCCTGTTGAGAAGCTCGCGTGCCGCATTATATCCCATCTTTTTCTGCCTGTTGTTCATTGCGGCTACTTCGAGTATAACAGCAAGATTACGTCCGGGTTTTACCGGAATAGTCAACGATGGTATCTTCACGCCCAGAAGAGAAACATACTCGGTATCTACGCCCATTCTGTCATACACCTTTTCGGAATTCCACTGCTCAAGTTCGATAACAAGATCGATCTTTTCAGTCATCTTTACAGCTCCGATACCGAACAAACGACGTGCATTTATGATACCGATACCCCTGAGCTCAAGGAAGTGACGGATATTATCCGGCGAGCTTCCCACAAGGCTGATATTGGATACCTTTCTTATCTCTACGGCATCGTCGGCAACAAGACGATGACCTCTTTTTACCAGCTCAATAGCAGTCTCGCTCTTACCTACGCCGCTCTCGCCTGTGATAAAGACTCCCTCGCCATAGATCTCAATGAGGACTCCGTGACGCGTTATCCTCGGTGCAAGAGTGAGATTCAGGAATGCTATAAGTCCGGACATGAAGTTAGATGTGCTCTCCTTGCTCCTCAGCAGAGGTACCTCATACTCCTTGGCAAGCTCAAGCATTTCCGCAAAATAAGGAAGCTCTCTTGTTATTATGAGCGCAGGTATCCTCTGTGAGAAAAGAAGCTGGAGTCTTTCCCTTCTGGTCTTTTCATCAATAGTTGAAAGATAAGCAAATTCCATTTTGCCTATTATCTGTATGCGCTCGGGATTGAAGTATTCATAGAATCCCATGAGCTGAAGACCGGGTCTGTTTACATCATTTTCGTCGATCATTACCTCATTGGCATCCTTGTGGATATATATTACCTCGAGCTTGAATTCGTCTATGACCTTCTGAAGTGATACCTTAAAATTTTCTGCCATTTTCATCTTCTCCGTTCTCCGAAAATTCGGGGATATTTATTCATATTCTTCAGCCGATAACGAATGAATCGTATCCGTATGAGGATATTTCAGTCTTCGCCTTCAAAAGCTCTGAAATGGTAACCGAGCTTCCTGAAATGCGTACGGCAACATTGAAATCAGCAAGATCTCCGCTCACAAGTTTCAGCATTTTATCAACATTCTCGGACGGAGTCCCGCTGAATTCATAGACTGTATCAGCTGTATATACCCCTCCTGATATCTCGTCAAGATCTATGTTAAGGATCATTGTATTCACGCTCAGAAGCATGGGCTGAAGTATATCCTTTTTTCCTTTGAGCAGATCAGCCGCCGACACCTCTATCATCATCGACGAGCCATTGTTGACGATACTCTCATACATCATATTCGCCGCTGAGGTAAGCGCCATATAACGGTCGTTCGCAACGACAGATTCTCCAAGATATGCAATATCGCTTTGACGGAATTCAGGAAACACAAAATCTGAGCATATGACCTTTTCAAAGCCTGCACTCGCTGCCTCCTGTGCAATGTCCGCATTGTAGCTTACAGCTGAGTCGGAAAAAGGAGAGGTCCAAGGTTTACCGCCGTCCTCAAGGTTATTATCTATCCATTTTGAACCGTCATCGATAGTTACATATGCTGTATCAGGATATGTGGCAGGAAGAATATTGTCATTGAAAGTACTTATAAGAGCAGCAGGTTTATATCCGGCGCTTTCAACTGTTGAAACAATGTCATACAGCGTAACAGGCGTCTGGACAGCCCCTGACATCGCTGCCATATTTACGGAGCTTGCATAGTATACCTTTCCGCCGCTTATCTTTAGCGGTATTTCAATATATTGGATATCTTCGCCTGAAGGCACTCTTTTCAGCGCAGTTCTGATAGTTTCGGTGCTGGAAAGATCTGCCGCAGAAAGTGCATATGCTCTGTATTGCTCATTGGCTGCAGGATTTTGTGAATTGACTGTATTTGTCTCGTCTGACGGCAAAAGCTCACCATTTTCATCAACAGTGGTAACAGGAACAGTAGTAGTAACAGCTGCAACGTCCTTATCGCCTTTTTTCTTGGTGTAATTTATGATAGGTTCAGCAGCGCTGTAGCCAAGAAATCCTATTCCTCCTATCAGAAGTACAGTAAGTCCTACGGAGAAAGCCTTTCCTACAGGGCTTTTTCCATAATAATTTTTTTCTTTTGTTTTATAAATTTTCCTTCCTTTATTCTTTATCTTCATTTTTTTCTCCTGTTTGCACCGCCTTCTTATTGCAGTGCATTGTTCTACATAAAATGTTTATTTTAGGGAATAGACTGCCATAGATATTATACCGAGGTACACGAGCATAGCAGGAAATCCCCTGAATGACGCGGGCACCTTTACGGAATTCAGCTTTCTGTATGCCGCTGTGAGTATAAGAGCTGCAAGTATAAAACCGACGCCCGCTTCAAGCCCTGCTCTGATATATCCTGAAAGTGTCGCGAACGAAGGAGCCTCTGCAGCGCGTCCGGTTATCGTAAACAGAGTTCCCATAACAGCGCAATTAAAAGCGGAAACGTGTATATATTTACCGTAACTGCTAAGCTTACCCTTGCTTACAAAATAAAGCAATGTAAGCAGCAGTATATATAGTATACCCACCGTTATAGTGTAAAACACCAAAGTAAAGTCGGCATATTTTTCCGGAAGCTGCTTGTTTATGAAATATGCTGCTGCCGAACCGGCTGTAGTGAAGAGCGTTATGACAAATGCTGTTCCGACAAGATTCTTTCTGCTTCCTGCTGCAATGAAGATAGTGCTGGTTCCGAGCGCCTGCATAAGTATCAGATTTACTGAAAGAAGTGCAATAAGGTCAGTTATCAGAAACAACGTCTTCACCTCCGTCATCATTTATTTCGTTTATAACAGAAGCGCGTATCCTGCGATAAATGCCGCACATAAGTCCGAGGAAAATGAATCCTCCGAACGGCTGTGCAAGACCGCTTATAAGAGTATCTACATCAACTATTTTGCTGTTTATAGTGCCATACGCGAGAAGCTCCCTGATAAATGCAGTTATCAGCATAACTAAGTCAAAACCTAATATATAGAATATCAGCGATGGTATCATTTTCAGTTTTTTCATGCGGAAAAACTTGGCTTCGGTCTGAAAAACTATTAGCGAGTTCACCGCAAGGAGCGGAAAATATATACCTATCCTTGATATACAATCCGGATAGAATTCCTCTGCGGCAAGCTTTACAGGTATATATACCAGCGAGGATATCAGCGCATATATTATTACCTTTACCGTGTAAGGAAGCTTTTTCGGAACAAAAGACGATATCATAACCGCAAGAAAGGTTATTGAAGAAAAAGCGTATATCAGTGCTTCGGCGTTCCTCAGGCTGTCTCCGCAGATTATAACGGGAGATATCACCATAAGCGATGAAAGAACGGTATTATCCGCAAGGAGCCCGTCAAAAACTGTATTTTTTCTCTTATTCATTGTCCTGCTCCTCCTCTTCATCATCAGCCTCGTCCTGACTATGTTCAGTTAAAGCTGTTTCATCACTTGATAGATCAGGATCATCTTCTATAAGATATTCAGATACTTCGTCGTCTGATGTATCATTTTCCTCAAAAGCCCCTGCAGTTTCCATAGCTGCTTTGTATTCTGCTTCTGTATTTGCAAGCTCTATCTTCTTTTCAAGATTCTTGAACATAAGAGATATCGGCGTAAAGAGAACCGAAACTATGACTACAGCATTTTCTTTAGCAGTCGTAAGTACTATCACATAAGAAACTATGCCTATGAACAATCCGTAGAAAAAAGCATAGTAATTCCTCTTTGGAGCTATTCTGCGGTCAGATATGATATATATTGCCGAAAACAGGACCATGTTAGTCACAAGGCTGTATCTTACACTGTCTGCACGTTCTGAGATCATGGGCGTGATGTATGCAAACAGAGCCGTCCCTGAAATGGTTCCGATAAAGGCACCGGCTGATATATCCCTGCGAAACATAAGTATCACAGCAGAAACAGCAAGCAGAAGTATGCTCACAGCTCCCGGAGCTCCGCTGAAATTTCCAAGAAGTATCTCAAGATCGGTATATTCTAATTTTCCCGTCATATCAAACACATGAGAAGCCGAATTTACCAGCTCCTGAGGCTCATCAAATATACCTGTCTTAACATGAGGTTC
Organism: uncultured Ruminococcus sp.; assembly: GCA_937910385.1. Lineage (GTDB taxonomy): Bacteria > Bacillota > Clostridia > Oscillospirales > Ruminococcaceae > Ruminococcus. Next base: position 4,080 of record CALEPT010000060.1, on the reverse strand, counting down.
GGTATACAGCAGCAATTCCCTGCCCCATGACGTAAGCACAAAAACATATGCAGCTGCTGCCGGTGAAAATATCATATTGATCCTTCCGCCGAAAATATTTTTTGCTGCAATTACCGCAAACAGACAAGCTAACGCCGCTATTTTGTATTCTATGACCGCCGGAAACATAAGAGCTATTATAAGAGCATCGGAAGTACAGCTGAGATCGTCCGCTGTAAAGCGCCTTCCCATAAATCTTACCGAAACTATATCGGCAGCAAGTGAAACAGCAATACAAACGCCTGCCAGAACAATTGAGCGTACTCCATAGTAAAAGTAGGACATAAGCTCAAGTGTAAGGAGCGTTATTGTTATATCAAGCCATATAAGCCGTTCAGACTTTGCCTTTTTCAGCATGATATACCTTCCTTTATGCCCATCGCGGCTTCTGCCATATCAGAGGCTGTGAACAAATAACTGCCTGAAACAAGGACATTTGCTCCGGCTCTTATCGCGTCAGCAGCTGTAGCTTTGTTTATACCTCCGTCTACCTGTATATCTGTATTCATACCAAGCGAATCAAGCTTATCTCTTATTATTCTGACCTTTTCAAGAGTCTGCGGAATTATACTTTGTCCGCCAAATCCCGGTTCAACAGTCATAACGAGCACCATATCAAGCATGGACAGGTAATCAAATACTGCCTCGGCAGGAGTGCAAGGCTTTATAGCAAGAGAGGCTTTTGCTCCGTTCTTCTTTATTTCGGAAATAGTCTGCATCACATCACTTCCGCTTTCAAGATGAAAAGATATTATATCTGCACCAAGCTGTGCAAATCTTGCAGCATATCTAAGCGGATCTTTTATCATTAAATGAACGTCAAGAGTAAGATCTGTTTCTTTTCTTACAGCCTCAAGTACGGGAAGTCCATACGTTATATTATTTACAAACACGCCGTCCATTACATCAAAATGCAGCATATCTATATTACTTTCTTTGAGCCTTCTGATCTCATTGCCCAAATTCATAAGATCCGCACTGAGAACTGAGGCAGAAACCATTTTTTTCATTCTATCACTTCTTCCGTTCCGACTGTTCCTTTTAACAGCCACCATACAACTGCTTTTATTCATACACTATTATTATATAATATTTATTCTTTCACGTCAATATACTTCAATTGTTTTTTATTTTATTTTTATGGCAGCAAAAATTTGAAGTAAAAATTATTATAAATTTTCTTCTTACGGTAACCTGTTCAAGCCTTTCGGCATAATATGTATCATAACGTTTTATGGAGGTATCTTATGCTGTTTGAACTTCTAAGAAACATCTTCTTTTTTGCTCTTCACCTCGAAAATACTACCGTATTTCCAAAACCGCTTTCTCAAAAAGACGAGACAGCTTGTTTCGTTCTTATGTCAAACGGTGATAAGTCCGCAAAGGATATGCTCATTGAGCATAACCTTCGTCTTGTGGCTCATATCGTCAAAAAATACTCTTCCTCTCTCGAAGAACAAGATGAACTGATCTCTATCGGAACTATTGGACTTATAAAAGCCGTTTCTACATTTGATCACACAAAAGGGGCTCGTTTCGCTACATACGCAAGCAGATGTATTGAAAAAGCAACAGTATCGCGACGGCTCTTATGAACTCACAGGAAGTAATCCGAGAGCCTTTTCGGATATTTGGAAAGTTTACAGTAAATTGAACGACAACTTTTACGTTATGTATCATAATAAAAACGGCAAGGTCAGATATGCTCCCCTTTACATTGATTCTTTGAGCTTTATCAATAATCGTCACCTTACAAAATCACAGGTATTTCTTCATAATAACCCCGATCCTGAAAAGCTTGAAACTGTATCGGACAAGCTGAAATGGTATCGTATCAATAGCGGACTTCTCCAGCGTGACGTTGCAAAGGTCATGGAGGTTGACAGAACGACTTATTCACGATATGAGGATAATGTCCTTGACGCTTATCCGTTAGACAAGCTTTCCAAAGTAGCAGAATTATTCAAAATTGACATTTCTTTGCTCCTCGATGACTATAACACTTTTCTCTATAACGGTCAGGGTAAACAAATAAAGGGACTGCGCAAGTCTATGAAGCTCACGCAATCCCAGTTTGCTCAAAGTATAGGAACACCTCTCGGAACTCTTAAAAAATGGGAGCAGGACAATGCAAATATTCCGAAAACGGCTTTTCAAAAGCTTTTGCAATTACAGAAAACTCTCCATAACGTCTGACAGGCTCGTGAACGCCTTCGTCCACTTTTAAGCGAACCCGTTTGCCCTTAAAATTCAAACGCTTTACAGAAGCGCTGAGAGGTGCTAAACAAGAAAGTTAAAAATAAAGATGATCAAGTTATTAATGAAGATAGCTGCGGCAGACAGCAACCAGAGATTCAGGCTGTTTTATAGCTTTACACTCCGAAGTCATCAAAAACAAGATATTCGTCAAGAACTGTCTCGCCTTGTTTTGTGACCACATGATGTATTTTGCCATTTTCAAAAGTCAAAGCCCCTACTATGTTTTCTTTTGTATCCTCAAATTCAAAGAAGTTGATTTTATAGCTTGCTGTTCCGTTTGTGATTTCGGTAGTAATATTTCTCTCAGAAAAGTTTACATTGTGTTCGATATCATCATCATATCCGTAAGCAGTAACAGAAAAAGCTATACTGTCAGAAGTGATGTCCTCAACTTCTAAAACTGTTCCTCCGCAGTCAGCATAACCGCCATAGTTGTGAATTTGTCCGTAGGACTTACCCTCTGTCATATAGTTGCCAACGTAATAATAAACCTCGCTTTCGGCGGCAGTAGTTACAGTAGTTTCGGCAGGAACAGTAGTAGTATTAGCAGTAGATGTAATCGTTGTTGTTTGAATAGAAGAAGTTGTCGTGCTCAGTGAATTTTCAGAGGTTTCTGCTGCCTCAAAATACGAAGTTGTATTTATAAATTCAGCTTCTTGATTATTTGAATCCCACTTAAAATTTGGTAAGACAAAGGCAATTACTATAACAATAGGGATAATTACAACTAAAGGAATTATCAGTATACTCTTCTTATTCATCTTGCCTTTCAAAGCTTTTTTCAGTTCCTCGGCAGATTGATAACGCTTGTCAGGATTGACTTGTATGCACTTTTCGATCACCTTGCCAAGTTCACCGTTATAGAGCTGAGAAGTGGGAGTTTTTCCAGTAAGAAGAACGTTCATCAGGACTCCGACTGCATAAATATCAGTTCTCTGGTCTGTCTGAGTATCACCATACTGTTCGGGAGCAGCGTATCCGACAGTTCCAAGATATTCGGTATCTTTCGGATAGTAAGGTTTGTATATTCTCGCAGAATCAAAGTCTATCAATTTGACGTTCTGTTTTCGGTCTATCATGATATTTTCAGGCTTTATGTCCCTGTGAATGATGTTATGACTATGAAGGAGCGAAAGTACATCACACAGCTCCGAAATGAGCTTTCCGACTGATTTTTCATTGTACAATTCTTCCTGTAAAAGCTCAGATAGAGTTACACCGTCAATATATTCTTCAAATACTGTCACCTTATCATCAGATTCAATTACTTCATATATCTTCGGGATATTCTCTATCCTATGATTAAGAAGTGCCTTATAGACCTCGGAATTTCCGGAAAATGTACGCTTTATTATCCGATCATGTGAAGTTTTATGCTCCAGTAAAACTATCTCGCTTTTTTCATTATGCTTTATTCGCTTTACAAACTGATATTTTTCGGAAAACTGCAAAATTCTCACCTCCGTCTATTGCTTTTTCTATTATACCATGCTATAATAAAATTGTAAATATCGGATTTTTCGAGGTGATTTGACATGAAACAAAAGGACACGGAAAAACTGCTTGAGCTACTTAAAAAGTCAGGAAGTATCGACGCTTATTTGCAGGAAAACAAGGACTTTCTGCTTGACTGTGATATAAAGGAATACCTAAACTTGCTTATCAAGGAGAAAAAGCTCACAGTTCAGCAGATCGCAAAGGATTCTGAGCTCTCGGACAGGTATTGTTATCAGTTCCTTTCTCCCTCAAATCCTCGTACACCGTCAAGAGAGGTATTGCTTT
>CALEPT010000059.1 GCA_937910385.1 uncultured Ruminococcus sp. | reverse complement strand
AATTATGGGCTCGGTAATTTTATGCCACGATTCCGCCAAAGGGGGCTCCCCTTAGAGGGGCGATCTTTTTTCAAAAGAGTCCCTCTCAATAAGTCATAGAAAACAAGGTAAGTACGAATTGCTTTTCAGAGGGCAAATAAAAAACGGTTCAGCGTGTACGCTGAACCGTTTTTTAAGGGAAGGGAAAGAGTTAGGTATAGAACTGATTCCTTCATTGCATGATGGTTAATATATCTGGCTGTTTCACTTCATCAGCCCATTTTGCAGCTCTGCAAAGACAAACTGAAGTAAGTCCTGAAAGTGCTCCGACGATTGAAATAATTATTACCGCTAACATAATGGTCACCTCTCTTTTTTATTTTTTTGTTTTCTATTCTTTTCCGTTCTTCTTCTGCAATTATATTATGATATAGAAATCTTAAAATAACCTTAAAAATACTACATTTTTCAAAAAAATTTTTAGATATTACATATAGTTGAGTTGAAATCGGCGATATGCACAAAAGTGATTTGTTCAGTATCTATAGAGCTGGTCATCTGTTTTGCGCGTCATCGAATTTGTCAGCTTCTTTTGCAGCTGTACACAGACACATGGCAAAAACTCCAACAGTTCCTCCGAAAAGACTTCCAAGAAAAAAATTGAGCATAATATCACCCCGGTGATATTATGCCCTGATATTATTTTTGTAATCAATTACAGTCCAATAAATTCGAGGACGTCCTCCTTGCTGCGGTAGCCGACCGACTGACTCTGGATAACGCCGTCCTTGACAAGAACGAGCAGCGGAATGTTATCGACGCGGAACGCTGCAGCAAGTTCGGGCTGCTCATCAACATTGACCTTGCCGACCTTGACTTGTCCGTCGTACTCGTCTGCTATTTCCTCGACAATGGGGGAGAGGAGGCTGCATGGTCCGCACCAGCCTGCCCAGAAGTCGAGCAGCACGGGTTCATCTTTGAAATTGCGCACCTCGTCGTCAAAATTTTCCTTTGTGATAATTATTTCAGCCATTTTTCAGTCCTCCAGACTTTTATAATATAGCATACAGTGACAGAAGCCCTCATAGTTGGGATCTGCTATCTGGTCGCGGAACTCCTTGCACATACATTTATTTTCGGGGGTCTTTGCTATCCTGCACGGGCAGTAGCCGTCCTTCTGTTTGAGTCCTTCCTTGATACGTGCAACGACTTCTTCATCGGGGTTAAGAGTTATCTTCATGATATCCCTCCTGAAAATTTATTTTGTAAGCTCGCCTGCGAGAGCTTCTATTTGAGCGATGTTTTCAGCCTTGACAGCCGACTTGATCGTCACGGTATTATCCGTCCATGTTATGTCCTTTGATTTCTCAAACATTCCCTTGATGACCTTTGCTGCGGTGGGAGCCCAGCTTCCGTTCTCGATGATACCAATAGTGCGGTTCTGATAATTCCTTTCGGTGAGGTCGCCGATGAACTGCCTCATGAAAGGGAATATGTCGGCATTATAGGTGGTCGTTGCAAGCACGATCTTACCATAGCGGAAAGCGTCCTCGACGGACTCTGCCATATCCTCTCTTGCAAGATCGGCGATAGCCACTTTAGGGCAGCCCTTCTCGGTGAGCTTTTCTGCAAGGAGCTCCGCAGCTTTTTTGGTGTTACCATAAACGGAAGTGTAAGCAATGAATACGCCCTCGCTCTCTACGCCGTAGCTTGACCATGTGTTATAGAGTCCGAGATAATAATCAAGGTTCTCAGAGAGAATTGGTCCGTGGAGAGGACATATAGTCTGAATGTCAAGTGCAGCTGCCTTCTTGAGGACAGCCTGAACCTGAACGCCGTATTTGCCGACGATACCGAAGTAATAACGGCGCGCCTCACACGCCCAGTCCTCATCAACGTCGAGTGCGCCGAACTTGCCAAAAGCGTCCGCAGAGAAGAGAACCTTGTCTGTGCTGTCATATGTGAACATTACCTCGGGCCAATGCACCATAGGAGCGAAAACGAATGTAAGCTCATGTTTGCCGAGTGAGAGTTTGTCTCCGTCCTTGACAACGAGCTTCTTGTCGCCGAGGTCAAGCTCCTCGAAGAAATTTGCTATCATTGCAAATGTCTTTGCGTTGCCGACGATGATTGTATCGGGATACTCATTTATGAAGTTGAGCAGATTTGCAGAGTGGTCGGGTTCCATATGCTGAACTATGAGGTAATCCGGCTTGCGGTCAGCAAGGACTTCAGTGATATTGCCGAGCCACTCATCTGTGAAGCTTGCGTCAACGGTATCGAACACGGCGATCTTCTCATCGAATATGATGTATGAGTTATAAGCCATGCCGTTGGGTACATCATACTGTCCCTCGAAAAGGTCGAGCTTGTGGTCGTTTACTCCTATGTAATAAATATCATTTGTTACCTTTATCATTATGATTACCTCATTTCTTATTATTATGATAGTATTATAACATGGAATTTAAGAAAAAGCAAGATAGTTTTTAGCTATAGAAGGTATCAGATTTCAGGCTTTAGGTTTTAGGTTGTTGTGACCGCTGAGGTATAAGGCTTGCCGAGCCAAATGGCGGCGTGACAAAGGGATTCACAACGGCGAACTTATATTAAAATAAAAACAAAAATCTGAATTTGTCATGCGGCACAAATTCCTATTTTTCGTTTCCGGCACCTTCTCCCCTCGTTAAAATGCGGCAGGGGAGAGGGGTGAAACACGGTTTGATTATGCATATTGACATATATTGATTTCTGCGAGTGGAGATAAACTGCTTGCCACATACAGAGCGAGCACGTGGTCATGACCGAGCTGATACAGCTCGCATAAGAGAAATTTTTATATTTTAACTTCTTGATTTTTTCAAAAAACTGTGTTATAATGTTCAGGTCGAGTAGCGAAAGCGTAAGTCCGGATATTATGTCCGGTCTTACGCTTTTTTGCTGTAAGGATCATTTTACACCCTTACCCGACAAAATAATCGAAGGAGATAAAATATGGAAAAAACGGATTCGATCAAAAAAATGTCGGAGACTCCTGTGAACAAGCTCATGCTCTCAATGGGTATCCCGATGATAATTTCAATGCTCCTGCAAGCGTTCTATAATATTGTTGACAGCGCTTTTGTCTCGAACATGAAGGAGGGCGGCGAGGCTGCTCTAAATGCATTGACACTTGCTTTTCCGATACAAGTGCTTATGATAGCGGTCAGCATAGGTACGGGAGTAGGTACGAACGCGCTTCTCTCGAAATGTCTCGGGCAGGGTGACAGCAAGCGCGCAGCAAAAGTGGCAGGCAATGCGGAGTTCCTTGCCATTATGATATACATAGTATGTATGCTCTTTGGAGTATTCGGCGTGCGCACTTATATATCCTCGCAGACCGAAAATCCTCAGATAACCGAAATGGCTGTAAGCTATCTGAGGATATGCTGTGTAGTATCTATGGGAATAACTTGCTTCTCTGTATTTGAAAAGCTCCTGCAGGCGACGGGACTGTCGCTCTATTCCACCATTGCTCAGATATCAGGAGCCCTTACGAATATTATCCTCGACCCGATACTCATCTACGGACTGCTCGGACTTCCCGAGCTCGGAGTAAAAGGTGCCGCGTATGCGACGGTAATAGGTCAGATAGTTTCTTCCTTAGTTGCCGTGTTCTTCCACTTCCGCCTGAATAAGAGTGTGAAAAACGGACTGCGCTACATGAAGCCTTCCCTCAGGATAATCGGCTCGATATACTCAATAGGTCTGCCAGCGATAATCGCTCAGGCACTGATGTCGGTGATGACTTATGGAATGAACCGTATACTGCTTGCTGTAAGCGAGTCAATGGTAACGGCTTACGGGCTTTATTATAAGATACAGCAGTTTATACTTTTTGCAGCTTTCGGACTCAGAGATGCGATAACCCCGATAGTCTCCTTTAGCCACGGAATGAAAAACCGCCGCAGAGTAAAGGACGGTATAAAATACGGAATTTCCTACACGCTGATAATTATGGCGGTGGGACTTGTGCTGCTTGAGATATTTGCCGCTCCCCTCGCGAGGGTGTTCGGGCTTTCGGGCGAGACAGAGAGACTGTGTATAAGCGCAATAAGAGTAATTTCGCTCTGCCTTGTTTTTGCAGGGCTTAACATAGCCTTGCAGGGAGTCTTTCAGGCTCTTGACAGCGGGATCGAATCGCTCGTTATATCCGTTCTGAGACAGCTCGTGCTCGTTCTGCCTGTTGCGTGGCTTTTTGCGCGAGGCGTAAGAAGCGACATTGACAGGGCGTGGCTTGTATGGCTGACGTTTATCATTGCGGAGGGAGTTTCCGCTGCAGTCGGGCTCGTATTCATGCGCCGCATAAATAAAAACAGGATATCCTTGCTGAAATAAGCTTTCCCATAGTTGACAAAACGCGCCGTACATTATATAATAGATTATTGGTGAATAGCAGGGGGCGGATCCGTGTGTCCGCCCGTTTTGGCACATTTCGGGAGCTGTCCGCGTCCGAGGTCGATACCGGTTGCTGCTCACTAATAACTGAATTCGGAGATGTAATAATGAGCAATTTCAGAAAGCAGCATATGACGATAGACTGGCATAATATCGTTGACGGCGAGGCAAGTATCCCTGCTGTTAATGCTCCTTTAAAGGAAAAAGCAACTATAGTCGGAAGGGTAGGTCTGATGATGCTGTCAGTAGGAACAGGAGCGTGGCGTGTCCGTGCTTCGATGAACAAGATAGCCCGTGCACTTAATATAACCTGTAACGCTGATATAGGTCTGCTGTCTATAGAATACACCTGCGTTGAGGGATGCGAAATGTATACAAATGCTATTTCCCTGAGCACTACCGGAGTAAATACGGATAAGCTCAACGAGCTTGAAAATTTTGCCGACGGATTCAAGGATAGAGCAGGAAAGTACTCTACAGAGCAATTTCATATGATACTTGATAAGTTTCAGGAAATGCCCGGGAACTATAAGGCGTGGCAGCTTGGACTTGCCTCGGGAGCAGCCTGCTGTGCATTTACGTTTCTTCTCGGCGGAGGACTCGCCGAGATGATATGTGCTCTTTTTGGTGCGGGGATAGGAAACTTTATCCGCAAGAAAATGATCGAGCGGCATATTACTCTTTTTGCAAATGTTACTGCAAGCGTTGCGGCTGCCTGCTGCGTATACGTTGTGCTTATAAAGCTTGCGGAGCTGATATTCGGGGTATCAGAGGTACATCAGGCAGGCTACATATGCTCGATGCTGTTTGTGATACCGGGGTTTCCGCTGATAACAGGAGGGATAGACCTTGCAAAACTTGATCTGCGTTCAGGAATTGAAAGAATAACATATGCGCTGCTCATAATTATTACTGCAACGGCTACCGGCTGGGCTGCCGCACAGATATTCAGGTTCAGCCCCGGAGACTTTGAGGCGCTTGAAATAGCTCCTGTACTGCATGGAGTTCTGATTGCAGCCGCAAGCTTCTGCGGAGTTTACGGTTTTTCGCTTATGTTCAACAGCACTCCTAAGATGGCTCTTACGGCAGGGCTGATCGGAATGGCAGCAAATACCTTTCGTCTTGAGCTCATTGAGCTGACGGGTATTCCCGCAGGAGCGGCTGCTTTTATAGGGGCGTTTTCAGCAGGACTTCTTGCTTCTGTAATAAAGAGGGGAATAGGCTTCCCAAGGATAACCCTTACTGTTCCATCTATAGTTATAATGGTGCCGGGAATGTATATGTACAAGGGTGTTTATTTCATGGCGCTTAACGATATCACAAATGCGGCGGCATGGCTCACCAAGGCTTTGCTCATTGTTGTAGCTCTTCCTCTGGGACTGATTTTCGCAAGGATCTTTACCGACAATAATTTCCGGAAAAGCAGCTGACGAGCCGGATCAGCTCGGTCGCCTTAAATCCAATGGCGACATACCCTCGTGCTCGGATAGGATCCTGCCTCGCACTCGGGCAACCCCATGCCACGTTGCCACTCGCAAGCTCGCTCACTCTCAGCAAAACTGATAGTCTGCTTTCGCTCAACTGCACTGTCATTAATGATGAATTATTCGCGCAAATAAATGCAAAGGCACGTATTGTTCGATCTTAATCTTTTGCAGGGGTAAGGATAAAAATAAAAGAGCTCCGCAAAATGCGCAGCTCCGTTATTTCGGAATATTACCTTGATTAAGCTCTTTCAACCTTACCGGAACGCAGGCATCTTGAGCAAGCGTAGATATGACAAGGAGTACCCTTGACGATAGCCTTAACACGCTTTACATTAGGCTTCCATGTTCTGTTAGTACGTCTGTGCGAGTGGGAAACCTTGATACCGAAAGTTACTCCCTTACCGCAGATATCACATTTTGCCATCAGGCTGCACCTCCTTATCTTAATTACTCAGAATCTTTAAAAATAAAGACAACATGATTATTTTAACACATCTGAAAAGAAAATGCAAGCTTTTTTTGAAAAAACTTGAAAAAATTTTTCGCACAGTGTAAATTTTCTCATTTTACTTGAAAAACATGCCTTAATGTAGTATAATATATTTTGAATAACTCTTTGCGGCGGTAACGCCCGGAAAATGAAAGGATAATTATGACTTCATCGGAATTTCTTGAGCATTTTATAAAATATTTTGCGCGTATACTCACGATACTGCTCGTTATACCGCTCCATGAATCGGCTCACGCGCTCGTAGCTAAGTGGTTCGGCGACGATACTGCCGAGCGGCAGGGGAGGATATCCCTCAACCCTATGTCTCACCTCGACCCTATGGGAACCGTTCTTATGGTGCTGACAGGCTTCGGCTGGGCAAAGCCTGTGCCGATAAATCCCCTCAGAATGAAAAAATACCGCGCGGGCATTTCGCTTACAGCGCTTGCAGGTCCTGTATCGAACCTTATCGCGGCGTTTGCGGCGGGTCTTGCATACAATATAATACTGTGCACCGAATCGGGAATAACGGCACTCTATTCGTATCAGTTCGGCGGAGAGATAAGTATGCTCTACTGCGTGATGCTCCTGCTGAGTTTCCTGTTCAGTGTGAATGTGGGACTGGCGATATTCAACCTTATCCCCATACCGCCCCTCGACGGCTATAACGTGCTGAGCTACTTCACAAGCGAAAAGGTCGACCGCTGGTTCTATCAGCACCAGAGAGAGATATCCATAGCCTTTATAGGCATTCTGATATTGCTGACATATATCCCCACTAAATATAATCCGCTGTATTACGTCACCGACTGGGTAAGCGACCAGCTCTGGAAGACTGTCTCGTGGATACCCTCAAAGAAGTGGGGCTGGTAATGGAAAATATCTCGTTCAAGCTCGAAGTGTTCGAGGGACCGCTCGACCTCCTGCTTAGCCTCATCTCGAAGCATAAGCTCAATATCTGCGATATCGAGATATCAAAGCTGCTTGAGCAGTACCTATTATATATAGATCAGGCTCACGAGCAGAACCTTGAGCTCGCCGGAGAGTTCCTCGAAATGGCGGCTCGGCTCATCTACATCAAGACAGCCTCTCTGCTCCCTCAGCCCGAGGAGGCAGAGCAGCTCAAAAAGGAGCTCGAGGGCGCTCTCATCGAATACTCTATCTGCAAAATGGCAGCGGCTGACCTCGCTTCAAGGTACGTCGGCGGAGACATCTTCGTCCGTCAGCCTATGAAAATAAAGGCGGATATGACCTATACCCTCGTGCATGAGCCCGAAAGACTGATCGCGGCATATTCTTCGCTCTCGGCAAAGGCGATAAGAAACGAGTCGCAGAAGCTGAAGGTCGAGAGCAAGATAAATTCCGTCGTCAAAAGGCGGATAGTCTCGGTAATGACAAAGGTAGTCCACATACTCAGGCAGCTGTATTCCACAGGCGAGGTCGGCATGGAAAAGCTCTATGACGGAGTTACCGACCGCTCGGCAAGAGTGGCTACGTTCCTTGCCGTGCTCGAACTCACAAAGTCGGGAAGAATATCCATAAGCGACGACAATACGATCATTTTCTTCAAGGGAAGAAAGAACGGAGTGAAAAAATCTTGGAGATCACAGAAAAGCTCGGAGCAATAGAGGCCATCCTTTTTGCAAGCGGCGACCCTATCGAAATATACCGCCTGTCAGAGGCAAGCGGAGTTGACGCGGGAACTGTCCCGAAAATGATAAGGCTGCTCAACGATCGCTATGAGGGCTGCGGAAGCGGCCTTTGCATAAAAAAGCTCGAGGGCAGCTATCAGATGTGTACAAGGGAAGAATACGCCCCTATGATAAAGACTGCGCTCGAGACCAAGCGCAGCACTCCGCTTTCCAATGCGGCTATGGAGGCGCTTACCATAATTGCCTATAATCAGCCCGTTTCAAAGGGCTTTGTCGAGAATGTCAGAGGAATAGACAGCTCGTCTGTGGTGAATAATCTTGTTGAGAAGGGTCTCGTTGAGGAAGCAGGACGTCTTGACGTCCCGGGCAAGCCGATAGTCTACAGGACTACTTCCGTGTTTCTGAGAAGCTTCGGCCTCAGCTCGGTGGACGACCTGCCTATGCTCCCCGGTCAGACCCGCTTTGAAGATACCGACGGCGAACAGGAAGCTCCTGCACAGGAAGCTCAAGCCGATGCGCAGGAGCAGCAGACGGAAGTCCCCGCGGACGAATAAAATTATAGTGAACGTAAAAAATAATTTGACGTTCACTATAATAAATGATTTAAATTGCCCCGCACATACGCAAACTAACGTTTGCTCCGTGCGGATCGGCAAATAGCAAACACCAAAAAATTTTGTCGTTTGCTATACACGAAAGGAGCGGCATGAATGGGCGTTGTTGTGTTGATACTTAAGATACTGCTTTATATTATTCTTGCCGTTCTGGGGATCGTCCTGCTTGTGCTGATAATTCCCGTCGGGGGAGAATTCAGCTTTATCGGCGGAAAATTTTCATATAAGGTCAGGGCTTCGGTCATAAACGTCATGAATTCCGAGGGCGGAGGAGTCCTCGGGTGGCTGAAAAAGCGCAAAAACAAACCGAAAAAGCCCGAAAAGGATAGGGACGAGCTTCTGCCCGATACTGTCCCCGGGGAGGATATCAGTGACCTTGACGATATCCCCGTGAACGACCCCGAGGAGCTCGCGGAAGAGCTCCCTGCGGTGACTGAAGAGACTTTGACTGCTGAGGCTGAGACCGATGCGCAAACCGTTCCCGATAATGCCGCAGAGCCCCCCAAATCCGCAAAAAAGGAAAAAAAGAAGAAAAAACACAGCAAAGAGCCCGAGGAATACGTCTGGGAGTATGAGGACGGCGATGAGGAGAACGCTCAGTCGGACTCCGATAAGGAGAAAAACGATGAAGCCGAGGAGAAAAAGTCACTCACGGACAAGCTTGAATTTATCATCGGTATATGGGAAAGCGCACAGCGCCCCATGCTGAAAATTTTCAAGGGCTTCCACTTCAGGGATCTCTACATTGATTTCGTCATATCCGACGATGACGCATACGACTGTGCCATTAAATACGGGCGGATGTGCGCTGTGGTCTACAATGGACTTGCCCTGATGAGCGGACTCTTTGACGTGAGGTTCAAAACGGTCGATGTCCGCCCGGGCTTCAGCCTGAGCAAAAGTCAGTGGGATGCCGCCGCAAAGGTGAGCTTCCGCGCAGGCACGCTGGTTATAGCGGGACTCTGGTTCCTGATAACATATATTTTCAGAACGTTCATACCCGAAAAGCTAAAAAAGAGAAAGCTCAGAAAAACTGCCGCTGAGCAGAAATAATCAAAAAGTGAGGTTTTATTATGAGTGCAAATCATACTCCTGTAAGCGAGATGCTGGGAATATCAATGGAAAAGGTAAAGGAAATGGCGGACGTCAATTCCATTATCGGACAGCCCATCAAGCTCGATAACGGCACGACCATTATCCCCATATCAAAGGTATCCTACGGCTTCGGCGGCGGCGGCTCCGATATCCCCTCAAAGTACGAGAAGGATCTCTTCGGAGGCGGCGCAGGCGCAGGCGTCTCCATAAAGCCCGAGGGCTTCCTCGTTATATCGCCCGACGGAACTGCAAAGCTCGTTCCTATGGAGGCTGCAAGCGATCCTATCAGCTCAGCTATCGAGAAGGTGCCCGGTATCATAGATCAGGTAAGCGGCTTTATCAGCAAGAGAAAGGGCGGCTCGGACGAGAGCGCAGACTGAGAATATCATGACAGATCTTAGCATATCCTGTAGCAAAAGACTTGCTTCGGAGGTATGTTGATGAAAAAGCTCTTTATTACGTTTGTAACGGCGGTGCTGCTTTCAGGGGCGGCATCGTTTTCCCCGTATGCGGCAAGGGCTGCACAGCCGCCCGAGGTCTCGGCAAAGGCTGCCGTTGTGATATCCGCCGATACGGGCGAGATAGTTTATTCGGTAAACTGCAATGAAAAGCTCCCCATGGCGAGCACCACGAAGATAATGACAACTCTCCTTTGCCTTGAAAGCGGAGACCTCGACGAGGAATTTACCGTTGACAGCGAGGCGATAAAGGTCGAGGGCTCGTCAATGGGCTTGCAGGAGGGCGATATCGTCACGAAGTACGCCTTGTGCTGCGGAATGCTCCTGCCCTCGGGCAACGATGCTGCGAATGCTGCTGCGGTGCGTATTTCGGGCAGCATCGAGGCTTTTGCGGAGCTTATGAACGACCGCGCGCGAGAGCTCGGGCTTTCGCACACGTATTTCGTTACGCCGTCGGGACTTGAGGGCGAGGGACACGGCTCCTCCGCCTATGATATGGCTCTTCTCGCGCGTGAGGCGCTGAAAAATGAGACCTTCCGCGAAATATGCTCGTCCGAGACGTTAAAGCTCAGCTTCGGCAGCCCGCCCTATGAGCGGTGGCTCAAAAATACGAACAAGCTGCTTTCGATGTACGACGGGGTATACGGCGTGAAAACGGGCTTTACCGACGAGGCAGGACGCTGCCTTGTCTCTGCCTGCGAGCGCGGCGGCGAGGACCTCATCTGCGTGACGCTCAACGACCGCAATGACTGGAACGACCATATCTCTATGTACGACTACGGCTTTGAGGCAGCAAGGCTGATACAGCCCGAGCTCCCGGCAGGTATGTCTGTCAGCGTTGTGGGCGGAGAAACAGAGAACGCGGCTCTTACGGTCGGTGACGGCGATCTTTCAGTCACGGCTTTTGCCGCAGACAGCTCCGATCTGCAATGCACGGTCATATCCTCGCCATTCGTGTATGCTCCCGTATCACAGGGTGATGAGCTCGCTCAGCTCGAAATAAGCCTCAACGGACGCGAGGTGAGAAGAATTCCGCTGTATGCTGCGGAAAGCGTGCCTCTTCAGGAGCACGAGGCTGCTGAGCCTCAAAAGGAAAAAAGTATATTCAATAAATTTATAACGAAGCTCGGGAGCCTGTTCTCCTGAGAGAAAGCGGAGATAAAGTGGAAAAGATAAGGATACAGAAAATGATAGCCGACAGCGGATTCTGCTCGCGCCGCAAGGCGGAGGAGCTTATTTCTCAGGGCAGAGTCAGGCTCAACGGCAGACCCATAAAGCTCGGCGATAAATGCGGCTTCAAGGACATCATCACTATCGACGGCGAGCGTATCTATATGCCCAGAAAGAAAAATTTTGTGTATATCATGATGAACAAGCCGCGCGGCTATGTGACGACCGTCTCGGACGAGCTCGACCGCCGCTGCGTCATGGACCTCCTTGAAGACGTTGACGAGCGCGTATATCCCGTCGGCAGGCTCGACCGCAATTCCGAGGGACTGCTCCTGTTCACCAACGACGGCAATTTCGCCAACGATATCATGCACCCAAGCCGCCATATCACCAAGACCTACCGCGTTACGGTGCGCCCGGATATAACAGACGAGCAGCTCGTTGCGCTCTCGGAGGGCGTGGTCATCGACGGAAAGAAAACTCTCCCCGCGACCGTTGTCGTAAAGGACAAGGAGCCGGGGCGCGTCGTTATGCTCATCACCATCAAGGAGGGCAGAAACCGCCAGATACGAAAAATGTGTGAGGCGGTAGGACTTGAGGTCGCGCGTCTGCGCCGTATTAGCATAGGTCCTCTCAAGCTCGGAATGCTCCGCCCCGGCACGTACCGCGAGCTCACTCCCGAGGAGCTGAGAGCTATCCGCAACGCTATCGGCAAGGAGAAGTAATATGCTTGAAATACAGGAAAAACTTACGGACGGCGGCTATGAGGAGCTCCGTGCCAGAGTGAGCGGAGCGGTGCTGCATATAACCGAGGCTCTTGACGGCGGCGAAGTTACGGGTTTTATCGCCTATTCCTATGAAAACGACAGGACCGTGGTTTATGACTACGATGACGGCGGCGAGCTTCTTCTCTGTGACGGACTTGTGCGCTCGGTCATGTTCAAGAGCTGCATGAAGGGAATAGAGACGATGAGCTTTGAGCTCCCTTCACAGGACAAGTATGCCTCGCTGAGAAAGCTGCGCTTTTTGCAGGAGGGGAGCACTGTCTGCGACGATCTCGACGGCTTTATGAACGCCTGCGAGCGCTGCCCGAGCTGCCCGAGCTGAATCAGCTCGACCATATCCACGTTGTCACTCGCAAGCTCGTTC
>CALEPT010000058.1 GCA_937910385.1 uncultured Ruminococcus sp. | reverse complement strand
ATCCGACGAACTTTTGACCGAGACCGCACAGAAAATAATAGACACTACCACAAAATACTGCGGCGGAACAGGGTGGATAGTTGTTCCCGATGTGGTTTTCTAATAAGCTCAAAATATAGACATAAAAAACAATGTCCTTAGCCTGTAGTCTATTGGCACATTGCATTTCAGTGCCACATGATTTCCTCTCAGCATTATGATCTATCCCATTTTAAACCAATACCCTAATGGCATACATTAACGGTTCAAACACACCTAAAATAATGAATGATACCTCATTTTGATACAGAAATAACGGAAAAAGGACGGCTTCAAGCCGTCCTTTTCGTTACAAAGACTATTTTTGAATATACAATATCTGCTCCTAATCTTTTTTGATCCACGGGAGCATACAGATAACTGCCGCTGCTGCCTGTTAACAGCGGCAGTGCATACAGCAAAACGGAAGACAATATCAGTCCTCGCAGGAGCGAAATAACTGTTGACGATTTCGCTCTTGTGACTGATTGCAGATATGCCATAGCAAACATATTGATCGCCATTGGCAGGAATGACGCACAGCGGAGAGCGTGTGGACGAGCGAACGGCAATGCAAATTGTTACTGTATACGCCTGTGTCCGACTGCTCTCCAACACGATCGCCGGACTTCCGCTGCATCTGTACAGATATACCGGTGATGGTGAGGATAAGGAACTGGCAACCGATCATCCGCTGTATAAGATTCTCTACCGACAGCCGAATCCGGAGATGTCCTCATTCTCGTTCTGGGAGGCGCTTATGTGCCACCTTTTACTATGGGGCAATGCGTATGCACAAATTGTCCGTGACGGCAAGAATGAAATTCTCGGACTGTACCCGCTATTGCCGGAGAATATGGAGATCGACCGTGATCCGAAAAGCGGTGACCTGTTTTACACCTATCACGCCTACACCGATGAAAAGCCCGGCGAGCACGACAAGGATATTATTTTTCGCAGGGATGAGATTTTACACATGATATTGCATAGAGAGGGAATAAATATGCATATTTATTCGGATATATTCTTTCCTCGCTCACCTCTGCTGTTTACAGTTACCATCATATCAATCACCGAGATAAGAATAATAATGACTGACACAATTATAACAGCAGGACGCATAACGGCATGACAACGCATTGTGTGCATCATACACATCGGAATGATCATCTGAGGCATAAGTGCTGCAAGTACAGCAACAGCAATATTAGAAATATCTATACCTGTTCCGGCACTTCGTGGAATAAAAAGCCTTGTCAGATTCGTGACGCTCAGAACAGCACCAAGTCCTACAACAATTATCTGTGCCCAATGACAGGTCATATAGCTGCTGTCATCTTTCATCTTACAGGCTGTGAAAAGAAATGCTGTGCCAAAGCATAGTATCAGGCTGCATATAAGCAGCAGAATGTCTGTCACTTTAATGTTTTTCATCATAGATCTCCTCCTCCGATGTCAGCGCAGAATTTATACCCCGATCCCCACACGGTCTGTATGTACTGTGGCTGTGAGGGGGCTTTTTCTATCTTCTCACGAATACGGTTGATGTGTACCGTTACTGTTGCTGTTGTACCTATATGCTCCATACCCCATATTTTCTCAAATAATTCTTCCTTTGAAAACAGCGTATTGGGATTTGAAGCAAGATAATACAGCAGCTCATACTCTTTTCGTTTCAGATCTATCTTCTGTCCATCTACTGTCACAATATGGCTGTCGGTGTTTATTATCAAGCTGCCAAATTCAAGTATTTTTGTACTTTGATAGCTGCCCATCAGCCGTTCGTGTACAGCAATATGTGCTTTCACTCTTGCAACAAGTTCACCGGGGCTGAACGGCTTCGTGACATAATCATCTGCGCCTAATCCCAGTCCTTGTATCTTATCAATGTCCTCTTTCCTCGCAGTGACCATGATGATCGGTGTATTCATGGTCTTTCTGATCTCTTTGCATACCGAAAAGCCACTCATGCCGGGCAGCATCACATCGAGCAGTATCAGATCAAAGCACTCGTTCTGCGCAAGTGAAAGACCGTCTTTGCCATTGGTGCTTACGGTAACTGTAAAATCACTTGCTTCAAGATAATCTTTCTCCAATTCAGCGGCAAGAATATCATCTTCAACTATCAGTATTTTTTTCATTATCATCACTCCATAAAGGAAGTATTATACGGATCTCAAGCCCATCATCAGATATGGCACTGACAGTGCCGCTGTGTGCGGTAATGATATGCCTGACAACGGCAAGCCCCAGTCCGCTTCCGCTTTCAGGTCTTGTTCTTGAATCATCACCCCGGAAGAAACTCTCGAAGATCATTTTCAATTGTTCCTCCGGTACTCCAACTCCGTTATCGGAAAAGCTGATAACGGCAGTATCTTCGCATCTTTCAGCCGTGATCGTGATGTGTGTATTATCTGCTTTGCCGTGTTTTATGCTGTTTTCAAGAAGATTCGTAAGTACTCTCTGCATTTCATTGCGGTCTACGCTCACAAATATCGTTTCGCCTGCATGAATATCTATGGAAGTGCTGTTCTCTTCACAATACAGTGTACTGCTGTCGGCAAAACCGTAAATAAAACTGCAAAGGTCGGTTTTCTCAAAATGATAGGAAAAGTCAGGGCTTTCAAGACGTATCAGTTCTGAAAGGCTGTCGGTAAGTCTTTCTAAATCTGCTGTTCTTGTGAGTATGGCACGGTAATATTTTTCACGCTTTTCATCCGTGTTTGCAATGCCGTCACGAAGTCCTTCTGTATAACCCTTGATAGATGTAAGCGGAGAGCGAATGTCATGAGATACCCCCCGAAGCATCTCCGTCCGGTATTTTTCAAAGTATTCTCTTTCTGTTTTCAATGCACGAAGATTATTCTTCATTTTCTCAAAAGCCAGGAACACAGCCTTAAACTCATCATCAGAAGTTTCACCAAATTCAAAATCTATATCGCCCTGCTCAATGTGTTTTGCATGGGTAGCCAAACACTCGGCAAAGAGCTTATGGAGTTTTATGATTATGATCCGAAAATGGTATCTGTTTCGGCTATTGTACAGCGAAGAGCAAAGATACTTCCTGCTGCTTTCCAACATCTGTTCCATAAATTCAACGAGGCATTCTCACAGACAAATTTCTTTCATGGCTACAGACTTCTGGCTGTTGACGGCTCCGATATACATATTCCTAATATTCCCGATGATCATGGGACTCATTATTGTGCTAATGATCTTTCAAAGGGCTATAATCTGATGCATCTCAATGCTTTGTATGACTTGCTGAACAGACGATATATGGATGCTGTGTTACAGGACAGCCGTAATGAAAATGAACATTCTGCTCTCATAAGTATGCTTGATAAAGTAAAGCATGACTCAATTATTATTGCTGACAGGGGATATGAAGCATATAATACCATTGCGCACCTTGAAAACAAAGGATTGAAATATGTGATCCGTATCAAAGCAACTATAGGAATAGCTAAGAAATTTGATATCCCAGCCGATAAAGAGACAGACTTTACTGCTGATATTCTGCTTACAAGAAGACAAACAAAAGAGGTGAAGTCTAATTCCGAAAAGTATCGATTTATTAATTCAGAATTGATTTTTGATTTTCTTCC
>CALEPT010000057.1 GCA_937910385.1 uncultured Ruminococcus sp. | reverse complement strand
ATCCTGTGTATGCGGCTATGGTGTATGTGTGATGTCGTGATCTCCCCATAAACAACAAGCCGAAGGATTCAGCATGAGTCCTTCGGCTTTATTTTGTCAGCTCGACTGTGATTTTCCCCAGCACCGCAAACTGCTCCTGCGTGAGCTGCCTGCCCGTCTGAGCGTTTTTGATACGATAGGCATCGACCAGGGCTTTGACAGTTTCGGTCTGTGCTTCGGTCAGTCCGTGAGTAGAGAGCGTCCCCTGATGCTTCATACCGCAGAGGGTGTCCATTGAAACATTGAAGATACTGGCGATAGAGCGAAGTGTCTCAAATGGCGGTGTCATAGTATTAGCTTCATATTTGCTGATAGTGCCCTCGGTAACATCGAGCATTTCTCCGAGCTTCTTCTGCGTTATTTTCCGTTCCTTGCGTAATGATCTTATCAAAGCACCGAGATCATACACTTGCCTCACCTCCAAGTTTCTTGTTTGGAATATTATACCCGATTGCACTTGCTAAATACGATAGAATATGCTATAATATATTCTATACACGAAAGTTTCGGCGTGAAAAGTTTCAGTAGATGCAAGTTTTCGGAGGTGTAATATGGCAGGAAACAGTAATCTTCATATGTCAAAGGCAGGAAAGACCGATGAATTTTACACGCAGCTATCCACGATTGAGGAAGAACTGCGTCATTATAGGAAGTATTTCAAGGGAAAGACGGTGCTTTGTAACTGTGATGATCCCTACGAGAGCAATTTCTTCAAGTATTTTGCTTTGAACTTCAATGCTCTCGGACTAAAAAAGCTGATAACCACTTGTTATGCAACTTCTCCTATCACATATACTCAGCTATCTTTGTTTGCTGATGAGGAGATCACTTATCCCGCAGGCGAGGGAAAGAAGCCATACAAGATAGAGATAACAGAGGTCACCGATGCAAACGGCGATGCAACAGTTGATCTGAGTGATGTGGAATATCTGCTGCGAAACAAGAAGAACGCCCTTACGCTTCTGAATGAGGACGGTGATTTCCGTTCCAGAGAGTGTATAGCTCTGCTGAATGAATGTGATATCGTGGTAACGAATCCACCTTTTTCTCTGATGAAAGAGTATATCCCTTTACTCGCTGAGAGCGGAAAGCTATTTCTTGTCCTCGGTAATATGAATCATATAACGTTTAAGGAGATATTTCATTATTTCAGAGAGAACAAGATGTGGCTCGGATATAACGCAGGGCATTTCTGGTTCAAAGTGCCTGATTACTACGAAGCCAAGAACACTGACTACAAGCAGGACGAGGACGGTCAGAAATGGCGTAGGCTTGGTAATATCTGCTGGTTTACAAATATGGATATAGATATTCGTCATCAATTTCTTGATTTGTATAAACACTTTAGTATTCAAGAGTATCCTGAGTATGATAATTATGATGCCTATTTTGTAAAAACTGTTGCTGACATTCCCTGTGATACTGATAAGCCACTTGCCGTTCCTATTACATTCCTAAGTTCCTTCTCTCCAGATCAATTTGAATTATTAGATGCCAATCAATTTAGAAAATACGATGAAGTCCCCGTTAAAAGTCATGGACTGATAAAAGATAAAGATGGTACTATCAAAGGAAAAGCAACATATGCAAGGTTATTGGTTAGAAATCGAAATCCCGAAAAGGAGTGATACATAATGAAAATCGAGCGTATTCAGATTTCAGTTGCAGAGCTGTGTCAAGGCTATGAAGAACGTGGAACAGACGGTATTGAGGGAATTGTTGCCTATGGCGGACTGCTTGATGTCAGACCGCCGTATCAGCGTGAATATGTTTATGCTCCGAAAGAGCGTGATGAAGTTATTCGCACCGTCAAGAAAGGCTTCCCTCTGAACACTATGTACTGGGCAAAAACAGATGACGGGCGTTACGAGCTGATGGACGGACAGCAGAGAACGATCTCTATCTGCCGTTACGCTGCTGAAAGCGAGAGAACATTTGCGGTAGATGAAAAATACTACTTCAACTTGGAGAAAGACCTGCAAAAGCAGATAGATGATTATGTCCTTGATATTTATGTATGCGATGGTACTCCCTCGGAGGTACATGAGTGGTTCAAGGTCATCAATATAGCAGGTAAACCGCTGACAGCTCAGGAGCTTCGCAATACCGCCTATACAGGCACTTGGCTTTCAGATGCGAAACTGCATTTTTCAAAGCCTACCTGTGCCGCCTACAATATGGCGAAGAACTATGTGTCGGGTTCTCCTATCAGGCAGGAATACCTCGAAACCGCTATCAGTTGGATCGCAGCCCGTGATGGTTTGGATACGATAGAAGAATATATGGCACTTCATCAGCACGATGATAATGCCAACCAGATATGGATATATTTCAAGCGTGTGATCGAATGGGTAGAAACGATATTCCCCGTATATCGTAAAGAGATGAAAGGCATAGAATGGGGACTGCTCTATAACACCTACAAAGATGCAGAACTTGATCCCGATGCTCTCGAAGCTGCTATAACAAGGCTTATGGCTGACGATGATGTCGGCAACAAGAAAGGAATATACACATATGTCCTTGATGGTGAGGAGCGAAACCTCAGCATCAGAGCCTTTTCAGATACGCAGAAACGAGAAGCCTATGAGCGTCAGAAAGGTATCTGCCCGATTTGCAACAAGCACTATGAGTTTGACCAGATGCACGGCGATCATATTAAGCCCTGGCACGCAGGCGGCAAGACCGTTCCGGAGAACTTGCAGATGCTTTGCAGGGATTGTAATTTGAAGAAGTCGGGAAGTCTATAAATAACTCAAGTTTTCTATGATTAGTTCTTGTTTTTTCATATAGGATATGATATAATAATTACAAACTACTATCGATTTCACGCTGCTTTTTAGATTGCGTGAAATAAAAACGATTTTTAGTTTGTAATTATTTTTTGTCTATTGGGTGGTATAAAAAATGAGGCAAGCAGATAGTACAATAAGAGGATACTTGTATCAGTTTAATAAATGGTTTGACTCACAAAAGCCGCTTTTTTGAAGCGGCGTAGTAGAATATTAGGGCA
>CALEPT010000056.1 GCA_937910385.1 uncultured Ruminococcus sp. | reverse complement strand
GCTGAGCCAGCTTGACCCCATGCCACGTTGTCACTCGCAAGCTCGTTCACTCTCAGCAAAACTGATAGTCTGCTTTCGCTCGTTGGCACAAACTGATTCAGCTCGGTCGCCTTAAATCCAATGGCGACATACCCTCATGCTCAGACAGAATCCTGCCTCGCACTCGGGCAACCCCATGCCACGTTGTCACTCGGCGGGGAGCCCCGCAAAAATTAAGGGCGGATCGCTCCGCCCTCCGAATTCTCAGATATTTATCTCTGCTCGCAAATAAGCTTGATAGCAGTTCTTTCTTCGCCATCTATCTGGATATTGGCAAATGCAGGTATGCAGATAAGGTCAATACCAATGGGAGCAAGATATCCTCTTGCTATCGCTATAGCCTTTATTGCCTGATTTGCTGCACCTGCTCCGACAGCCTGAACTTCTACTGCCTTCTGTTCTCTGATAACTCCGGCGATCGCTCCTGCAACGGAATTCGGTGATGAATGTGATGATACTTTTAAAATTTCCATGATAATAACCCTCCTGTGAGTAAAATAGTACATTAGCATTCATAACAAAATACAACTATAGTACATATATATTATATAGTATTTCTTAAAAAATTTCAAGTAGTTAAAGCAAACTTTGTATATTATCTTATAATTATGCGTTCTATTTTGTATGATTTGCCGATTTTTTCGTCAAATTCCACCACAGCTCCGCAAAGAAAGCACTCTCCCTCTGCCTCCTTGAACATCACCGGCATATGGAAGCGGAAACGGTCTACTGCCGGTCTGATCTCAACTCCAAGGCAGGAATGCTCGGGACCTGTCATTCCGAGGTCGGTGATATATGCGGTGTGTCCACCGAGAATGCACTCGTCCGCAGTCTGGACATGAGTGTGAGTACCGAACACTCCCGTCACCTTACCCGTAAGGTAGTGTCCGAGTGCTTTTTTTTCAGAGGTTGCCTCCGCATGAAAATCCACAAAGATATTGGGAGTGTCAAATCCTGGCAGAAGCTCGTCCATTTTGGTGAACGGATTGTCGAGAGGATCCATGTACGCAGTGCCCATGAGATTCACAACGGCTACCGAGTACGCTCCCATATCAAGCACGCAAGTGCCCCTGCCAACGCAGCCTCCGTCGGGGAAATTTGCGGGGCGGATAATATAATCCTCCTCGAAGATATCAAGCTCGTTCCTTCGGCGGAAGGCATGATTGCCGGTGGTTATGACGTCAGCCCCGGCGCGCACGAGCTGTTGTGCAGATGCGCGGCTGATACCGTTGCCCTGCGCCGAATTTTCGCCGTTTATCACGGTGATATCAACAGAGTAGTGACGTTTTATCATGCTCAGCTTCTCCGATACAAAATCGCAGCCTGCTTTCCCGACCACATCGCCGATAAAAAGTATATTCTTCATGAGCGCTTATTTCTTTGCCGATTTCTTCTTGCCGGACTTGTCGAGACTGGTGTCATAGGATATTCCCGTTCCGGGCAGACTTGCTGTGAGCTTCTTCTTGTTATTCATGGTAAGGCGGACCTTTTTGCCGCCTACCTTTCCGTCAACGGAAACACTCGCGCCTTTTTTGGTCTTGTTTATTTTCAGGAAATTGCCGAGCTTTATGCTCTTTCTGAAGTTAAATCCCATAGTTATTACCTCCATGCCTTAACTTTAGCAGACTGACGGATACAAGCTCCGTTCATGCTTATTATTGCTCCCGAGCTTGATAAAATTCTTAGTGAGTCAATTCGGGAATCAGAAGTTCATACACCAAGAAGCTTTTCAGCATTCTTGTAAAATATCAGTTCTTTTTCCTCCTGCGTCAGAGGAAGACGCTCTATCATGGCCATCTCATGCGCAGGATCGTCCCACGGAACATCGCTTCCGAAAAGCACCTTGTCCGCGCCCTGCTTTCTGATTATCCGCAGGAGCGTTTCGTCGTCTATGTAGCGTGCAACTACTCCCACGTCCATGTAAAGATCATCGTACCTGCCCGCGAGGTATCTCTCAACGTCCGACCAAAGCTTCATTCCGCCGAGGTGAGCTGCCACGACTTTAAGATCGGGAAATGCCTCACATACCCTCGCAAAGCTCTGCGGAGTTGCTCTTATATCGCCCTCGCCAAACGGGTCCCATCCGCCGTGAAAGACCGCAAGCAGTCCCAGCTCGGATATCTTCTCATATATCGGGAACATACGCTCCTCGTCAGGACAGAAGTGCTGATACTCGGAATGGAACTTGACTCCATACAGTCCGAGTTCCTTTATGCGCCTCACCTCGTCAACAGCGTCCTGCGCATCAGGATGGACTGTTCCGCAGCAGTAAAGTCCGTCCCCCATTATCTCAGCAGCCCAATTATTGATAGTAGTCTGCTGAGAGGGCTTTGTTGCAACAGGGAGCACAAGGGCTGAGTCAATATTCCTTTCCGCCATTATCCTGCGCAGACCTCTGACTGTGCCGTCGGTCGCGGGAGCTATGCTGCTCGTATCCGAAAGTGCTGAAAGTGCACGCTCTGCTATTAGATCGGCAAATGCATGTGCATGAAAATCAAAGTATCTCATTCCATTATGTGCTCCATTGCTGTGTAGAATATCGTTTTTACGTGGTCGTCACAAAGGGAATAGAAGATAGTCTTTCCGTCCCTGCGGGTGCTGACGAGCCTCGCCTGCTTGAGCACGCGAAGCTGATGTGATATCGCCGACTGCGTCATTCCGAGAAGCTTTGCTATATCGCAAACGCACATCTCACTCTGGCAGAGCACGAAGATTATCCTTATCCTCGTGGAATCGCCGAATACCTTAAGAAGCTCCGCCGCTTCGTAAAGTACCTCTTCGTCAGGCATTACCCTGGATACCTTTTCTACTATTTCCTTGTGGACCCCATGCGAACCGCAGATATGTTCCGCCATTTTATACCTCCCATGCCGACACAGCTATTACAGCTGCTGCAGCTGCCATTAAAATTCCCGCAATAAAACCTATTACCGTAGTTGCACAGGCAAACCTGTCGAAGACGAATCTACGGCTTTTGTCTATCCGCACATTATATATTTTGTCCGTTTTATAAAGCCTGTTTCGGAATATGCCCTCGTCGGGAAAGATATTGGGGTACTCATCGCCGTCAATGATGTAATGCGCTACGCTGAACCTTCCATTCGGACGCTTATCTATCCTCGAAAACCTTGCCGGCATTTTTTTCGCTGTCAGCATTATGATAAGAGATGCTGTGAAAAACAGAGCTATGAACGCTATAACAAGTCCGACAAATATAAGAGCACCCGCAAGCATTATGCCTGTACTTACGCCAAGTATCACGCACAAAACGACTATGACGAGAATAACAAGAATAAACTCCATACAAGCGTCCTTTCCTTATATATTATATTTTATTATAACATATAATCGTGAAAAAATCAACGGGCGCGGAGTGATACTTCCGATTTTTTATCATCGGCACGAAGACGGCAGCGTGGACACCCCGCTCAGCCCGATAAAAAAGTCTTGACGTTTTTACAAAAATATGGTATCATATGTTATATAAATTAGTACGAATTATCCTCAAGGAGTTGTTTTTTATGAAAAAACTGTTTCGCAAAGCGCTCTCTGCTGCAATGGCGTTCTCGCTCGCAGCACTCCCGCTCACAGGAGCAAGCGCATTCGCCGATACAGACCCTAATCCCGTTATCAGCCGAAACTGTCCCGTATATACCGGCTCGGAAAATTATTCCAAAACCTTCGCTAACGATGAGCACTATTACTCATTCTGGAATGCCTCGACACCCGATTACCTCGCATACGACCTCTCGGAAGTTCCCGAAAGCGAGCGCAGACAAGTCATCGCTGTCTGGTACAACACCAGCGCCTACGACAATATAGGAAATTACGTCAGCCGCAACATGGAGCCTTCGGATTACACTATCGAGGTAAACGCAGCCGGCGGCGACACATACCCAGAGGACGGCTGGGTAGTCGTTGAGACAGTCTCCGGGAATACCCTCAGCTCCCGCCAGCACCTCGTTGACATGGAGGGCTATAACTGGATAAGAATGAATATTGCCGCCGCTGACGACGAAGCGGGTAAGCAGGCAAGCATAAATTTCGATATCCATAATGTCTCGGACGGAGTTTCCGACAGCTGGATATTCTTCGGCGATTCCATTACCGCAGGCGGCATGAACAACTGCTACGGCACGGGCTTCGCGACCTTCATAAATCAGCTCGACGAGCGCTATTTCCCCATTCAGGAAAACGGCGGTATCGGCGGAATAACGAGTACCGACGGCAGGAACAACATCGACCGCTGGCTCTCGACCTATCCCGGAAAATACGTAAGCATCGCATACGGCACTAACGACGCATGGGGAAATCAGACCGGAGCGCAGACCTACTACGAAAACACAAAATATATGATAGACGCCATACTCGACCTCGGTAAAACTCCCATTCTCCCTAAGATCCCCTATGCCCTCGAATCAGGCGTGAACACCTACCTTGACGATTACAACGCAATGGTCGAGAAGCTCTGGGAGGAATACGGCAGCGATCTCGTTCAGGGACCCGATTTTGACGCTTATTTCCGTGAGAATCCCGAAGGTCTCAGCAGCGACGGGGTACACCCGAACGATACCGGCTACGAAGCTATGCGTCAGCTGTGGGCGGAAACCATGTACGAAAATGTCTACAAGACAGAAGGCGATGAAGAGCTATCGGGAAAGTGCGGCGAAAATCTGACATGGATCCTTGATGACGAAGGTACTCTTACTATCAGCGGTACGGGGGATATGTATGATTATACCATTGATGAAAGCTCGCCTTTCCGCGCAAATACGGATATAAAAAGCGTTATAATATCCGACGGAGCTGCAAGTATAGGAGACTGGGCGTTTTTTGACTGCTCAAATATCACTTCGGTATCCATACCGGATTCTGTTATATCAATAGGAGCATGGGCTTTCCATTACTGCACGGGTCTGGATTCGATAACTATACCCGATTCTGTCATAAATATAGGATATGGAGCCTTCAGCAACTGCACTGCACTTTCATCTGTAATCGTTCCTTCTTCCGTCGAAAATATAGAAGAGAAGGCATTCTCTTTCTGCAGCGCTCTGGAGTCTATCACCATTCTGAATCCTGATTGCGCGATCTATGATTCAAAGGACACTATAAGCAACAGTCTGTTCAGCTTCAGCGGCATTATTTACGGCTATGAGGACTCTACGGCTCAGATCTACGCAGAGACAAACAGCTATACATTCGCCGCCATTGACGGCGGATCCGCCTGCGGCGACGCCAACTGCAACGGCACTGTTGAAATGGCAGATGCAGTATTGATATTGCAGTCGCAGGCAAATCCCGATAAGTACGGTGTCAGCGGCACTGATAAAGACCACATCACCGAACAAGGCATAATAAATGCCGACTGCTCGGGCGGCGGCGACGGTATCACCGGAATGGACGCACTCGCGATCCAGAAATACATCTTGAAGCTCATTCCCTCGCTTCCCGAGGAATAAATCACCATTTCAGAGGCAGTATAAGCGGAGCGCTTGCGGCGATTTTTCGCCGCCTGCCGTCATTGACGGCAGATCTCAAAATGTCCGTTGACATTTTAAGACAGCGCACAGTATAAAAAACAGGAGGTAATTATGAAACACAGATCACTATTTCGCAGAGCCGTCTCCCTCTCGGCAGCGGCAGCAATAGCAGCTTCGGCAGCTATGTCGGTAAACGCTTCTGCATCGTGGGAAGCGAGAAAAACTATCGGCGACCTGAACAATGACGGTGAAATAAACGTTGCGGACTATGTTCTGCTCTCTGAGCATATCCTCGCAAAAGCTCCGCTCGGCGAGGAAGCAGTATTCTACACGCCTTACGGCTATTATGCTGTGGGCAGGGAAGATCAGGTGGATACCTTTGAAAAGCCCGGAGAGATAACCATAGACCTTTTGTCTGCTGTCGGCCTTGCCGACATGAATCAGGACGGCGCTGTAAACTCCCTTGACCTCGTTTTCATGAGAAAAGCGCTCATATCCTCAGATAACGCCAGATATATATACATCTGGCAGGAAGATCAGACTACTACTACAACCACCACAACGACTACTACCACAACCACAACGACTACTACCACAACCACCGGTGCCGATTTCATCGCACCGCCTATCTATGACATTTACGGCTCGCTCCCCTCTCAGGGTGACGCAAACCTCATCATCTTCTACGTTGACTTCCCCGACTGCCAGTACGACTATGAACCATCTATCGAAAGGATCGAACAGGTAGCTTTCGGCGAAGAGAATGCCTCCGACAGCAACTATCCATTCGAGAGCTGCGCGGCATTCTACAAGCGCTCCTCAAAGGGAATAATGAACCTCCAGGGAAAGGCGTTCCGCTACACGGCTAAGGAGAATAAGGAGACCTACGAGAACGACGATTACAAGGCAAAGCTCGAAACAGAAGTTATCGAGGCATTCAACGACATTATAGACTATAATGATTATGATGCAGACGGTGATAAGACTATTGACACTATCATGATATCTGTACCCAAGGCTGCCGGCGATGACGAATGGTGGCCATGTGCAGGCACATTCGGCGGAAATTACTACGCTAAATACGACGGCTGCTCAGTCGGTCACGTTATAGTGGGAAATGCCGAGATAGCAAGCGACACGAGCTGCTCGGACTTCGTAAGCACCTACCTCCATGAAATGGGACACTGCATGGGTCTGCCGGACTACTACCTCTACAATAATACCACCGACTGGGAAGGACTCCACGGCTCGGCAGGCTTCGAGCTTATGGACGACGCTACCTGCGACTTTTCCGCTGCATCAAAGCTCATGCTCGGCTGGTATACCTCCGACCAGATACAGGTATACGACAGCTCCGCAGACACCCAGACCTTCACGCTCACAAACGGTCAGACAGACAGCGGCAACTGCGTTATTATACCGTGCGGCGACCTCGACGAAAATTATTACTCAGAATTCTTTATAATCGAATATACCACTATCGACGCCAACAACAGTGACCTCAGCAGTTGGATGAGGTATCTTAAATCAACAGGAAGCGGCGTCCGAGTTCTCCATATCGAGGGATCGGTAAGCGATAACGGCTGGTGGAAATACTTCACCTACGAAAGCGGAAAGGACGCCAATACAAACAACGATGCAGGCAAGCGATTTATCCGTATCATCGACGATACAGAAACCGATAACTTGTATTATACAGGCGATGTCATAGACAACAGCATTTCCGGCTTCAACTGGTATGACAGCAGCGGAAATCAGTCTATCGACCCCGGAATTACGATAACAGTCGGCGACAAGGTCAACGATACCTACACTATCACGATCGCAAAGAAATAGCACTCGGTCTCCGCAGCTCACCGCTGCGGAGACTTTGTATATTATGACAAACATACTGCCCGATGTTTGTGCAATAAACAGAAAAAAGCTCCGCGGCATTGCATTTATATTCCAAATCATGGTATAATTAAATATGTATTTTAGGAGGGATTACCATGAATGTAAAAAGATTTATTGCGGCGGTACTTTCACTTGCTATCGTGAGCGGAGCTATGCCTGCACTCAGCAATTACGCTCCCGATACGGCTATAGTTGCGAGCGCAGAGGAAGAGGAATATACCAAGGTAACATCAGGATATTTCACCTACCGCGTCTACTCCGACCATGCCGAATTAGACGAATGCGATACAGATGCTGAGGGGGATATAGAGATACCAAGTGAGGTGAACGGAGTCCCTGTAACGAAAATAATTTATTGGGCTTTTGATTACTGTAATAAGCTTACATCAGTAACGATCCCCGCTTCTATTACGACTCTGGATGGATTTAACCCCTTTGATGAATGTGAGAGCATTGAAGCTGTATATGTAGATGAGGATAATCAGTATTACACAGATGAAAACGGGGTATTATTTAATAAAGATAAAACGATGCTGATTTGCCACCCTGCATGTCACGCCAATACCGAATACACGATACCGGATTCAGTAAAAATTATAGGTTGTTTTTCATTTTATGGCTGTAAAAAACTCACATCGATCACAATACCCGACTCGGTAGAAAAAATTCAGCAGGCAGCATTCAAGGGCAGTGCGATTCAGTCTATCGTGATTCCTGCTTCTGTCACTACCATGGCGCGTGAGATTTTTTTACAATGCAATAGTTTAAGCTCGGCAACCTTTGAAAATGCTCTTCCTTGCATTACTAATAGAATGTTTAGTGATTGCCAAAGTCTTACATCCGTCAACATTCCCGACACCGTGACGAGTATAGAAAACGAAGCTTTTAAAAACTGTAAAAGCCTTGAATCCATAGTTATTCCTGATTCGGTCGAAACTATAGGTAATAATGCTTTCTACAACACAGGCATAGGCTTATTGAACATACCCGATTCGGTTACGAGCATAGGCGATTCTGCATTTTATTACTGCACAAGCCTTGAATCAATATCTATCTCCGATTCTGTTACGAGAATAGGCAAATGTACATTTGACAGCTGCACAAGCCTTGCATCAATAAATATTCCCGATTCAGTTACAAGCATAGGAATACTGGCATTTTATAATACAGCCTTTACAGCAATAACAATACCTGAAAGTGTAAAAAGTATTGAAGAATATGCATTCGGTGACTGCGAAAATCTGGAATCCATAACCATACTGAATCCCGAATGTGAGATATATGATAGATGTGATACAATATACAATGTATACCTTAGCAGTGATGGCGCTTCATATACAGGTACTATCTACGGATACGAAAACTCCACTGCACAAGCCTATGCCGAGAAATACGGCTACACGTTTGAATCACTGGGTGAAGCACCTATACCCGAACCTGTCTGCGGCGACGCAAACGAAAACGGCACTGTTGAAATGGCAGATGCGGTGCTGATACTCCAATCGCAGTCCAATCCCGATAAATACGGCGTGGACGGCACAAACGAGGATCACATCACGGCGCAGGGGCTCATAAATGCCGATTGTTCGGGTGGCGGCGACGGAGTTACGGCTTCCGACGCGCTGGCAATACAGAAGTACATACTCAAGCTCATACCTTCGCTGCCCGAAGAATAATTATTATTATTTACATCATTCCGTTCAGCGGGGACATATTTCCCGACCCGCAGAGAGTGAGCGCGTAAGCGCGGAAGCGTGGCTATGGTCGAGCTGATTCAGCTCGCTGCCCGAAGAATAAAACAAGGAAAGGTTAACTATGGCAAATAACAAAAAACAGACAAAAACTCTTTTCAACTCGAGCGAAAGCTCCAACTTTATACTCAACATGACCGAGGAGCAGTATTCAAAGCTCGCTTCATTCGGACTAATGACCGCTTGCTTCTTTGTATCTGTATCCACCGCCTTTTGCGAGATACAGCATCAGATCGCAAAGAAAACATCATACTTGATAGCCGCCGGAGGTCTTGCCGCAGCAGGCGTATTCTGCATGATACTCGCGCTCATCGCCATAATAAAAAAATACATAAGCAAAAAAGCGATAGTCCCTGTATGCGCCTTTGCAGCAATGCTGGCTTGGTCGGTTATCTCGCTTATAGACTCGTATGACACGTCGGTATCGCTGTACGGATTTCCCCAGAGAAGTGAAGGCGTTCTTGCAACATTGTTCTATATCAGCTTTTTCATAACGGCTCTCTCGGTAAAAAGAGAAACCGCTCTGAGGGCTCTGCTTGACGGTATCGTTTTGTCAGGTCTGCTCAATGCTGTATGGGGAGTTATACAGGTATTTACCGGAAAGCTCGGACGTTACGCCTATATCTCACTAAAGCTCAAGGTGAATGCCGCCTCAGGGCTTGCTCAGTCTCCGCTGTTTCTGGCAATGCTCCTGAGTCTTTCGCTTACTGCCGCAATAATAGGCGCTGTCTCAGCCCAAAGCAGAAGTAGAAGGATATTCTGTCTGTTATCTGCCGTCGTTTTCTCATTCACAATGATCTTCACATATTCCCTTATCGGGATCTGCGGACTTGTATTTGCCGTTATTGCAGCTGTTTTATCCGTTTTTATAACGAAGTCACCGAAGAAGAGAATGCTTTCGGTGCTTACTGTGATAGTCCCGGCGGTTATCGCCGTTCTGATCGTGGAGCTCGGCGCAGTGGGAAATATATCCTCCTACAGACTTTACGACGGAAGAGAGCTATGGTGGGCTGATTCATATATGCGTATCTCAGCATCATCAGACGTAAATTCCGGTATTATCGATCTTGACAGCACCCTCGACGTTTATCTGTATATGAATGATAAAACTATTGATATAATCGGAAGATCACCTCTGACAGGAACAGGTCCCGAGCAGCTTGCTTATCCCCAGATACGTACCTTCGGAGTTCTCTCGCCCGATTCCGATATCTCAGACATTATCCTGCAAAACAGGAACATATTCGATAAATGCTACAATGAATATCTTTATATCGCTGCAACACGCGGAATACCGGCACTTATAGCTCTTGCTGCACTGATCGTCTCAGTCCTGTTCATAGGATACAAAAAAATGAAAGAAGAGCATGATACTGAAAGAACATCGCTCTTCTTCATCACCCTCTGCGGAGCGC
Organism: uncultured Ruminococcus sp.; assembly: GCA_937910385.1. GTDB lineage: Bacteria > Bacillota > Clostridia > Oscillospirales > Ruminococcaceae > Ruminococcus. The sequence goes on along the minus strand of CALEPT010000056.1, from coordinate 261 downwards.
TGATATTCCTTATTGGCTGCAGCAGCATAGCTTTTGCACCGCTGTTCTGGGCAGCAGCCGGAGCCTCATGCGCTTCATGCACCGGAGCGGAAATTCCCGAAAAGAAAAAGAAAAAATAAATCGGCGCTGCTGCAATAATATAGACAAAACAAAATAAGGTCCGCAGAATATTAATCTCTGCGGACCGTATATATTTTACAATGAAATTACTTAATGTCTGCTCAACAACTAAAAATTGGCTTAATATAGCTTTATAAAGCC
>CALEPT010000055.1 GCA_937910385.1 uncultured Ruminococcus sp. | reverse complement strand
AGGAAGGCTATGAGCAGATTGCGGAGCTGTTCCGGGCGACCGGTGTCGCTGCGATTGCGGTTTCGGGCAGCATGAAAACCTCCGAGCGCAACGAGCAGCTTGCCAAATTTGCCAGTGGCGAGATCAAGGTGCTCTGCGCATGCGATCTGCTGAACGAGGGCTGGGACTGCCCGCAAACGGAAGTGCTGTTCATGGCTCGTCCCACCATGTCTAAGGTGCTGTACACTCAGCAGTTAGGTCGGGGCATGAGACTTGCAGACGGCAAGGATTTTCTCATGGTATTCGACTTTGTGGACAACGCCAGCCAGTACAATATGCCATATTCTCTGCACAGATTATTCAGACTGAAAAAGTACCGCCCCGGGCAGATGGTTCTTGGAAAAGACCGTACCGCCGAAGAAGCGTTATACGAAAGAGGCGAAAAGCCGGAAGCGTTGATAGACTATCCCGTAAGTGCCACCGACTACGAAGCCGTTGATGTTTTCAACTGGCAGGAAGAAGCTGCTGGAATGATATCTCAGATGGAGTTTATCCGCCGTGTTGATGTGCAATCGGAAACAGTCGAGCGTTATATCAGAGAAGGGAAAATAATCCCCGACCTGATAGTCCCCATGAGCGAACACCGCACCTTCAAATATTTCAGGGAAGAAACTCTTGAAGCCGCAGCTAAGCAGTACGGCTGGCAGCTCATCAATGATGACAACCGCAAGGAGCTGTTCATGGAGATGGTCGGGCAGATGGATATGAGCTATTCATATAAGCCCGTTCTCTTGAAAGCGATATTCGCCAATGCAGACAACAAAGGTCGCGTAAAACTTGATGATATCTCCGCATATTTCCGCAGTTTTTATGAGGAACGCAGAAGTTCGGGACTTGTAGTAGAGAAGCCAAACAGCATATTTGCAAAAGGCGGCTACACCGACAAGGACGCTCAGCGGAATATCCTTTCCAATCCGTTCAAACGCTTTGAAGATATGCAGATGCTCAGGCACACAAAAACACTTGGTATCATTGAGGTTGAGCCGACTGTGTGGAGAAATCTGACAGAGGAGGAAAAGGCGGAGATTCTGGAGATATGTGAGGAGAAGCTGGAGAGGTATTATAAGAGGTTTGAAAACTGAATTATATAAAAAAGTCCTTAAATAATTTAGGGACTTTTTTATATATAATCAACGAACATTATTTTCAAAATTTTTCATTTTCCCCTTGACAAACAGACAAAGATATGCTATAGTATGCTTGTACACGAAAAATATCATATTACGAGTTTGAAACACAGTATGTATTTTATTATATGTGTGTTTTAAATTTTTTACTGTTGACTTTACAGCGTTTTCTGATATTTTTCGGAAAGCGCTTTTTATTTTATCTACTAAGGAGGTTTTTGCATGGAAGAGTTAGAATTCAATCGTATGATCTATGCTATTGTGTCAGGATTATATGAAAAGGAACAAAACAATGATAAGTACCCATACAGTGAGCACCTGTTGTATGGAATAAATTTATTCTCAGCTTTAGCATTTCAACAAAAGCAGTTCGATCTATTGGCAAAGTTGAATGAAGCATCATTTATTACAGAATATGCAGTCAGACCTATAGAAGAGTGGTTTGTCGGATGGGATAATACATTCGTAAGTCAAATCTCGCAGTATCCTCTATATAAAACCAGCGCTTTGATAAAGCTCTATGATAACCGCAACTACAGTATAACGGAAGAATGCGAAAATCTTTACAGCAATGCAGAAAACGATATGTTCAATGCATTGGAACAAAACCATATATATCAGATGATGAAGGAACTCTCTCCTCAAAAGTATACTTCTGTCAGGAAATTCATTGTGCAGCATCCCATCTGTACCTATGCTGAACTAAGAAAATATAAGATTAAATACAATGATCCGGATATAACAGAGATAATGGCAGCTGCATATGAAGAGATTCCGGAAAATAGCTATCGCTGTCCTGTATGCGGTTGGACAATGACTTTTCATGGAATACAATCATTCTGCTGTAATCAAAGTTGTACAGAATCAAATTCATCACCTGAGCAATTAGATATAATAGATACTGCCAAATATATGCGGCTGAAACATGGTGTAATGAGATATATGTGCCTTCCAGGAAAACTTGAACTGGAGATACAGGCAGAGGCTGAACGATATGGTAATAAAACCGAGCTATGGCCTGAAAAGGACAGATATGATATCAAGATCGTATTTGGTGATGATGAAGTCTGGGCAGTAGATGCAAAGACTCATCGAAATCCATATACGTTGGCTGCGTCAATCAGACATGATAATAAATTCTTTAGCGCAGATGCTGATAAAAGATTCTATGTAGTACCCCAAAAACACCTTGAAACTCATGCTGATTACTGTGATATATGTAACGCTGTACTTGAAGGTAAAAATACAAAACTTATCACAGACACAGAATTATATCGGATGATAAGGAGGAAGGCAAAAAATGGCTAAGATAGATATTTTGAAGAAAACACTGCGTTCATATCTTCCGCCTAGAATTGATCTGAATGATTTTATAAAAACTGAAATGACTCTTGCTGTACTTGAACACCTTGCTCCAAATGAAGATGCAGGACAAGCGTATCTGCTTTTACATAATTATTCTCTTATCGGAAATATAGCAGAAAAAGAAGAAACTGCATTTTTGCAAAAGGCGCATATATGTCTTAGGTATTGCAGTTCAAAGCAGCGCTGGCAGCAGCTTCTGAGAACATATCGTGAAGATGTTCCTGCACATTTATGCTTTTACAGATTGTCAGATGAAATATCTGATGGAAAGACCCTGTGTAAGCTAAGCAGAAATGAAGAAGCAACGATTGCCTCTGATAGAATTGAGATATATCTCGAGCATATAAAGCAGTTCAGAGAAAATCACAATACTAATTATGCTAAATCAGGTAAATATCAGTACTGGATCGGCAATGAAGATAACCCCTGGGCAGAAGTGAATATTCCGGAGCACAAAACAAAACTACCGGTTATCCCTGATGCGAAATCAGAAATACCCACAATTAAAGTTACGCTTTCAGAATTGCTTAAGTCCGCAAAAGAAATGCAGGAGATATATCCCGACGATTACTGTTATGATGCGTTACAAAGCAACACTATCAAAACTGTAAATAATGGTCACGTCGTTAAGGCTGAAGAATTGTCTATCCATGAAGTAGTCAATATGGTCGGTATGGTCGGTGCCGGAAAATCTACCCTTATGAAAGTACTGACCTATCATCTTTCAAAGCAAAACAAAAAGATAGTGATCGTTCTTGATACTGTCGCTGATACGTTTCATATGTATTCATATTTCCGCAGGCTTAATATGAATGTTACTCCGCTTATAGGACGTAACGAGCGTGAGAAGTATATATATCAAGTAGCCGAGCAAGGAGAAAAGTTTATCAAGCCTGAATATTCAGAATATCTGACTGCGCCATGTATTGTAGGAGGTATGGCGCAGTCAGACAATAAAACTGTTCGCTATGGAAAAGAACCTTGTAAAAAGTTGATCAAAGACGGTAAACAGTATACCTGTCCTTTAATTGATATTTGTCCTGCGGTAAAAATGTACAGAGATATTATCCCTTCAAATGTGATAGTCACAACAATACAAGGATTAGCAGCCATTCGTATTCTTGGTGATAATCGGCTGTTTCTGGAATATGTACTTGAACAGGCAGACCTGGTAATGTTTGATGAATGCGACAAGGTACAGAAAACACTGGACGAATTCTTTACCCCATCAACCGAATTCGCTGAATTCATGAAAACAAGCGCCAATGATTGTGCAAACGATATGCGACTTGAAACGGCAGTGAGAGATGGGATGGGTGCAAATGCAAAACACTATTCTGAGCTGCGTTTCAACTCATTTGCTATGTCAGAAAGAGTACGTGAAACAATAAATGCAACTACAGGAAGCTGGAAGAATTTGCTCAAAAAAACGTTTTCTGCAATGACGTTGTATCGGCAGCTTTGTGAAGATAGCGAAAAAGGAAAGCATCCACTGACTCCTCACGTTATTGAAGCACTTGAAAAAGCCATGGATGAACCTGAGGACGATGAGCTTGATGTAATTCTCTATTTTGTAAAGGATCGTGAAAACGAACGCAAGTTCAGTGATTGGCTGAAAAAGTGGCTGGAACGAAACAAGTGTAAACATGACGCCGAACTGATACAGCATATAAAGCTCTACCTGATAGTTATTCAGTTTGACAAATATGTACATTCTCTTGATGAGCAGTATTCATTCCTTTCTGAAGAACAAAAAACAGAAATGGAACTGTTTAATTTCTTACAGGCACGTTTTACCGCTCAACAGAAACTATTACCATCAGCAGTTATGGGCAATCTTTTCGGAATGAGAAATGATAATAAAAAGGGACTACAGCTTTACAGGCAATATGCTTTTGGCAGAGCTATGATGACACGAATGCCCTGGCTCAGGCTGACAGAAACCGGCAAACCAGCCGGTCCACACGTTTTATTGTTATCAGGTTCGAGTTGGGCTGAAGGCTGTCTTGAATATCATGTTAATGTACCTGTTCAGTATCTTCTTGAAGCAGAAGGATGGAAACGCAATAAGCTTTCAAAAACAGAAATAGTTGATCTCAATACTTGCATTCGTGTTTCAGGTGGAGGACAAGAAGAAAGAGCTGCTCATTTACAACAAGTAATAAAAAGCTGTGAATACTCAATAGAAGCTGAACTCAAAAGCGACAGCAAGATATTAATGATCGTCAACAGTTACAGTGAGGCAAAAATCACCGTAAAATACTTGAACAGCCTTTGGTCAGAAAAACCTGCAGCTTGTATGATACGTACCACCGATGAGGATGATTTGAAAAATGAATCCAAAGTACTTCGTGGTGAAGTAGGTTCTTTTGATAAGCACGTTGCAAAGATATTAGTAGCACCTGCACAAGCTATAGAGCGCGGATACAATATCGTTGACGAGAATGGTCATTCAACATTTGGAAGCGTATTTTTCTTAGTGCGCCCTATGGCTGTTCCTGATGAGATTTCTTCAAAATGTGCGAAGCTGAATGGTATTATTGAAAACCACTTCTGTTCTGAGAAGGATACCGATGCGTTTAAAAAATCGTATGAACTCAGGCAATATGCTGCAAAGCAATGGAAAGTCATGGAAGAACAATCCAAAAAATCTTTGACATTCCTTAATGATACAATGAAAAAGGATGTCACTGCAAGTTTGTTTATTCTTATACTGCAGATCTTTGGTCGACTTGCAAGAATTACTGACAAGAATAAACCGGCTCCGAAAGTCTTCTTTGCTGATGGAGCTTTCCGTACAGCTTCTGATCATCCTGATGGCTATGACTGTTTAAACGAACTGCATGATTATCTGGAACAAATGATGTCAGATGAGACCTCAGGAGAAATAGCTAAAACACTCTATGAGCCGTTCTATGAGGCGTTTAAGAAAGGAGTAAGTAACAATGTCTACACCGATATACCCTATGGCGATGATCCCGAAGACGAATATATCTTTTAAGCTGTTTTTCCTTTCATTTCCAAAAGAATGGAAAGAATTGATGGTAAAATTACAGTTGAGTGTTGATCCCAAATTCAATACGATGTATAATCTGAAAACCAACGTGTTATAT
>CALEPT010000054.1 GCA_937910385.1 uncultured Ruminococcus sp. | reverse complement strand
TCAGCAGAATTATCGTGAAAAAGTACGATAGATTTTCAAGAAATATGCGTGAGTATCTTAACATTACGGACGAGCTTGACCGCTACGGTGTGACCGTCTACTCCCTCTCTGAGCCGTTCAATACGGAGACAAAAGAGGGGCGTATGATGCGAAACAATCTGCTGAACTTTGCAGAGTTTGAGCGAGAAACAATAGCCGCAAGAGTGGCAGATGCTTTCCAGACTAAGGCAAGGGAAACAGGCTTCTATCAGGGCGGTAAAGTTCAGTTCGGCTATATTCCCGAAAGAAGAACAATTAACGGCAAAACAGGTTCGGTGCTTGTTCCCTCGGAGAATGCCGAGGCGGTGCGTGTGGCGTATGACCTGTATCAGCACCCTGAGAATTCTCTGACCGATATTATCCGCTACATGACGGAGAACGGTATCAATGCTTCAAGACCGACACCACGCACAAAGACGGGCATTTCCAATCTTGACAGATCGCACCTGAGCCGTATCCTTGAAAATCCGCTGTATGTGAGGGCTGACAAAGAGGTCTATCGCTATTTTCTTTCCAAAGGCTATGAAATGCTTGACGATATAGAAGCCTATGACGGCATTCATGGCTTGTTCGTTCACGCTGGACTTGATGATACGCATTTTGTCAAGGTTGCCTACCATGAGGGTCTTGTGCCTGCGGAAACGTGGCTAAGAGTGCAGGACAGGAAGTCGCACCAAAGCAAGTTCCCGACAAACGGCAAGGCTATGAACTCTTGGCTTGTGGGTATGGTGAAATGTGCCTGCTGTGGCTATGCGATGCACTTCAATCACTGTGCGAACAGAAAAGGTGTGGTGTATCATCGCTTTATCGACTACGGAAAGTTTACGCTGAACGGCTGTACCACTCCGCCCATTCAGTTAAAGCCGAGACAGGTCGAGGACGCTGTGCTGAAAGAAATGCAGAAGCGTATCGAACAGCTCAAAATCGCAAAGCGTGAGGACAGCAAGCCCGACACCGAAACAGAGAGTATCAAAACGGAGATCATTCGCATTGACAGCGAAATTCAGAAGCTTATGGAAAAGCTCGCTGATGCTGACAGCGTACTCTTTGACTACATTCAGAAGCGTGTGAGTGCCTTGCATG
>CALEPT010000053.1 GCA_937910385.1 uncultured Ruminococcus sp. | reverse complement strand
TCAAGCGCAAGGGTGCTACCTTCTACGCTATCGCTCTGACTGTGAACAAGATCTGTGACAATATTCTCAGGGATGCGAACAACATAATGACTGTTTCAACTCTTATTAGCGGAAGATACGGCATTGAGGACGTTTGCTTAAGTCTTCCTGCGGTTATCGGCCGCCACGGTATTGAAAGAGAAGTTAATCCCTCTCTTACCGATGAAGAGGTGGAAAAGCTTCACAATAGTGCCAAGGCACTCAGAAACGTGATAGATCAGATTGAACTGTGAGATAAAGGGCTCTGAGTTGATTCTCAGAGTTCTTTTATTAGTTAAAATAATCAGAAAATGACGCGGAGATAAAACAAGGCTTTTGATTGCCAAGCTGTTTTAAGTAAGTATGACGCTCTGTTGCGATAGTTTGTAAATGACTGCCAAAATTTTACATTTTGTAATCTTTTTTAGAGGACGATATTTGTCAGTTGCACAAATTATACATGATGTATTTGTTTGAAATGCTGATTTTTACATTTAAAGCCTGCAAATGAGCTCCCGATACTTGACATTTTTGTTAGTCAATGTTATAATTCAATTGTAGAAAATGTTAATAGTGACGAATCTCAGGAGCCGTTAGTCTGAATTATATGTAATTCGTGGCGTAAGGCATTAATGTTGGTCTGCTTCGTCGTTTCTGTACATAGGAGGATAAAAAGTATGACCGATAAAGAATTGCGCAAGCTCAGACGTGATGAGCTTATTGAGATACTTTACTATATGCGTCAGGAGATAGATGATCTCCGCGCTGAAAATGAAAGACTTGAATCACGTATCGACAGGCTTATAGGCAAAGCAATAGGCGAACAGGAAGATCCGAATGTTACGGCGGAAGACAACTCTTTGAAAGAGGACGGTGAGCAGCAAGCTCATGGAGAATAAAAAGAATATTGATCTGCCGACTGCCCTTCAGCTGGAGCAGGAGCTAAAGATACTGAGGTACAGGCGGAATTTTATGTCAACGCTGAGAAGTACGGTCGCATCTCTGATAGTTGTTGCTTCAATAGCAATGATCATCTCAACTATGCTTATGCCGGTGCTCAGAGTTACCGGTACGAGCATGACTCCCACTCTGCAAAATGACGAGGTTATCCTGTGCAGTAAGCTTTCAGACTACAAAAAAGGTGATATCGTAGCATTCTATTATAATAATAAGGTACTGCTGAAACGAGTTATCGGAGTTGCAGGCGATGTTATTGATATCACTCAGGACGGAACAGTATTCGTCAATGGTCAGAAGCTTGACGAACCCTATGTAAGCGAATTGGCGCTGGGTGAATGCGATATCGAGCTTCCTTATCAGGTTCCGGATAACAGAATATTTGTAATGGGAGACCACCGATCAGTTTCTATTGACAGCCGTTCAACTTCAGTTGGCTGTATTGCAGAAGAAAACGTCATAGGAAGAGTCTTCATGGAAGTATGGCCGTTTGATCAATTCGGTCATTTGTGATTTTTGGGCAATTGTTTATAAAACTTGCGAAAGGAGAGAGCTAAAGTTGAAAAATTTAAATATGAGAGTTAAGCAGATGCTCGTCAATAAGAAAAGAAATACCAGATTTGCAGCGTTTGTAACCGCTCTCTCTATGGTTATCGCTTTTATCATACCTTATGCTATGGATCTTCCCGGTATTGCACTTACTAAAAATGCAGGGGCAAATATCAGCATTGATCCGTCAGCAGAGCTGATGTCGCTGAAAGGCGATGACAATCCGTGGTTCGATACCCCGGTGACTGCAATACCCTCGGGCGCAAAGGATATGTCGGCTAATATAACCAAGGCTTCGATCACTACCGGCGGTAATACATATACCAGTGAGAATGGTTCGGCTTTGACAATCGATGTAGGAGCGGCAGATCCTGCTATGCTCAATATTGATCTGAACTATGAGTTCTCTAAGGAAGAGCTTCAGGACATTCTCACCAGCCATTATGTTTATTATCAGATAGATGCGGATGTACAGCTGAGTAATAGTTATTTCGGAGAAAATATGACCGTTACAGATGCCTCATGGAGCACTACCAAGGTTTCGGGCTACTATTCGATCTCTTCGGATGGGCTGATAGTGATCCACTACACCGACGATTATATCAACTATCTTGCAAGCAGCAACGGACTCAAAGGTACGATCGGATTCAGCGGTAATGTTTCTCGTGCCGAAGATGCTGACGGTGATAAGACAATCCATATAGGAAGTGCTGAGATCACTCTTGAGTTTGACGATTCCAAGCCGTCAATATCAAAGGACGGTATAGTCGGAAGCGACAACGGCAGCATATACATCGACTGGCAGATAACTATCAACAATCCAAGCGGCTATGTCGATATGTCAACGTATACTCTTACGGATACGCTCGGCGGAGATTCTATTGACTGGAGTTCAATGTCAAATCTGACATTTACTCCGTCAGGAAGTGTAACTCAGAATACCGACGGAACGCTTTCATTCTCCGGAAATCCTGAGACGATCACGATCACATACCGTCAGACAGGCGTGACCCTCGGAGATACATACAATAATACAGCTTCCATTACTAACGGATCTACTCCTATCTCAGATGGGGCAGAGGTCGAGATAGAGAACGGTCTTAATGTCAGCAAAAGCGGTAAACCCGATTACGAGATCAATTCAGGCGTTAATGACGTGATACTCTGGTCGATAGATGTAAGCCATAAATCAGGCGGCAGTCTGAAGAACGTGGTCATAACAGATGTGGACACTTCATTCGGCTCCTCGGTTACGGTTTATGATAGGACGACGGGAGCGCTCATTGACAGCAGCAAGTATACCGTAAGTGGAAATACAATTACATTCGCTGATGATGATTCGATCCCTTCGGCTGTGACTGTACAGTTCGTGGCGGGCTTCTCTTATACAGCAAGCGGATCAAATCAGTATGTAACAAATCATGTAAAAGCTGAGAGAGACGATGATATTCCTGAAACTCCCGGACAGGGCACTGTTAATTATAGTCACGAGCTTTCGTTCAAGAAAGAGCTCGAAAACCTTAACCAGGAGACAGGATATGTTCAGTGGCAGTTTACTCTTACTGCAAACGGAGAAAACGGCGACTGGAGCAGCAAGGAAAGCATAAACGGCTACAAGATAACAGATGATGCATTTGCGAATCTGACAAATACTGATATCGCAAATATAGGCTTCAACTATTACTACCATACAGGTTACAGCGATACAGGTCTTGGCAGCACCGTGGGTGACAACCCTTACAATCTTACTTTGACAAAAGATCCTGACGACCCTACCAGTATAATCATTACATATGATGAAACGCTTGCCGGTAATAATATCGTCAACAAGATAAAGCTGTACTATGACACTACTATCGAAGACAGCCTTTCAGACGCAGATTGGGAAGCTTATAACAATGGCGAAACAGTAACTGTATCCAATACCGCTACTGCGACAAATGATAACGGTAATATGTCGGCTACAGACGGTGACGGCAGGGATATCCAGCAGCGTATAGAAGCAGATAAGACCTATGGCAATGCCGACAACAATAACAACTATTCGTTGGGTAATGAAGATACAGATGACAGGATACTTTATTGGAATGTATCTATCACTAAAGACGCCGGATTCGCGGCGGGAGATACCTACGAAGATACATTGTATACATCTGATCTGGACGTCGGACATTTTATAGCTCCTGCACAAAGGACATCAATATCCGACAGCATCAAGGGTGCGCAGTCATCGACGGGCGAAAGAACTGCTTTGACAAGCGATATGTATACGATCACCTTCTACACTGCCGGAGGAGAAGAAGCGGCAGATGATGAAAATGCCGTAAGTTTCAAGATCGAATTTACTTCTGATATAAACGCAAGTAATTATCATTATATTTACTTTGATTATGCTTCAACAGCCCTGACTTCAGATGTTCAGGAGGGAACGTCAGTAAAGTTCTCTAACGGATATGACTTTGGCGGCAACCATAAAACAACAGATGGTATGACTTATACACGAGATGATCCGTCTGATGTAAAAACAATAAAACTTGGCGTAACAAAGAACTGGCAGGACAGCAAAAATGCTTTCGGCGGCAGACCTGACACGATAACCGTAAAGATATATCAGGCAGAAGCCAATGCTGACGGTACTCTTCCGGATACTCCCGTATGGACGGAATTCGGAGAATATACTCTGAGTGCAAGTTCTTCAAACGCTCAGGACGGTTATACTCTTGATGATGATTTTCCACAGTGGAAGTATGAAAACGAAACAGTTACAAAGTACTATTATAAGATAGAAGAAGTAACGGACGCTTCAAGCGGCTATACACTGACCTATACAAGCGACCCCGTAGCAGCTACCTCCAATGGAAACTTTACACTTACGAATAAGTCCGATCAGGATTTTGGTAAGGTAGCGGTTGATTCCAGCGGAAACAGGATCACGCAAATCGATTCTGGTTCTATTCCGATCGCGACAGTAAATATTGACGGAACACCCACAAAGTGTTATATGTTCCGGTGGAATATTCTGATGAATAAAGCAAAATCCTCCGAAACGTATATAGATACTCTTCCTGATAATGCTGTTTATATCACCGGTGAGGACTCCTCGCTTTCTGATTATAAGCCCACCATATCGTGGGGATCATATACTGTTGATTTTTATTCCAGCAGTTGGGCAGGTACAGCTTCAGCTGACGGAACTACACTCACTGTTACAATGTATGATGATCCTGATACATTCACTTATTACACAGCAATACCTGTATCAAAGCTCAGTCAATCGCTGAATGAAGACGGCAAGCTTGTGAATAAGGTAAGCAAGAACGGGACAGAATACAGCGCTTCCGTAGGAATAACAGGTGAATCCACTGAGATCGATGATGATCTTATTACAAAACAAGCGTATAAGGGTGCTGTAGGCGGATATCTTAACTACTCTATCGACATCAATCCCAACGGTAAGAAGCTTTCCAATACGGGAATGATAGATATCACCGATGCAGTATCCTTCGACGGAGGAAGCAAGACTCTCGACGATTTGGATCTGACGCTCTATTCAATAAACGTTTATCCGATAGTGGACGGCGTTGTCGATGAGAGCAGTCCTCTCAGCGGAGGAGACTATAGTTATACCATTGACTACATTGAGGCGGGTACTGAGCCAGAATTTGATATAGTTGAGTTACCAGGGACCACCTTAAACAATACAGGCGACTCGTATGTCATATCTTTAGACTCCTCAAAAAAACTGAAAAAAATTATACTCTATCTTGATAGGGAAAGTATTGGGAATGACTACCACCAAGTTAGTATCGATTATACTTACCTTCAGGTTAATGGCACCGATAGTGTTTCTTGTACTTATGATTCGGCAATGACCAGCTTGACCGTAACAAAGAGATCTGGTTCAAATCCAATTCTTATTACTAAGATTGAAGCGTGCTATGAGTACACTCCAAGGATTGCTGTTTTAAATATCAGCGTTCCCGATCAGCAAGCATACCGCATAGTATACACATATGCTGTTACCGGCTGGGAGGTAGGCGATACTCTCAAGTTCTCGAACTCGGCATCGTTTGAAGCTGATAACGGAAGCGGCGAAACCTCTACCAATTCGCAGGATATGAATACCACTTCAAGCGCTACATCTGAAGCGGAAAGATATCCTGAGATCTACAAGACCGATGTAAGCAACTATGCAATGAATTACCTCAGTTCAACATTCAAGGTCGCAAAGTATGTAGAGGGCAAATGGGTCTATGCGAGCAATGTAGAGACAATTGAGACAGCGGATAGTACATACCGTAAATTTACATTCCCGTCTTCTCCATATACCAATTATGCGGAATCGGACGATATGTATCCTGCAGCAGCAGCGGATCTGGTATTTGCTGCGACCGACGATACATCTACTGTAAATGATAAGGAAGATGTACATACCTTTGATCTGAGCGAGCATACGCTTTATAAGTTCGTCGAGGTCACAGCTCCTGAGAATTATCGTCAGCCGAATTGGTCTAACGGTCTTTCGGGCAATGAGGAATTTATTTTCTACTACGATTACGACGAATACAGCGGAACAATACCTGACGACGCTAATGGCAAGGTGAAGTCGATACTAAAAAACAGCACTATCAATATCACTAACAATCAGAATATTGAGCTGAGTGCTGAAAAGAGTTTCAGCGGCTCTACGGAAAATCTTCCCGATGAATCACAAGTAGTACTCGGACTTTACTGGTCAACAAGCAAAAAAGGTACAAATCTCAGGCTGGTAAGCAGCGATGACATTGACGTCCCTGCAACTTTCCAGGCAACACAGACTATTACGTATAAGAATGACGGTTCAGGCACAAGCGCTTCTTGGAGCGATCTCCCGAGCGGTAAAAACGGTACACCGATCTATTATTTCGTAAGAGAGATATCCTACACTGATAAGAACGGTGTAACATATACGTATGATGAAGCGACCGGAAAATATCTTAACGGTACAGAAGAAGGTCCATTCAAGCCCGTTTACACAAAGAACGGCACTAATACTGACGGCACTGTTATCGAGGTAAACAATTCAGAAGGCATAATGGTCCGTAAGCTTTGGGTAGATCTTAACGGCAAGGAGGTAACTCCGCCGAATGAGGCAGGCTCAACTACCGAAAAAATGGCAGTAGGCTTCACGGTATATGGTATAAAAGGTACTACCAGAACAAAGCTTGTTTTACCTGTTACAGAGCTGACATACGATGACAATTATGAGTATATTCTTCCGGAAACGGTAACAGACGAAGCCGGAAATACTTACGATCTATCCTACTTTGATAATTTCGAGGTCGCTGAAAAACTCACAACAGATCAGCAGCTCGCGCTTTACGGGCGATATACATCTGAAACGACACGAAAGATCAGCGATGGCACAGGCGTTCTTGAGATCATAAATACAAGCTTGAGTTCATCTACTACTAATGCTATCGTCCAGAAGGTATGGAGTGATAACGGCGAGGACCACAGTGAAGATTCTATCACTGTAATGCTCGTTCAGTCCACACTTTCAAATCTTACAAGCACACAGCTTGAAAATATTGCCAATGGCGCAGCTATAGCCGGCGTTTATACCGGAAGCAGTATAAAGTCGAGTGACGATGTTCGGCTCATAGAAAAGGGAAAAACTTGGTCACACACCTATGACAGTGAGATAACCACTGTTGAAAGTGACGGTTCAGGTATAATTTCTATCAGCCATGAGGGAAATACGCTCACGATAACAGGAAGCTCTCTTGGAAGCGCCGATGTGACGGTGACCTTCAGTGATGGCTCGACAGCAGAATTCAAAGCTTCAGTCATTGAGTATGAGACGACTCTTGGTAAGCAGGAAGACGACTCGGTAGTATGGAAGAAAACGTGGACTGACCTTCCTTATTCAGACGGCAACAACACCAACTATTACTATTATGTAGTAGAAAAGGTCGTACCTGATGATTATTCAGTTGCCTATAAGAAGACAACTACATCTGCCGGACAGTCAACTACTATCACAAACAGCATTCCGACTCAGCTTGTTATTAAGAAAAACTGGGTGGATTCTGCCGGAAATGTGATAATAACAGATGAAACTTCGTCTGATTACAATGAAGCAATGGCTTCGGCACTTCCCGATGAGATCACCGTTCAGGTTTATCAGAAACTCAGAACGGAAACGGTAGGGGGCTCTTCTCAGACCACTGAGAAACCGAATAACTTAAAGATCGTAGCTTTGGGCGATTCTATCACGAACGGTTCATTTAACGGTGTTGCGGAATCCGACAGATACTGGGCAAAGCTCCAGCAAATGCTGAGAGATAACGACTTTACAAATGCTGCCGTATCTAATTATGGTATTGACGGCAACGAAATACAAGATATGATAGACAGGCTCGATCAAATCAGTTTTAGCGGAGTAACGAAGCTCAACCTGCTTGCAGGAACAAATGATGTATTACATGGTAAATCATCAGGAGCTTCCGATAGGTTTGAAACACTTGTCAGAGCAATATTCACTAAGGCGGATGCAGCAGGTATCACTGATTTTGAGCTGTATGTCGGAACAATACCATACATTACGATCTTAAGCTGGTTTCAGTATCCTAATGCTAACCCGACGCAGGCACAGGCAAATGCGCTCGTTGATGCTTATAACACGGCTATCATACAGGTCGTTAATGATCTGATAGACGAGGGCTATAATATAACGTTAGTTGACGTTAATTCAGCTGTTGATGTCATCGATTCGAGCGGAAACGCTCTTGGCGAAACAGAAACAATGCTTGCAGACGGCTGTCATCCGAATGCAGAAGGCTATGCGGCTATCGCAGCAGCATTCTTCAATGCGATAAATGCTAAGTACACAAGCGGTTCGGAAACCATCACAAACCCGACCAACATCTCAATGCCGGGTGAAGACGCAGATATAAGCTCACAGTTCTCAGGAACGCTTTATGGCACATACACCTTGTCGAAGTCTGACGGCTATAAGCTTGCACTTGACGAGCTTCCCGAGAAAAATTCACTTGGTGTTGAATATGTATACTATATCAAGGAACAGGGCACACACGTGCTCAGCGGCGACGGAACTTATTACACACTGTCGGGAGACAGCAATAAGTACATTGAAGCTGTTACCTATGCAAATAATGGTCAGCTGGCTGGCGAAAGCGGAACTGTAACGATAACGAACAAGATAAAAACGATCGGCATAAGCGTTAAAAAGACATGGAATGATGAAGAAGATCATTCAGCTGATGAAATAACAGTTCGCATACACCGTGAAACAGTTGCTGATTCTTCAAGTGCTCAGCAAAATTCACTTACACTTGCGTTGAGTGAGGAAGCCGGCAGCACGATATCCATTCCGGTAAGCTCGGCAGGTTACACTATAACCTCCAATAAGCCGGTGAATGCGAGCGTAGACGGCACTGCAATAAATACTCCCACAACAGACAGTTCAAAGAAAACATGGACTATCACTCCCGCAGCCGGAGCTTCTGTGGGCGATACGGCAACGATAACATTTACTGACGCTGATGATCAGACAATAGCATTAACGGTGCAGATCGTAGATGATCCGCAGCTTACTCTTACGTTGAATAATACTACGGTAACAGCGGGAGAAGCAACTCCGAGCATAGCAAGCATTATGTTTACTCCGCCGGGAGGAGCAGAGACTGCGCTTAGTGCAAGTGATGCGAATGTTTCATTTACAAGCAGTAATACGAACGTTATCACGATCGACGAAAACGGCGTGATGACCGTTGTAAACGGCGGTACGGCAAATATAACTGCCCATTACCTCTACAACGGAGAAACGCTTGATTCAAATGCGGTTTCTGTGACAGTTGATCTTCCTGATTTTACGGCAGATGATATCGAAATTGCAGAAGGAGAATCCGCTCAGATCAGTATTACACCGTCTTACGGAACGTTCACTTATCAGTCAAATGACACAAGCGTAGCTACAGTCGATTCCGACGGTAATGTTACAGGTGTTGCGGCAGGTTCTACTACGATAACTATCACAAGAACCGAAGACAATACAAGCCACGATATAACGGTTACGGTACAGAGCAGTGCGGTAACAGGAACATTAACACCTTATGGCAGTTTGACTTTTGACACTGATAAGGAACTGGGCGAATTAGTACTTACTTATACAGATCAAGGGACATGGGGCGGAAGTTTTGTTAATATAACATCTGAATCAGGTACTAATACACAATTTAAAATTGGTTTTTATGGACAAAACTATAGTGGTACAGATTTGACAATTGAAGATGGTAGCCAAGTTCTTACTGCTACAAAAAATGGTATTACTGCAACAATAAATGATGATAATTCAGGTACAAATCCAAGGACGCAAAGTGTAACTATTACATTTCCAAGCGGATATAAAGCTTCATCTATATCTGTTGATACAACATATAATAATAGTATGGCAAGCGTAGCATATGCACTTACATATGCTTCACCTTCAAGTCTGCAATCCGCACCTCGCAAGCTATCACAGCAATCACCTTCGCTTACGCAATCATCAGCGGC
>CALEPT010000052.1 GCA_937910385.1 uncultured Ruminococcus sp. | reverse complement strand
GAGCCTATGAATCCGCAGACTCCCTATGGCTGGTTCAGAGAGTTCTGCAAGCACAACGGCTTCCGATTCTGCGACATACATTCACTGCGGCACCTTCACGCATCGCTCCTGATATTTGAAGGAGTGGACGTAGTTGCAGTGTCAGCAGATATGGGACATAGCATCGTAGGAACAACTTTGAACTTGTACTCTCATATGTTTCAGGAGGCAAGGACGAGGAACTGTGACGCAATTACAAACGCTCTGTCCTTTAACAATGAACCGACAGTGGAAAGTCAATCCACAGCCGAAAGTGAAGAAGCAGTCGATATTGACGAAACAGATGACGAGGAAGAAGAAACGATGAGCCTCTCGTTGTGAGTAAAAAGCAGCCGCAGAGAAGAATACTCCCTGCGGTATGTATAAGGATTGAGTCCGAATATATCTTTCGGGGAAATTTCATCGTAGCCATAACTTCATTTCTCCTCGGTATAACACAATGCGTCTAAAAATTAGCAGAATAAGTCCTTGATATTCTATCTATCATATAGTATAATCAGAATATAGATAAATTATGAATAAACTTGTCGGCGGCTCATCTGCACATAATGTCGTCCGGCGGTTTAAGATAGAAAAACATTTGTAATGGGACAAATCAGAAGGCAGCCGTATTCTTATTGGGTACGGCTCAACTTCTAAGTTATATCATTATATTATTACGTCAAGGAGGAAAACGTATGAAGCTATTCAGACGTGTGACAGGATTTCTGACGGCTGCTGCCCTCTCATTTACAGCACTATCAGTCATTCCGTCCGAAAAATCACCTTCTCTCGAAGCTGAGGCGGCTTCGGAGAAATATGCCGTTCAGGAGTTTCGGCTGGGTATAGGCGACACCAACCGGAGCGTGAGCATCTCAGGCTCAGACAGCGGCTCTTACCTCAACTCTCAGAAGGAGCAAGGCACTCGTGATGAGAAATGGTCGCTCAATTATGTCAACAGCGGCACCTACGAGATAGTCAATTCCGCTACGGGATACATCGTCACCAACGAGGGCGGACTTGCCACTATTTCTCCAGACATTGACGGAGCAAATCAGCGCTGGAACATTGTCGGCGTGGACAAGGACTTCGAGGGACAGTACCTCTACTACAAGATCGTCAGCAATGCTGATAATAGTGTTGCCCTGACATTCAATGCAAACAGCAACTCTCTTTCCGCGGAGACCTACACAGGCGATACATACCAGAAATTCAAGCTGAATCTGGACGGTCTGGAGGGATTTGCCGCAAATGCAAAGGTATCACAGGGAGAAAAAGCAGGTACTATCGGCGGACTTTTAGGCGAGACCGTTTTTGTCAGCAATGACACAGAGCTTATCAGCGCTCTCGGTTCGACTGATCCGAAAACGATCGTCCTTACGCAAACCATTGATATGCACTCCTACGGTCAGATACGTGTACGTGACAACAAAACTATCACAGGTTATTACGGTGTGACCTTAAAGGACTGTCAGCTCCGCACTAACAATCAGGCTGACAATGACTCCAGCGACAAGCCGTCTGACAACCTCGTTATTCGCAATCTGACACTGCTTGCAAAGGATTCTTTGAACTGCATTCTTGTGAATGTTTACTCATCAAGAAATGTATGGATAGATCACTGCACGTTCAACAGCGAGCTCAACCGCAACAGAGACGAGGTCGGAAAATTTGTATGGGTAAACACTCCCTATGACGGCGTTGACCTTCAGCGCAGCCCCGACTACATCACAGTTTCCTACAATATTTTCTCCAATCGCTACTGGACATTTGCTTACGGAACTCAGAATGGTGAAACAACACGCTGCCGTACTACTCTTATGTACAATGACTGGGAAAACTGCGTAAGAAGATGTCCTCAGATAGGCAACGGAACGGGGCATATCTACAGCAGCTATTTCAACGGATACAATACGGGCAGCGAAAGCGGTACGGCTCAGATAATCGGCGGAGAAGGCTCTGAAATAGTCAGCGAGAACTGCCGCTTTGAGAACATTTCTCAGGTGGACACAAGATGTATTTCAGCAGGCGGCGGGCCTGAACCTTATCGTGACAGCGGCTCATATCTGAATTATTCGCCTATTACTTTCAAACCTAAGGTAACAAGTACATGGCAGCCAAGCGCAAACTACGGCTATACTCTGATAGCAGGCTATGATAACAGCTATACTGATACAAGAACATTCTGTACAACTTATGCGGGTGCGTTCAAGTCCTATGCCGGTATCAAATATATTACTGATTCAGATATGTCAAAGTTTGTGGCGAAGAAATATCCCTGCCCCTTCACTAAGGATATTGAGGTAGGCAACGCCCCCGTATCAGGCAGCGGAGCTGTTCTTGATGAAAATGCGGTATATTCATTCCGCAATGTAAACAGCGGTCTGTATCTTGAAGTGGAGAACGGCACGGCTGCAAGCGGCACGAACGTTATGCAGGGCAAGTCATATAACAGAAATGCCGACCTGTGGACTGTAAAGGACGCTGGTGACGGATATTACTATCTCTATACAAAGGCTGACTCAAACGGTACGCTTTGCCTTGACCTGCCATACGGAAGTGCAGACAATGGCACAAGCCTCGGTATATGGACAAACGATGAATCTGACGCAAGAAAGTTCAAATTTATCGACAACAGTGACGGCTCATACACTATCGTGA
>CALEPT010000051.1 GCA_937910385.1 uncultured Ruminococcus sp. | reverse complement strand
TTCATTTTACATACTCCTGTTTCATTCACTTTAGTTTCTTAGCTTAATGACATTACCCTAAAAGCGGAGATTTGATGGTAACTGCTGTTGGCACATTAGGAAAGACGTATATTGTTAGAGATACAGACAAATTCTACTACAAAGATGCCAGTGTAATATGCTTTGAAAACTACGGTAAACTCTGCTCCGAGTATCTTAGGTATCTTATGATGTCACCATATATGGAAACAGTCATCAAAGATAATTCGTCTGGAACAACAGTAGGCACTATTACGCTTGTTAGAGCAAATGAATACTTGATTCCACTTCCACCTCTCGCTGAGCAAAAGCGAATTGAAAACAAAGAACTTGCGGTTGCTTTCGCAAGGAAGTTTTCAGATTTTAACGACAGACAGATAAAACAGCTTAAGGACATTCTGAAAGGTGGTAAAAGTTGATATATGAGCAATTACAAGGCAGCACCAATATCCCGTGACAATATCCGCTGGCTCGCAAAGATGATTCGTCGTAAGACTGGATACGAGCACACCTTATATTTCCCTATTGTAGAATTTGTAGAACTTTATCTGCCACAGATTATGCCTGATTTTGAACTTGAGATCATCCCCTATGAGAAGATGAAAA
Organism: uncultured Ruminococcus sp.; assembly: GCA_937910385.1. Lineage (GTDB taxonomy): Bacteria > Bacillota > Clostridia > Oscillospirales > Ruminococcaceae > Ruminococcus. The sequence goes on along the minus strand of CALEPT010000051.1, from coordinate 2,367 downwards.
AGACTTGCGGAGAAACAAAACCGTCCGAGCATAAAATCATACTGAATGAAGCAATTTACAATAAAGCTATTGATGGCGACGGATTTGCCAGACTTACAGTTGCGCATGAAGTCGGTCACCTATTTTTACACGATAGCGATTCAATTACACTCTGCAAATTGAAACCAGGTGAGAAATTAAAAGCATTTGAAGATCCGGAATGGCAGGCGGATGCCTTTGGCGGAGAGTTACTTGCTTCTTCTTACCTGATTGGCGTTATGTCAGTGGATGAAATATCTGAGCAATGCGGTGTAACGCCAAGAGCTGCAAAAGTTCAAAAATCAAAACTATAAATATTACTCATTGAAAGAGGTGATTCTATGCTTGTACTGTAATGATATGATTTCGTACTACCAATGTATAATGAAATAGATACAATTCTTGAAGATGGCTCGATAGCTCTATTCGGTGTTTATCAGAAAAAAACAGACGATGACGAAACAAGCCAAGAATATATCTTACTTGGTGAATATTCGGATATGAAGACTCTTTTAGAAGCTCGTTGTATCGGCGGGAGAGAATTCAAAGAAGTTATTATGGATGATTCAACCCAAATTCTTGGCAAGGATTAAAAAATCCGCTCAGTGCTACCAACACCGAGCGGATCGTCTCAAAGGATACAAGTACCCTTCAAACAAACACATTCATTATACTCTACGAAAACAGACTTTGTCAAGCGTTTAATTGGCCTTTCTTCTGTATTTTCAATTTCGTACAAATTTATACGTTGAATTTTGTTCATTTTACTGTTGGGCATATGGATATTTTAAATCTATATGCCCTGATTATTTACCAATCCACAACACTGTCTACGATCTCACGCTGTTCCGTGGCGGTCTTGCGGAGATAAATGCGAGTTGTTTCAATGCTCTCATGTCCCATAAGGTCTGCGAGAAACGCTATATCATTGCAGCGGTCAAGAAAGCTCTTGGCGAAGCGGTGACGGAACGAGTGTGGATATACCACCTTTGTGTCGATGCCGTACTTCTCTGCAAACTTCTTCAATTCGCCCGAAATGCCCCTTGTGGTGATACGCTGTCCACGCTGATTGAGGAAGATAAAACCGCTGTCCTGCTTCTTCTCAGCAAGCCACGCAAGGGCTTCTGCCTGCAAGGACTTCGGAATGTAAATGCGGCGGAGCTTACCGCCTTTGGAGTACAAGTCGAGATAGCCGAGCCTGACGTGTTCCACCTTGATCTGGATCAGCTCGCTCACTCTCGCTCCCGTGGCAGCAAGAAAGCGGATCACAAAGTACCAGAACAATTCGCCGTCCTCTTTCAGACGCTTTTTGAAGTACAAGTAATCCGCTTCACTGATAACATTTTCGAGGAATGGCTTCTGCTGAACCTTGACAAAGGACAACTTCCACTTCTCCTTGCCCACGCTTTCAAGGTAGCAGTTCATTCCACGTAGGCGGAGATTTACAGTCTGCGGTTTGAAGTGATCCACAAGCCACACCTTGTATGCAGTGAGGTTCTTCTTTGTCACGCTGCCATACTGCCCGATAAACTGTCTTAGGGCGAACAGGTAGGCAGACTTTGAGTTCTCGGACAGATTTGTTTTGTCCAGATATGCCTTAAATGTGTCAATCATATCGAAAGACCTCCTTCCGATATAATTGTAACATCTTACTTTGTGATCGTGTTGATGTAAGGCATGATTTCTTCAATTTTAGCGACTATGCGGTGCTGTTCAGCAAGTGGCGGAACAGGAATCAGAATTTTATCCCATAATCCTCTGTTAATAATAGGTGTTGCTGTCCCGCCAGCATTGGCTTTAATATATGATACGAAATAATCAGAAATCATTGAGAAGTATAAATACTTGTAATCACATAGAATTGCAGTAATAGTGTTTATTTGTTGGTTGAAAGATATTTCTCTATTTGTGATTGCCGCCTTGCCAATTGAACCACCTATGCAAACTTGTATTATCGAGTTTTCTTGGCAAACTCTGCCACACTCTTTTCCTTGCTCAGATAAGCCTTGATTATTGTAGTTTATTACTCCATTGTATATATCTCCTGGACCTATAAAGGGAATATAATCACCAAAATTAGCCGGATTGGTCTTTGGTGGTGTGTTTCCTGTCTGCGTAATTCCCAAAGATGCCAATCTACACCAACACCAACTTTCCGGCAGTTCAAATGGCACTTCATCGGCAATACAGCGTTCTTTTCCGTCGATGATCTCATAAGGAATTTTATCCCTTGTAACGATGACCGATGCAAAAAGTTTCCGTCAGAGGAATTCAAAAACAACTGGATGTATCGCGAACTATTGCAGCACGATGAAGAAATACACTCGCTCGGTATCAGTTATGGCAAAA
>CALEPT010000050.1 GCA_937910385.1 uncultured Ruminococcus sp. | reverse complement strand
ATCCTGAAGCTTATCCCATCTCTCCCAGAGGAATAACGCAAAAAAGGGCACCATTAGCGTGCTATCCTTAACGGAACTTTATTAAATTCTTATGTAAACCGAGTGGTGACGAGCCACTCAGTTTCTCTTTTAGCAGGCTGCCTGTGCAAATGTCTTGTCAGCAATTGGAGGCAGCACAGGCTCAAACTTGTTCAGACTGGGAAATGTGTAATGTATAAGTATCATATTTCCGCAGTTTCGGGAATACTTCTCAGGCTTTTCATAGACGTCGATCCGACTTATGAACGTTTTAAGTATCTTCGGAGTAATCTCCTTGATCTCGAGATTTGCCTTTGCATTCTCGATAAATTCGCGTATACACTTGTCCCTCCGATGCATACTATCAAGCTCTGTCGAGAGCTTTGCAAGCTCAGTTACAAGCTCACGCTGTTCTGTCTCATAGCCAGCCGCGAGCTTATCATAGCGTTCTGGAATTATCTTTCCTAACGCTTTGTCCTCGTAAAGGCAGCTCAGGATATTATCAAGCTCCTTAATACGACTTTCAGTCTTGATACGCTTCTTTTCAGACTCTTTCTTTTCAAGCTCAGCAGTTTCTCTGCCGTTCCGAGCAGCTATTTCATAGAATTCCTCTGGGTTTTCTCTTGCGTATGCGGTCATATCTCTAAGCTGTTTAAGGACTAAGCTGTCAAGCACATTAGCCTTTATTCTGTGAACTGTACAATATCTTCCGCCTTTGGTCTGATAGCCGCCGCACTGATAGTAGTTATTCTCAGGCTTTATGTTCTTGCCGCGGTGAAGATACATTTTCGAGCCACAGTCAGCACAGTATATATAGCCAGCATACTTGTCGGTATCTCCCTGCCGGTCTGGACGTTTCCGTCCCTCGTAGTGCTTCTGAACGAGGTTGAATAGCTCTCGGCTCACTATCGCTTCGTGCGTATTTTCAAAGATGAGTATATTCTCTGGATCGTTCTTGATACGTTTCTTCAACTTGTTTGACTTGCTGTACGTTTGGAAGTTCACAGTATCTCCACAATAAATCCTGTTTGACAGCATATCACGTATTGTACTTTGCGTCCACAGATATGGCGTATCGAACTTAGGCTGCTTACAGGTTTTTCCACGCTGATTAAACTCATATATTCCTGGCGTTTCAATCTGATGTTCTTCCAAGTACCTGCATATTGCCCTCGTTCCTTTGCCTTCAGCGCAAAGCTCATATATTTGACGCACCACTGGAGCGGTTACGGGATCTGGTATAAGCTGCTTTGAATCATCGGGACTTTTCATATATCCATAAGGAATCGCTGTTCCAACACGCTCACCGCGTTCTCCCTTTGCCTTGAATACAGCGCGTATCTTCTTCGACGTATCTCTGGCATACATATCATTGAACAAGTTCTTTATGCCCGACATCTCGTTGATACCGTTGGCACTATCTACTCCATCTGTAACCGCAATGAAGCGTACATCGTATGCGGGGAATACTAATTCCATTAGGCGGTCAGTCTCAAGGTGGTCGCGTCCAAGTCTGGACTGGTCTTTTACAATTACCGTTCCCACAAGACCGTCCTCGACATCTTTCAGCATACGAACGTACTCAGGTCTGTTCTTATTGACTCCGCTGAAGCCGTCGTCAACGTAGAACTGACAGTTGCGGAAACCATTCCGCTCTGCATATTCACTGAGCATTTTCTTCTGATTTTCTATGGACAGTGACTCGCCCTCTCGAGCATCTTCCTGTGAAAGTCGGCAATACAAAGCTGTAATTAATTCATTGTTTGGTTTCATAAATCCTCCTTCTCCGGAAACCAAACCGAATAGGCCTCTGTTGGCGTACCTCTCGGCACACCAACAGTATACTCCTAATCGGCTCAAAAGTCCAGTAAAAATTTTGTTAACTGACTTTCATGAGATAGCGGAGCTTGTCGTCCAAGGTCTCGTCAGCCTCCTTCGGGAAGGCGTTGATAACGGTGTAGGTTTTGCCGTCTATTACGACCGTATCTATCTCATACTGCGTTCGGCGCAGTTCAGCGTACTTATTTGTTTCAGTTTTTGTGTTCTTCTCAGCCATTCAATAACCACTCTCCTCTTAGTTGTCTTGTTCGTATTTCTTATGAATCCTACGTTGTTCATGATTCATCTCTCCTTTATAGATTTGATTTTGGACATCAGCCCATGTGTATTCCAAGAGCTTCTTTGCGCTCTCGCTCCTCAGCAAGAGCCTTACTGTCAACGTGTTCCCGAGCGTACTCGGTATTGTCGGCAGGCTCGTCCTCTATCAGCGAAGCCACAGCTGTAACGCCGCCGACAAAGCTATCAAGACCGACTGCGAAATCACTATCCTCTTGGCTGCTTTTGATCTGAGCCTGTGCTTGTATTCTTCGAGCTCTTTCATCTTCAAGCCATATTCCTCGTTCAACTTCCCAGCCTGTGAGGACAGGTCCGCTGTTGCTTTCTCCAGTTGAGCCGTCGCTGTTTCCGACAGTTCTTCTGCTTGATTCAGTAGCTCCTGACAAGTCGCTATGGTATTCCTCTGCTCGGAGCGTATTGTTTTCAGCACCTGTTCTGTCTCTGCTTTCGTCGCCAGCACCGAGAGTCGGCTGAGTATTTCCAGCTGCTCCTGCGACATCAGCTTGTTCAATTCTATCAGTGCTCTCCAGTTGGAGTCGAGCACTAACACTGTCGGCTGAGTGTCCGCTGCTGCTGACAATTCCTTGTCGTACATCTGCTGCAATTCTTCTTGTTTCGAATTCATACTCCATGTTCTCCTTTCTATACTTGTCACCGTGAAGTTTATTGTCACGGCATCTCCTTCCATTAGGACAAGTATAGGTAATATACTTTCGGT
>CALEPT010000049.1 GCA_937910385.1 uncultured Ruminococcus sp. | reverse complement strand
ACCCAATAGAACTTCAAACAGTCAAAGCTCCCATTACAGAAAGCGAAAAAAGGCTACTTGATACCATATCGAGTGCAGCAGACAGGATAGCTACATTCGCGCATCTCGGTCATAAGGACTTCACTATTGAAGATGTTCTGAAAGAAATTGACTGTGATTTTGAGGATATAAAGGGAATGATACGCGACTCAGCGGCTGAATTGCTGAGAGCAAAGCCTGATATATCATCAGTAGAGGTGAGCAGTCTTGACACGCCCTTTCAGCCTGAGCTGACCGTTACAACAGAAGAAACACAGGATATGACCGCTGACGAAGAACTCAGCGGTCTTTCTTTATGATCGGAGGAAAAATATGAAATTTGTAAAACTAAAGCTCTTTTCACCGATAATGGTAAAGGGAGAAGCACCATACGAAAATCCGTGGGACGGCGGCGACGATTACCGCATCCTTATCGAGCGAGAAAAGAAGAAATGCAGGAATGAAATATATGTAAGTTCTTATAATGCACTTACTCCTGTTTCTCTTCCGCAGTTCTTTGAACGCCGCATTTATTCCGCAGTCCCTGCTGTAGAGGAAAATGACGGACGTCTTATGCTTTGCCTGAACTGCGAGTGTTACCGTACACTTTCGGAATCAGAGATCGACGAACTTTGCGGTTGGTGGGAGAATACAGTTGTTGAAGCAAACGAGAGACTTCGCAAAAAGCAGATAAAAACCAAGAAACTCGGCAGGATAATCATATATCTGTGGTTTATGAACGGGTGGGCTATAGAGCCCATATTTCCTGCCATGCAAAGGAGCTGATATTATGAGAATGCCAAGTGAAAGAGAAATAGAATACTACCGCAGCCGTTACCCTGCAGGAACAAGGATATGCTGTGACTGTATGTCTGACGATCCCAGACCTGTACCGCCCATAACAACTGGAACTGTTGTAGGCGTTGATGATATGTGCAGCATTATGGTTAGGTGGGATAACGGGCAAGGGCTTTCTCTTGTTCCCGGAGTTGACAGCTTTCATGTCATATCACAGGAAGAAAGCCAGTCAGAATTATCGGACATGGGGATGCAGCTATGAAGGTAAATGCAGCAGAAGAAGACTTTGAGCTAATGGAGCTTTTCGGACAGACAGTGCTTTTCACAAATATGAGAGTTGACCGAAGCACAGTACCCGAAGGTCTTTATGCATACGATGTCAGACACGATGATGACTGTACAGGCGAAATATGTGAGATAAAGCCGTCTGTAATGGTCAACCACTGGGGTACGATCATCTGTAAAGAACCTATTGAAATGGATGAGTTCTGGCATAGCAAATTTGTTGATAAGGATGATTACAGTTATCTCAGCGATAGCGTAAAGCTTGATGAATATATAAATACGGACTGTTATGAAGAAGAGTCCGCAGAAATGGAGATGTAATAAATGTCAGAAAAGAAAAAGCCAATGAGCCCGATAATAGGAGCTGACGGCAACATATTCAATATTCTTGGAATTGCTTCAAGAACTCTTAAAGACAACGGTATGACGGAAGAAGCAGCGGAAATGCATAACAGGGTCACTTCCTCGGGCAGCTATGAGGAAGCACTTTGCATCATAACTGACTACATAACCCCATGCTGTCAGGAAGAACTTGACGAGGGCAGCCTATCCCAGCAGTTATAATTACTGCTGTTAATATATATATTTCAAAAACAGCGACGGCTCGGCTGAAATCAGTCAATCTCGGAGCAATAAAGGAGGAATGAATTATGAATACGTCCTGATAACCTTTGAGGGAAGGAGGTCGTATGCAGACACGCAAAAGATACGAAAAAGCAAGCGTTACTCTGAGCGGAAATGTTCCGTCAATGCTGAAAAGAGCCAAAAAGGTGCTTTCCTGCAAGCAGTACCGCGAGCTTTGTACCGCCGTCAATGAGGCGGCAGACTATATTACAAAGAAAGGAATGATATCAGCCTGTTTGCAGGCAAAGAAGAATAATATTTAAAGCCGCTTGTCGGGAGCAGAAATGTTCCATGCAGGCGGCTGTTTCTGTTTCCGACGCATTAGCGGCGGAAAGGAGGCGTATGAACAGTTTCATGTCATGGGTGGGAGGTAAGAAATCTCTCCGCGACAAGATCATAATACGTTTTCCGCTTGAATATGGGCGGTATATTGAGGTTTTCGGCGGCGCAGGCTGGGTGTTGTTCCATAAAACCCCTGAGAAATTCGAGGTCTTCAACGATGCCAACAGCAATCTTGTCAACCTTTACCGCTGCGTCCGAAAGAATGCCCGAAAGCTCATAAAAAAGCTCATGTTTATGATAAACGCCCGTGATGACTTCCGCTGTATCGTAGAGCAGCGCAGGAAAGGTCTTTTCGCTCGATTCCGTGACTATGACAGAGCCGCGAAATTCTATTACCTTATCCAGTACAGCTACGGTCACAAAACAGACCAGTATTGCTGTAGACCTGTTACCATGTGGAAAAGGTTTCCGCTTATCGAAAGAGCCGCAGAAAGGCTTCAGTCAGTCGCTATCGAGAACAGGGACTTCGAGGAACTCATAAAGCTCTATGACAGACCTGACAGCTTCTTCTACTGCGATCCGCCGTATTACGATACGGAGAGCTTCTATAAAGATGTGGATTTCACAAGAGAGGATCACATCCGCCTGAGAAATACCCTGCTCGAATGTGAAGGCAAGTTCCTTGTGTCATACAATGACTGTCCTGAGATAAGGGAGTTGTGGGATATCCCCGGTATATATATTGAGGAAGTTGTCAGACCTAATAATCTTGCGCTCAGGTATGAAAGCGGAGCTGAATATCATGAGGTGTTTATCAGCAATTACGATACGTCCGAAAGGCGTAATTTAAACCGTCAGTTGTCATTTCTTGACGATGACGAGGAAGGATACTAATAATGAAAAAGATAATTCACACTATCGGCTTTGTTGAAGATAACGATGATATTGTTATCATGGGTGTCATACATGAAGCAAATAAAATGAATGTCATACGGCTGACACTCAGCGAGGAAGATGTAACAGTACAGCAGCTTGAGGGAAAAACAGGTATTCCCGAAATACCTCCAGACCTCATAAGCAGTATATTAAAGGGCGATGCTTCATGAGCTTTGAGTTTCTGTACAAACACAGCAGAGCCGATGCCGTAGAAATGGACGAGCTTGAAAGGTGGAAGTTAAGCTATAAAGCCAGCTGCGAGTGCAAGGAAGCTATCGAAAAGGCTATAAGGGAGCATTTCGACGGTATGTACCTTGACAGGGAATGCGTCAATGAGGTATTTTCCGAGTACGGTTATGACCGTACAATGTGGGTACTTGCGGCAACTATCTGCTGTAAGGACTATGACGGACGCTTTTCAAATTCCAATAAGGAATGGGCAAAAGGGATAATAACTACGGATATTTCCACAGATGAAATGCGGAGATACGCTGTAGACAGTCACCCTGCTGTACTTGATGGCTTCACATCAGAAGTGCGGAAGCAGTATAAGGCTCTCGGACTGCTCGATAACAAAAAATGTTTGTCAGATGATAAGGAATACGCCGAAAAGCTCCTCATTCTCAAGCCCGAAGTGTTGAAAGAGGAATTCAGAAAGCCATTTTTTCAGTACTTCTATGCACAGAGTGGTTTCGGCTGTTAAAGCCACGAGAGGTGTATAATATCGCCAAGACAAGAAGCCAATAAAAGCGATTTGTGCGGCAGTGCGAGGCATATCGGACCGAAAGGGAGTGCAAGCGCCTATTTTCCTAAAACAGTTGATTTTTTAAGCGATATAGAGTATAATAGAGGTAATATAAGCGCAAAGGAGGAACGGCAATGGGAATATACCTTAATCCTGATAATATGGATTTTCAGATGGCACTTAATTCAGAAATATATGTTGATAAAAGTGAACTCATTAAGCAAACTAATGCTCAGATATATACCGAACAACGTTTTATATGTGTCAGCAGACCAAGACGTTTTGGAAAATCAATGACTGCTAATATGCTTGCTGCTTATTATAGCAGAGGCTGCGACTCAAAAGAAATGTTCAGTAAGTATAAGATATCTGCTGATCCTTGTTTTGAAAAGCATCTGAATAAATATAATGTGATTCATATCAATATGCTTGATTTTGTTAGTAAAGGTAATTCTATAACAGAATCGTTTGATTATCTGTCAAAGCGATTGATACATGAGATAAAAAAAGAAAACGGCGATGTGGATTGTTTCGATTGGAACGATTTGATGTCAGTATTGGCAGAAGTCTTTAACGAGAAAAGAGTGCCGTTTATTTTTATAATTGATGAGTGGGACTGCGTTTTTCGTGAGTATAAAAATGACACTGAAGGACAGATTCAATACCTCGACTTTTTAAGGCGAATACTCAAAGATCAGAGCTATGTAGCCCTTGCGTATATGACAGGAATACTGCCAATAAAAAAATACGGCAAACATTCAGCACTTAATATGTTTACTGAGATCGCAATGACTAATACTCGTGAATACGCTGAGTTTACTGGATTTACCGAAGCAGAGGTTCAGGAACTTTGCAAAAAATACGATATGCCGTTTGAAGAAACCAAGCGTTGGTACGATGGATATGATTTAAAGGGCGTTTCGATATATAACCCACGTTCCGTAGTAATGTCTATGACAGGACACGATTTTGACAGCTACTGGACTTCAACTGAAACCTACGAAGCACTAAAGGTATATATCCAGATGAATTTCGACGGACTCCGTGAAAAAGTTGTGGATATGATAGCAGGAGAGAAAGTCAGCGTTAATACCGGAAAGTTTCAGAACGACATGAGTACCTTTAATAGTGCAGATGATGTGCTGACGTTGCTTATTCATCTCGGATACCTTACCTATAATGACGGAAAGGTATGGATACCAAATAGCGAAGTACAGCAGGAGTTCATCAATTCTATCGAGGACGGCGGTTGGGAAACTGTCATGAATGCGATACGTTCCTCTGATGAGCTGATAGAAGCGACGATCAACGGCGATGAGGAAAAAGTCGCTCGGATGGTAGAAAAAGCTCACGATGAGAATGCTTCTATCATAGGATATAACAATGAAACGTCATTGAGCTGCGTAATCTCACTTGCCTACTATTCAGCAAGGAAAGAATATATAATCCACAGGGAGCTTGCGACAGGAAAAGGCTTTGCAGACCTTGTTTTCATACCTCGAAAGACTTCCGATAAGCCGGCTATGGTCATAGAGCTTAAATGGGACAAATCCGCTGATACTGCCATTGAGCAAATAAAACGTAAGCAGTATACGGATAAAATATCGGAATATGCAGGAGATATTCTTCTTGTCGGTATAAACTATGATGCTGAAACTAAAAGGCATGCTTGTATAATCAAAAAAATATTTTTCAAACGCATTGTATAACATCAATAAAAACATCGTAAAAATGTTGATACTTTTCTGGTTTTGTTTTTTTGAAATTTATGATATAATAATATTGCTGACATTAAACTTTGCGATGAAGCCTGAGGTTGCGACTGTTAGTCGGGAATTCGGGGGGAGCATGTCCGCGAGACGGGCGATTGAGATTTGCACTGTGAGTGTGTAGGTTTGGCTTATTTAAACTTTATTATATTATGCCATATTAGTATAGAAATTGATTTCTATGTAAAGCTTAGTAATAATCTCATCGTCATTGTTAGATATAAGTGCGTTAAAGTATTTCTTATTTACGTAAGAAAGGATGAATGACTATGGATGAGAAAAACTTAGAACTTAGCTTTTTAGAAATATATGAGCAAATAAAACAAAATGATGCCCGTAATTCTGCGGATGTCGAACCTTATGTTGAGCCGTATAATGCAGATGCAGAATATATACTGAGTTTAATTGATGAGTACTGTAGAACTATAGATAGTGTATCTAATGAGCAATCAGCATTGCTGGTTGCAGGATGTTAATAAAAAAGGGCGATTTTTAATCGTCCTTTTTTATTATTATTTCGGCTTTATTGCATCTAGATTCGATGAATAGGATGATAATGAGATTGGTTTTTTTAACACAAAAGGATCATAACCTGTAACTTTCACAAAATTATTGTACGTTTTTATTATTAAAGAATCATAATTAATCTTTGGAACTGTTGCATCCAAAACTATTTCACCAAATGGAAAAGGATCACTGTTGTTATATGATTGCAAATTGTAAAGTTCGCATACCCAAACGAAATGGGGCATTTCTAAATTACTATATATGTCGAATTCTTCTTCTGTTTTAATATGCTTTATTCTAAATGCTCTATAATGACCAGAGGAAGCTAGAAATATTCGATAAATCAAAGGATCTAATTGGCTAGTTCCGCAAGATATGAGTGAATGTGGTATATTAAAATCTTTATCTGATAAAGTAATGGTATCATAAATTATCTGTCTAAACATTAACACCGCATCACGTGCATCCATATACATTCTTCTATGAAGAGGAACCACAACACTTCCTATTTCTAATTCATTTTCGTTTGATTCAATTTTAAATTTATCATCGTTGTTTTTTTTCATAAATGAATATGGTTTGCTAGCATCATCTTGAATAATATAACAGGTTCTAAGCCAATTAGTATCAATAGCATATATTTCGTTTTTCTGATTTGAAGAAGAACGAACACTTTTTTCAAATAGTTCTTTTGAAAGTAAAGGTTTAGCAGTTTCACTGTTTATTGGATTACACTGAGCATGTCCAATACAAAGAACGGAGTGACCTAATTTGAGGCTTCCAATATGAAATCCAATGCCGACTGGCATACCAGATTCAACATAATATCCAAATAAAGAAGAGGGTTTTTCTAAACCATATGCAGATATTCCTTTTTGTATTGAAGTAATCGTATAATCCTCAGGATCAAAGCGAGAATGAAGTTTTGGTGAGAAACCTGATTCATGCAAAACTTTAGATATTATGGTATAATTAAGCCCTTTTGTCGGAACTGTTCGATCGTTATTTCGACGACGAACTAAGGAATGAATTTCAGAAGGCATAAGGCACCTATAATCATTATATTTCGAACTATAATAATCAAAAATATTTAATAGTGTTACTTCTGCACAAGAAGTTGTAGTATCATCTCTCATTCTAAAAGGAAATGCCTCCACAGATAATTGTAATTCTCTGTAATTAATATTATAACGTGATTTCCTAATGTATGTATTATGGAGATGCTTGAAATGATTTGGTGATAATAATGTTCGACCTATCGAACATTTGTGGAGTGGTTTAATAACAATACTTCCAATAAAGTCATTATTTAGTATTTTAATATCTGAATCTGAAATAACTGATTTGGAATTCAACTCACTTTCGTGATTACCGCTGAACAAAAGAAGACGTTGACACCATCGAGATTTTTCTTTGTGTTCTTCTGAATAATGCATGTAATAAGAATCTCGGTATTCTCTATCAACATATCTATTCTCTGCAACTATTGTAATTGAATCGTCAACAATGTTTGATATTAAATCAAAAAAAATACTTGCATCTGATAAATGTTCTATATGTGATTTGAGTTCGCTTGATATTTGCTCATCTGGTATTTGCTCTTTTGTTATCTCGCCAGATGAAACACTACTATAATAAGGAGTCATATATTTACTATACCACTCTTTTACGTCAGGAAAATATTCCAATATAATTTTAAATATGATATTTTGTGTTTTTAGATTATAGTATTCAACTACATATTTTTTTTTAATAGTATTATTCATGTAAACCTCTTAATTAAAGATTGGAATTGAACAAATAATATTGTTACTGTAGTTAATGATTCCTTTTTCGTGTAGGCTTTGAATTACAATATCGATAAAATCAAGGGTTAAATATCCGCATATTTCATTTACTTCATGATTCGCTTTATCGCAATCAAACCTGCATGGGCATAAATATCCAATATCAGGATTATAATTGCTCTGAAAATATTGTTTCACATGATCCTTAGTTATACTAGATTGAAATTGGGACATAAGTTCAGTGATAACAAAACAAATGCAACGTTCTTCATTTTTTAATTTTTGAACAGATTCTATAATTAGTAAAATAGTAGATTTAAGGTATACTAATTTGTTATCAGTAAAAGCTGTATTGATTAGGAATTTTATTATTGAATTAAAATGAATGGTAACACTTATTTTACCTTTCATCATAATTCTAGCATACTCTTGATTAGATATCGAATTTTGCATTTGATTATTTTCGTTAATAAGTATACATATCACATTTCGAAGGTGTTCATTTTTGATAATCTGATCAAAATTATATGAGATATTATCTTCATCAAAATGATATGATAAGTAATTATTTATATAATCATTAGAAAACATAAAATATACCTCCTAATAGCTACAATATCTTACATGTATATTATAACTCAACACTCTGTAAATGTCAATATATAACAAATTTTATTGCTTCATTTTCTATAATTTTAAAAGATGATAAAATTTGTAATAATAATTCCCTTGAATTTTACGGATTTGTTTTATGTTAAATATTGAAATGCAGTTTACGTTTTCGATACTTGATACCTGTAACTATATGTATGAAAGGAAAAAATACTATCAAGCTATAATTGTGAATTTACATTACAATTGATGTTGAAGTCTAAATTATTTCACCTTACCAATTCGCGTTTCACTTTGAGTGAAACGCGAATTTTTTATCTGCATGAAGCGGTATCTATATTGTAACACATACACATTCATCAATCCCACAGATGGCTTAAAATAGCCGTTTGTGGGGTTTCTTTTTTCTAAAAAATGCCCTCAACCCCTTGTCAGCCCCTTATTTTCATAATCAGCCACTTGGAACGCTGAGAAAGCTGCCGCAACATTGTACTGGTTATTATCCTAAAAAAGCCACCTCTAACGAGATGGCTTTCGCTTTATTCAGGCGGCTGTTTTATAATCTACAACGGATATTTCCTGCATGAGCTTTTTGGCTGCCTCTACAATTCGTTCAATTTTTTCAGCGACCTCGTCAGTGTAGTACTTTTCACCGCACTGTTCGCACTCAAGGCAAGGAACATTTCTGATGATGATAATGCAGTCCTTATAGTTTACAACATGAGTTGTCGTTGACTCGGTATAGGTCTTATTCTTGCAAAACATACACATAGCTATTTCCTCCTTGTTTTCAGATCAGGTTCAAATTTATCTTCTGTGGGATAGTAAGCGGTAATGATATAAAGGTATTTTCCGTCCGTTCCGGCTACAACATGAAGAACTTTGTTCGCCAATGTCATACCGAACACCAAGCAGCTCGGGTTAGGGAAATCGTCGGGATACTGCTCTATTATTTCTCCACTGCTTATACAATTCTTAACATCCGCACGCTTTATGTCACGCTCGCCCATTCGCTGAAGACAATGTGTCGTCCATAATATACTATTGCTCTCTATTAGTTTTTTGAGTTCATCTATCTGCAATATAATCACCCCTTATCAGTCTACGGGCATAACTCTTTATAAGTATTATACCACAAAGCATTTATCAAATCAATATATTCTCAAACATTCCTTATACATACCGCAGGGAATATTCTTCCCTGCGGTTGCTTTTTTACTCACATCGACAGGCTCATCGTTTCTTCTTCTGCCTCGTCATCAGCTTCATCAATATAGACCGCTTCCTTGCTCTCGACTGTGTCCTGACTTTTCCCTGTCGGTTCATTGTTGAAGGACAGAGCGTTAGTAATTGCATCACAATTCCTCGTCCTTGCCTACTGAAACATGTGAGAGTACAAGTTCAAAGTAGTCAACATCTCAAAAGGACACACATTTTCTTACTGCCCACAATCGGCTTTGTTAAGCCGATTGCGGTAAATTAAGGTGATTTTTGTCCTCTAATGCTTTGTCGAGGAATTTGTAGTAGATTTCGATGTGACGAGGGCGGTCTGCGGCATACTCGTCAACCACGATATACTCGATCAGTTCCAAGCACATCTCGCGGGTAAGTTCTTCCGCTCCGGCGTACTTCTTCAAGCGGGCGATGAACTTCTCGACATCTTCCTCATCTTTGCGGCTCTCCTGCTGCTTGGCTTCAAGATCAGCGACTATCGCGTTAAGCTCTTTCTGCTCGGCGGTGTACTTCTGCAACAGATCAAGGCAAACATCTTCCGGAACTTTTCCGAGAACCTTGTCCTCGTAGATCTTCGGAATGAGGTTAGAAAGTTCTTCAAGCCTGTGCTTGCTATCCGAAAGGCGCTTCTTATCCTCGGAAGTCTGTTTCGCGTGTTCGGACTGCTTCTTTGCAAGGAAAGCGGATTTTGCGGCAGCTTCATCCTCAATGACCTGCTGGGTCAGAGAACGGATATCAGCGAGCACGATAGCGTCGATGTCTTTCATCTTGATATAATGGCTTGCACAAACATTCTTGCCAAACTTATTGTAGGTGTTGCAATTGAAATTGTGACGATAGTATTCTCTTGGTCCACTACGCTGATGTCTTGTGTTATTCCAGCCCAATCTCATCTTTCCCCCACAATCAGCACAGAACATAAACCCGCTTAAGCAAGCCACATAACCGTCTTTGTTTCGTTTACCCTGACTTACCGAAGCGTCAACCTCTCTGCACTTATCCCAAAGCTCACGGCTTATGATAGCTTCGTGTGTGTTCGGTATAACTATCCAATCTTCCTCGTCGCGCTTGACAGATTTATGCACCTTATAAGAAATGGTTGTCGTTTTCATCTGAACAAGATCGCCGAGATAGGTAGGGTTATGAAGAATTTGTCTTATGCCTTCAGCGCACCATAAATGTTTTGTGTTGCGCGGATTCGGCTTACCTAACTTAGCATAAAGGTAATCGGACGGAATAGGAACTTTTTCTTCGTTGAGCTTGTCTGCAATATGACGCGGACTTATTCCCTGCGAGCGCATTATAAATATACGCTTAACAACCTCTGCCGCAGGGGGATCAACTACTGGCAAGTGCTTTTCGTCATCACCTTTGACATAACCGTAAGGTGCAAAAGTTGTACGGTACTTTCCCACTCTCGCATTTGCTTCGATGACCGCCTTAATTTTCTTGGAAGTCGAGGCGCAATGCCACTCATTAAAGATGTTGACGATAGGCATCATATCCATAGCCGCGCTGTTCTGATTGGCAGTATCGACATTATCGTTGAGAGCGATGAAGCGGATGTTGTATGTCGGGAAGATATAATCCACATACTGTCCGACCTCGATGTAGTTTCTGCCAAAACGTGAGAGGTCTTTGCAGATTATCAGATTGATCTTTCCGTTCTTCGCGTCCTCCAAAAGCTGCGTGACTGCCGGACGATTGAAGTCTGTTCCGGAATATCCGTCATCAACATAAACATCAACGAGAGTCCAGCCCTGCTCCGCTACATACTTGGTGAGAATGAGCTTCTGATTTTCAATCGAGAGCGACTCGCCTGCACGTTCATCTTCCTGCGAAAGCCTAACATATATTCCTGCGTTGTAATTCGACTGCTTTGTCATTTTCGTTACCTCCAAAACGTTGTTCAAGGCAGCCGTATTCAATAAAATCATTATAGCACAGATTTCAGAATACAGCAATACCTTTCTCGGAATTTTATCGTCGGGGCGGCTATTTTTTCGCGACGATATTCATAAAGAATTTACGCCGACATCTCTTTCAGAGTTTCCTCGCAAGCACGGTTGAATGCAAGCTGATACATCGTCTTGTCGAGATCTTTCACTCCGACAAAATGACTTGTGACAACAAATATCTTTCCGTCGATCTCATACTCAGCAGTGCGCTTCGGAGCATTCTTGTACATCTCGTTGAGTTCGTTCAAAGTTGTCTTTTTCATTGAAAAATCCTCCATTCATAAATTGATTTATGTATCGGATTTTTCAAGCTCAAGGGGTTTGGGGATATGCTCCAACAAGCTAAGATTATTCGGCAGGTCGGGTAGCGAAAATTGCCGAAAATGGTGATTTGGGTCCCCAAATCATATGCTTGCTATTCTTCCGTGCATACTTTTTCGGAAAATCAGCTTTTTCAGTTTTATTCGCTTTTTTCAAAGGGGTGACCGAAATGGTGCTGTTGACAAACCCTCGACATAGAGAGCTGAATGTGGTATAATAAAAGT
>CALEPT010000048.1 GCA_937910385.1 uncultured Ruminococcus sp. | reverse complement strand
AGGGCTATGCACTTTTTCGAGCCCCTTTTATGCACTTTCTACTTGACAAACACAACAAGATGCCACCCTTGAATTTACACTCATATCAAATATAAAACTTAAAGAAAAAATATAGAAAAGGTATTGCAATGCGATATACAAAGTGGTATAATAGAGTCAGAAAGGTGGTGCTGATATGGCAATCAAAAGTTCAAATGTTGCGGCACGAGTAGAGCCTGAGATCAAAGAAAAAGCAGAGTCTATTCTCTCAAGTCTTGGAATATCGGCTTCAAACGGGATCAATATGTTTTACAGACAGATTATTCTGTGGAACGGTCTGCCGTTCAGACCGTCTATTCCTCCGACAACGCTAAAATCGTTAGATGAAATGACAAAAGAAGAATTTGACGCTAAACTTGCCAGAGGTCTGGCACAGGCTAAAAACGGCGAGGGCGTTGAAGCTAATGAGTTCTTCGATTCATTGAAAGAGGAACTCCTGTAACAAATGGCTGAAAAGTTTAAAGTAATAATCACTCCAGAAGCTCAGGAAGATATCAGAAACAGCGTAAGATATATTGCTCGGGAGCTTGCAAATCCTCAAGCAGCAATGACTTTACAGAAAGAACTACGTAAGGAGATCACATCTCTTGAAACTATGCCTTCGAGGTATAAGGTAGTGGATGAACAGCCTTGGGAAGCATTGGGAGTAAGAAAAATCATAGTTAAGAATTATTACGTTTATTATATAAACGATGACGAATCAAAAACAGTAAGTGTTATTGCTGTGATCTATGTTCGCATGGATCAGCAAAAGCAAGTGAACAAACGAAACAAATAGTCCTAAAACAGCGCTTTGTGAACAAAAACAAAGCGCTGTTTTTGTTGGATCTGGTGATAGATAAGAAAACGGAAATGTGGTATCCTTGTGAGGGGAGGAGGTGACGAAATGGCTAAAAATCGAAGGATACCGTTTGGATATCAGATGATAAACGGAGAGATAACAACTCATCCGAGAGAAGTATACGCAGTTTCAAAGATATTCGCTGAATATCTCAAAGGAAGAAGTATGCTTGACATAAGCACTGCAAGCAGTATTATGATGATAAGAGAGAGCATCAGCACCAGATTTTTTACTGCCGCGATCGTATCTCCCACACCCATACAGTCTTTGACAAAGCCTTTGGTGTCGAATATGTTCTGATTGTCAAAGATATCTTTCAGCTTTTCTATCCGTTCCTCTATGACCGCCTTGTCGGGGTGGTCATCAAAGGTGATCTGATACGAAAAACTGCTTGTCATAAGTGTATCGGCGATCTCAACGTCCTGATGAAACCTGATTGCCTCGCCCAAGTTGTTGAAGCACTGGAAATAGGCGGTTATGATAAATTCTCTTTCCTCGCTGCCAATTTTCACAGTCACTCTGTCGCCGATCTCAGCACCCAGCTTTTTGGAGATCTGCTTTGTCACTGCGATCTCATCGGGCTTCATGGGTGCGGAGCCGTCGGTGTAGTCATAATCGGTGGTCACGGTGTCCGCGCATTTTAAGAAGTTGATCTGAAAGCTGCCGTTTTTCGCTGTAACAGGCAGCTTGTACCAGCCCTCCAGATAAACATTGCCCGGCATATCGTTTTCTGCAAGAATATCCGCTATCTCCTCCTCAGTTTCATATATCGTCTTTGTACCTGCAATGATCTCCATAGCCCTTGATGAATCGGTCAGATAGACATCGCTTTCGGTCATCGACAGAAGATACAGCATACAGCCGCTGTCAAGGGTATTGGCTGTCACCGCCAATATCATAACGAGTGCTGTACAGATCGCATATACCGCTGTGAGAATGCCGTACTGCTTAGGCTCGCTTGTGACATCGTTGAGTGCCAGAAAGCCGGTGCTGCCCAGTCTGCTTTTGCCGAGTGCCATGATACTGCGCTTTTTGAAACGTTCACCCGTCTGACCGCTGCGCACTGCATCGATTGGCGAGAGCTTTTTGATTTTTCCTGTACTGCCCCAGCCGAAAAGCATTATGATCAGCACCACAGCAATACAGCAGATAATGCCTATCATGGTGCTGTTGTCATTGCCCAGCACCATGTTCTCGCTGACGCTTTCAAGCAGCATATTACCGAACGGCACACTGCCGAAATATCCTATCACCGCACCCACAAGAGCAATGCCTGAATACTTTACAAGATACAACACTCTGATAGAGCTGTTTTTAAGCCCTATCGCCTTCATTACACCGATCTCACGGAACTCTTCGCTTATGGTGAATTTTATGGTGAATCTCAGCACAACGAAAGACACGATCAGCATACCTGCACTTATCACAAGAATGATAACAGCCACAAGCATATTCATGATATAGGTCATTTTTATCATATCTCTGCCGCCCGAAAACAAAATACCTTTCTGCTCGTTAAGCTCGGATTCAAGAGCTGTCTCGTTCTCGGTGTCGATATAGTATACATGACCGCAGCTGTAGGTGCGTATCGTTTCATCAGTCATGAGTGTTTCGAAGTCCGCACTGTTCACAAGCAATCTGGGATTTCCCATCATATCAGACCCCAGCAGAGCGTCCTTTGCAAAGCCTGCAACTTCAAGCGGCAGCTTTGTGCTGCCAAGCTCCACATAAAATCTGTCACCGGTCTTCACGCCCTCGCGCTTCGGTACCGAGCCCGTGATATATACCTTGCCTTTTCCGACTTCTGTTATGACCTCGTTGTTCATGTCAAAGAAGTTCTGCTTGATGTCTTTGATATCGCATACGAGTGCAATGTTTGAAAAATCCATGAGCTTGCCATGATCTGTTTTTAAGTTGTCACAGGATGCATATACCACATTTTCCGTCCTGTATGCCGAAACATTATCGCTGTGTTCGAGTATCTCCGATATGGTGTCTTCACCGCCCGTACTGCGCTCAATAATATGATAATCACCGATGTCAGCTTTCTCAAAATAATAGTCAAGACCGCCGACCACCACAACAATATTATTCACACTTGCCGCCGCAAACATCGAGCAAAGTATGACGAACAGCAGCAAAATGATATTCATGGTTTTCTTGCGTTTCAGATCTTTTTTCAGTATTCTCCAAAACATAGTGCATTCCTCCGTATCGTGTATCAGTTTTGTCTATGCTCTGATTATACCACAGAAATTCTTAACAAGTCTTTAACTTTTGAAAAGCCTTAATAAAAAAGCAGACGCTCCATAAAAACGAAGCATCTGCCATAAAAGATTCCTACCATTTTTCTGTATTCGTCAAAAACTCAAAACATCTTGGATATTTCTTTTCAAAGCTCTTAGTCAGAGGATTTCGCTTAACTTCCTCTATCGTATGGATACCGAGAAAAGCGAGAATATCAAGCACATCTGTCTGGTCGGTGATCCTCGGCACTAAGCCTGCAAAGTGAACTGCACGTACTTTCAGCAGGAGCAGACTTTCTATCTTTGCGATATACAGCATGATATTGGAATAGCTGTTATCCGTTATCCATTCCAGCTTGCCAATAATTTCCGTGACCTCCGGCAGACCGTAGGAATCGTTATTGATCCAGTCTTCGTCAAGTCCTTTTTCATCAGCGACCTCACGGATCAATGCCTGAACTTCTTCCGTCATATCCCTTGTTGCTGTATCCACATCCATTGTATATCCGCCGCTGCGGAGCTTGTTGTAAAGCATCGCAAAACCGCCGATAGCTCTGATCTCGATGGTGATATGGTGAGCTTTCAGCTTTGCGTTCAGTGCTTCAAGTGCCTCCTTGAAATCATCGAGCGTACATTCAATTCCGATCATTACACACCTCAGAACATCACATTCATTTTATAGTAAATATTTTCTTCTCTTAGCCCATGATCGCTCAGTACAAGCGGCTCTGAAAGCGGCTGACATTCCGTAAGTTTCTGTAAGTTGGAAAGCTCAAAGAGCTTATCAAGGTGATAATAGCTGATGATGCAGTAAAGCAAAACCTTTGTTTTATCGGACATCCTTTGCACGTCAAGCTGTGCGATCTCGTCTTTTTTTCGGTCAGCATGGGTAACAAGCCTGTGCAGATACCTGTGCAGACTGTAATAATCATTACTGTTCCAGTCATTTTGCGGAGCGTAGTAAGGCTTTACATTCAACATAACTCTCACCCTTTCTGTAGGATATAGATTCGACAGGCACGGCTGCCTTACGATTACCTTAATTATAGCACTTTTCAGCTTGACTGTCAAGGAACATTTTATCGTAAATTCGGTCTTTACGAAGTAAGCAAAACCTATCCAGGGCAGTGATTGCCCTGAACAGGTTTTACAGATTATTCCCTTACTCCTGAACCTCTCTCATTAAAGCCACCCCATCCTTAAACCCAACCTTGTAAGCAGCTCTCATCTCAGCGGCAGCAGTATCGCTCACACAGTCGAGTATCTTGTGGAATACATTGATCTGCTCCTCGCTCAGAGAATCCTCGAACGGTATGCAGAGCTTGTTAAACTCGTCCGAGAACTCAGCGGCGTGAATATCCCCCACACGGAGATTGTAAATCATATCAATCATTGTAAGCACCCTTTCGGTAATAATTTAGCTTACTGTACCTGTCTTACAATGTTTGCCTGAAAACTTCTTTACGCCTACTGTCGTAACGCACAGGGAGTGATTTGTATCAATTATTAAGCAAAAGCAGATTGTGCATATTTTTTATGAAAAATACTTGCATAAAATATTGTTTAGTGGTATAATAAAGAAAATGAAGTATTAGGAGCTGATATAATGCTTATCTC
>CALEPT010000047.1 GCA_937910385.1 uncultured Ruminococcus sp. | reverse complement strand
ATACTGACGGTACATGGAAAGAATTACTTTTCCTTGATACAAATGATGTGACAACGGCGCATAATGTGTTAAGACTAAACGAAAACGGCATTGGCTTTTCATCGACAGGTGTAAACGGTCCTTATACACAAGCCTGGACACTTGACGGAAGACTTGTTGTCGGCGGTACTAATGTGCCGAGTTTAACGGTATATGATGCAAACAATAACATACTATTTCAGATTGATAGCGATGGAGTGATGTGGAACTCGTCTAAATCGTCTATGACAAAAACAGGAGTTCTTACAGCTGAAGGGGCACAACTTACAAAAGCTAATATTACTGGGGCATTGTCAGCATACGACAGTAGTAACAATTTAATTTTCCAAGCTGATAGCGATGGAGTGATGTGGAACTCGTCTGAATCGTCTTTAGCAAAGGATGGGACATTTACCACAAATGCAAAATACCGCGAAACTTATACTGCCGGCGGAATAGTTGTCAATATTGATCACTACAGACAAGTAGTAATCGCTGATGGCGATATAAAAATTCTTGCTCGTGACCTGAACCCTATAAACTCATTTGACTACTGGGATACCGTTTTTAATATACATTGTTGTAGTGAAAGTATTATACAGGTACTTTGCTATAAAAGTGCTCAATATCTGTCCGACCAAGATACCACCATTGGCTCAGCGACCACCATTCTTCTTGTGGCACCGACTTTATATGTTTCTGATAGCTCAGCAGGCACGAGTTCGAATGGTTATCCCGTTTGGCAAGGATACACTGGTACCTATAATGGTATGCACTTCATCAATGGCATTTTTGTAGGTCAAGCAAATTAACGGAGGCTCAAAATGATAACACAAACATATGATTTAAACTTAATCCCAGAATATGGTTCAGTACCTGTGATAGTACATGTATCACAGTATGATAGCGGAGCGAGGACTCTTGTTTTCAATCTTTTATGTAGGGATATGCCGTTTAGTGTTCCGACAGGAGCAACAGTAACTATTGAGGGTACAAAGCCGGATGGGCACAGCTTTTCATATTTATGCGACTATGATGGAACACAAGTGTCAGCAAATGTAACTTTACAGATGTGCGCCTGTGAAGGAGACAGCCTATGTGAAATTCGCATATTAGATAATACAGGCATACTCGGAACAGCAAATTTCATACTTCGCGTGGAAGTAGCCGGGGTAAGTGAAAATCCAGACATGTCCGATACTGATTTACCTGCTATTATCACAATTGCCACGAGACAGATGGAAGCCGCTGCGAGGTCAGCAGAGGAAGCAGACACAAGTGCGACCGAGGCAGAAAGCTACGCAAGAGGCGGTACAGATTCTCGACAGGGTGAAGATAGTGATAATGCTAAGTATTATGCGGAGCAAGCGGCGCAGTCAGCAGAGGAAGCAACTGGCGGTGGTTCAGACGCGCACACCTATGCGACTTTGGCTAAAAGTTGGGCAATCGGAAACACAAATAGTCGAACAGGAGAAAATACAGACAACTCAAAATATTACTCTGAACAATCTGCAAGTAGTGCAACAGCATCGAGTAACTCTGCAACACTTTCAGAGAGTTATACTAAAGGTGGCACAAATAGTCGAACAGGAGAAGATACAGACAACTCAAAATATTACTCTGAACAATCTGCAAGTAGTGCAACAGCTTCATTCAATTCAGCGGAGGATTCAGCGGATAGTGCAACACTTTCGGAGAGCTGGGCAATCGGTGAAACAAACACACGAACTGGAGAAAATACAAATAACTCAAAGTTTTATGCAGAGCAGTCTGCTGATAGTGCTATAGATTCTTCCAATTATGCTTTAGCAGCTGAAGGATATGCTGATGATGCAGAAGAAACTCTTGATAATGTTATAACTGCAATTTCAACCGCAGTAGCAACCAATTTACCAATAATGATGGTTGATCCTGTTGATGGGCATTTATACTGGTCTGGTGGGAGATTTACTTTCAATGTTGACAATTTGAATGGTCATTTACTTTGGGAGGTGGCATAATGGCAAGCATACCCGTAAACATGAAAGGCGCGTGGGATGCGTCAGAATCTTATGTTATTTTTGATGGAGTTACTCATAATAATAGCACATGGGTAGCAGTAAAAGCATCTATAAATCAAGAACCTACAGCTGGTAGCGATTATTGGTATGATGCTGGTAGTGTATGGAATGACGCTGGAAAAGTGGCAATTACTCCAAAAGGTAATTATAATTCTGCAACGAATTATGAACCACTTGATCTTGTAAAAAATCTCGATAAGGTTTGGTTGTCAAAGAAGTATAATACAAACGTTGCCCCGGCTGAGGGTGATTATTGGATGCTCATAATTGATGCTATAGCAGATTTTACCGGGGCAACATCAAGCGCAAATGGTTCTCACGGATTAGTGCCGCAGCCACAAGCCGGAGATGAAGGCAAAGTATTATATGGTGATGGCGATTGGAAGTTAATTACCGGCGGTGCATTTTATGGCACGTCAACAACTGCCGGAAATGTGGCGGCAAAAGTTGTTACAACGGAAGATAGCAATTTTGCTCTAAAAACCGGTGCAGACATTATCATAAAATTTGCTAATGATGATACCGCAGGAGCCATTACTCTTGCTATAGATGGTGAGACTGCAAAGCCTGTATACAAAGATGGGGTCGCTATTACTGCTAACGTAATAAAAGCCACGGGTGTTTATGAATTTGTCTATAATGGCACACAATTTGAACTTGTAGGTGGTTCTTCTGGGCATACTATCTTGAACAAAAATGGCCAGTCAATGACTGCAAGAAAAAATTTGCAGTTCGGACGGTCAGAGGTTACCGATGATTCTGTGAATGATGTTACAAAGATAAATGTCAATAACGCCATTGAAATAAGCTGGGCAGATTATCAGCTTTTAAGCGCAAATGAAAAAAATGATGGTACAGTATGGTACATATATGATTATCCCTCATTAGGAGGCTCATATGCATTCATTTCAATATCTGCCATGAATAACGCAATAACAAACGGTGATGTGCCTTATGGAGCTTTTTGCGTGGTTTCTGGTACTGTCGGAATATGGGTCAACAATAACGGTATAGCAGAAAGAAAAGATAGTAGTAATGCTGATGAAATAACCTATGATAATACCACTACTGGCTTTGGCGATGACTTACAGGAAAGTACAGATAATCTTGTTAGAGCCTTGGGAACCGTAGAGACAGGAAACACAGCAACTGCTGCTCATGCTGTTGGAAGTTATTTCTTATGGAAAGGTCAGATGGTTAAAACTACGG
Source organism: uncultured Ruminococcus sp. (assembly GCA_937910385.1). Taxonomy (GTDB): domain Bacteria; phylum Bacillota; class Clostridia; order Oscillospirales; family Ruminococcaceae; genus Ruminococcus. The sequence continues at coordinate 9,843 of CALEPT010000047.1, read as the reverse complement.
TAGCCATTGCTGTTAATGGAGCTATTACACTCGGAACAAATGTGATGGCTACGAACAGTATAGGAGACATATTGGGACAGATCTCTAATGGATCATTTTCAAATATATCACAATATTGGACATATGGCGTAAGTAATTCCAGTATTATGAAATGTAACAATATAGTAATTCTTAATTTTAATTCATCATCGGTTGATACTGCTGTACCTTCTGGTGGGTATACTACAATTGGTGAAGTACCGTATAAACCGTTGAGAAATATTTTTTATACAAAGCAAAATGCCTCGGGTTACAATTTTGCATTAAGTATTACAACTAATGGTCTATTGCAAGTATATAATTATGAATCTGGAGCACATAATCTTGAGTTTTCTACTGTCATTGTATATTTCACTAACGATTGAGCTGGCACATCTATTCAAAAAAATGAAAGTATACATTTATAAATAAAATTTTGAGACAACATATAATAGAGGAGGTATATCAAATGTACTATTTAATTGAAATCACAACCAAAGAAAACGACACCGAAAAAGCAATCTATCAGTATGAGACAAGAGATGAAGCGATTGCTATGTTTCACCAAAAGTTAGGCGGAGCTATGAAAAATGCCGATTATCTTGCTGAAATGCTTATGGTCATAGATGATTGCGGAGCAATTCAGATCTACGATTATTGGCAGAGACCGATTGAATCTGAGGAGGTTGAAGCATGAGTGCAATAGCTTTTATGGATAAAGTTTTTCCGGGTGGTGGAAGTAATGCGGCGGATCAAGTATATGACAATACTGAAAGTGGTCTTGATGCAACCAACACACAGGACGCAGTTGATGAGATTGCGGCAAGATTACTTATTACCTATGACCCTATCACGGAAATGATAACAATTCCCACAAACGTGGGTTTTTATGATCCTGATACGGAAATGATAACTTTGAATTAGTAAATCAACAAACTAAAGGAGGTAACAATGTCAGATGCAAAAGGCTTTAATGTCGGCGGTAGTCCTGTGCTTGCAAAGGACGAGGCAGCAAGAAATCAGATAGCCATAATGAATGCCGTATCGGCTGTAGCTTTCAACAATCGGGTTGATCGTAATTGGGATGGTCAAGGTTCTATAGTTGCAAATGCTACAGATGTTACAACAGATTTTAACAATGGTACATTATCAACAAAAATTGCTAATATGGATTTTGATGATTATGATACCGGGATGCAGATTAAAAAGACCATAACCGTAAACAATAATAGTTATGTAGCGCATATAATTTTTGCACATGCAAATGCTTTTTATGGTTATTCTTCATATGCTATGGTCAATACTCCTAACATTGGGTGTGTAGTATATTTAGAAGGTCTTACTACTACTTGGAACGCATCGAATACTGATGGTGGCTATACATCATCTAATCTACGTACAGTAGTACAAGACATAGTAACTGCTCTACAGTCTGCACTTGGTAATACTCATATGGTTAGCCATTCTGTATTACTTTCAAATGCTACATCTGGGGGTAAATCATCAGGATGGGCGTGGGCTACTGGTAGTTATGGAGAAGCGTTAAGTTGTCCTCAAATGTTTGGTATCACAGTTAGCGGCTCATACTTTGATGTAGGAGAAGCTTATGAGCAACTAGCGCTCTTTAAAAATATAAGACCCAATCAGGTGTTCGGAAATGTAAATATATGGACAAGAGAAGTTTTGACCGCTTCCTATGCGGCGTTTCTGTACGACTACGGCATTCTCGACTACGGCGGCGTTACCGCTCAAGTTCATCAAAGATAGCAAGTAAATCTTGCTGCCCTGCTTATCTTATTGAAGTAGGCGAAGCCTACTTCAATAGTACCCTGCAACCTCGCCCCCGGTAGGGGGCGCATGATAGAATGAGAGATTTTATGAGTAGAAAGAAAAATGAACGTCCGCAATCTGCATTAGAATTTATTGCTGCCGCCGAACAAATCATGAGGGCAGTTTATCAGGATACAAAATACAATTTTGGTATCAAAGATACTCCCGATATTTTAGATGATGAAGGTAACGTAGTAAAGAAAGGGTCTACAAGATATACTGACAATAAAAATTATATTGACCAGACCATCGAGCAGATGTTGACATATGCAGAAATGATTGACTTTTATGTACAATCAGCAGACAGCCACTACCCATATAATCTTTCTATCTTAACGGAACGTAGAAAAATGCAGGACAACGCCCTTGCGGCTTGCAGAACATTAAAACGCCGATATCAGATAAACCTCAATGTATTAGGCGTACCTGATGGAAAGTATGCAAAAACACTACAATTGATTGAGCATGAAATTGCAGTCATTTCTGGTTGGCGAAAATCTGATAATCGATGGGAAAAGAAACTTGCTTAAGTTTAAAAAATTAAAGTTTAACTTTAATTAAGATTAAGTTTAATCTCAATTAAAGTTAAGTTTAGGTTATACTTTGTACGTTTTGACCGCTTCCAATGCGGCGAATCTGAACAACAACGGCAATCTCAACAACAACAGCGTTACCAATTCTAATGGGCCTGCCCTGATTACCTCTGTCAGCACCCAATTAGTTATAATCAAATAAACTGACAGAAGATAAGGAAAGTATGACCTTCGTTAAATCATATAGTTTAGATCTAACGTAAATTGTACCTTTGTGATATCCCCAGTTACGACTGATGGCGATTAGAACATGGAGGATTTTTTTGACAGAACTTGAAGAAATAACAGATCTTGAAAGACTCCGAAAAGCCTTTAAGGAAGTAAGGAGTGTCTCAGCCTGGAAAACCTCAACACAAAGATATGAAGCAAATGTAACACTTAACAACTTATATCTGCAAAATGAAGCAAGAACGGGAATGTATAAACAAAGTCCAATGCTTGATTTTACGCTAAATGAACGTGGAAAAATCAGAGACATTCATGCTCCTGCGGTTAGAGATAGGGTGCTACAGAAAGTCATAAATCAAGATGTCTTGCTGCCCTGCTTGCGCAAGTATCTGATCTATGATAACTCCGCTTCACTAATGTATAGGGGTACTTCTTTTGCGAGAAAAAGACACCTCATACATCTACGAAACTTTATAAGAAACTATGGGAAGGATGGTTATATTTTACAGATTGACATAAAACGGTACTTTGACAGCATCGACCATGAAATTTGCTGGAAGATGATAGAGCCTAAAATTCCTGATAGTACGAAACCAATAATAAAGTATATTATTGAAAATGCATCAGATAGTAATAAAGGGCTTAACCTTGGGTCAGAAGTGCCGCAGACTTTGGCAGTTTATTATTTGCATCCCGTAGATAATTATTGTAAAATCAAAAGAGGAATAAAATATTATGGACGATACATGGATGATATCTATATCTTTGGTACAGATAAAGCAGAATTGAGAAAAATCCTTGATGAAATCAGAAAACAGCTTACCACATTAAAGTTAAAACTTAATGAAAAGAAAACACAGATTGTAAAGATTACACATGGATATATGTATATGCAGCTAAAGTATAAAGTACTTGAGAGCGGAAAAGTGGTTATTTCACCTGCGCCAGTAAAGATTACAAGAGAACGGCGCAAGCTTAAAGCCTATAAAAGACTATATGATAAAGGCAAAATTACAGAGCTTGAAATTTTATGTGCGTATAGATCATGGAAAGGTGCTATTTTATCAGATTGTTCATGCTATAAAAGCATAAATAATTTAGATGAGTTGTATATAGAGTTGTTCAAAAAATCACCTGATAGATCCATATGTTTTAAAATCAAAAGAAGTGACATTCTTAATTCAGAGGGCATAAAACATTTTATTTTGAGAGATAATCCATTTACAAAACGAATTGGAAATTACATCTAATAAAAGGAGGGAAAACATGAAGTTTTATGACATTAACGGTAACGAGTTAGAGGACAAAGATTCTGTTGATTACTCAACAGGTCGGTACTTACAGGATGAAAACGATCCTGACAAATACATTTTTTCGCCTTGGGGAGTAGTTGAGGCAAGAGAAGAAGAAACCGCTCCAAATGATAGCGTGGTCACTATGGAAGAACTTACTGTAGCGGTTGAAGAACTGGCAAGTATGATTGCAGAGATGGAGGTTTAAAAATGGCTAAAATATATTACAGATCAATCATTGGAGATCGTATAGAAATTGATGATGTACCTACCAAATGGATGGATGCTGTTAAGGCTCTTTTTAAGGCTGATGTACAGAGTGGAAAAATTAGCATAGAATACTATGAAGAAAAAATGAAAGAAAAATACGAGCCGTAAAATTATTGTACCACAATCATCTGATATGTGATATAATATCTTTGATGTTTGAAGTTACACAAAAGAGGTAAAAAATGATATCACAGTTTATGCGCGTGGTGGAAAAGCAAGATGAAATTATAGCTGCGCAATCTGCCATAATAGACGAGCTTTGCCAACTAATGGTAGAACATATCACGGTAGAAGAATTTGCAGACCTTGAAGTTATGCGCAAAATCAACCGGGTGGTAGCAATAAAAAAAGAGTTGGAAAGGATAAACAAATGAAAGATGTTGCAAGTGTAATATCTGAAACACCAAAAATAATAGATAATGCAAATGTATTTTTTGGCGCAATTACAGGATTTTTAGCACTAATTTTTGGCGAGCATTGGATTCTTTTCGCTGGTTTTTTATTGCTAAATATTGTCGATTGGCTTTCTGGTGCATTTAAGGCGAGAATGCTAAAAAAAGAATCAAGTACGAGCGGTTACATCGGCATCATTAAAAAAGTGTGGTACTGGATCGTGATCGCTATTGCCTTTTTTATTGCTCAGTCTTTTGTTGAGATGGGCGAAGTATTGGGCATCAAGCTTGATTTTGTCATACTGTTTGGCTGGCTAACGCTTGCTATGTATATTGTAAATGAGATTAGAAGTGTTCTTGAAAATTTAGTTGAGATCGGCATTGAGGTTCCAGATTTTATCATAGCAGGTTTAGATGTAACAAAAAAACTTATGGAAGCAAAGGAGGGAGAAAATCAATGCCAGTAATGATTGGCTCTGCAAGGATTGATGAAAGAGGAAAAATTTCTGGCGGTGCTGCCGGAGATCAAAAACAAACTTCTACACCAGATTATAATGGTGAAGTTTCTATGCAGTCTTTTTATGTCCACCCTAAAGGATGGGATGTTATTAGAGCGATAAAACCATCACACGGTGAAAAACTCGCAACAAAAATGGAAACTGCTTGTAACAATCCGAACCTTGGATATGATCAAAACCAGCGACTGGGAATTATTACAAACGGTATTAACTCAAGCGTTAAAACAGAGTGTGATTGTTCATCACTGGTTAGGGAGTGCGTAAAAGAAGCAACAGGAAAAGATCCCGGTAATTTTAATACGTCTACTGAACGTATAGCTCTATTAAATACTAAGCTTTTTACTCATATAAATTATACTTCACAAACTAAGCTGTATAATGGCGATATCTTGGTAACCTGTTCAAAAGGTCACACTGCCATTGTCGTTAAAGGATTGTCTCGCATTCAAAATAAAGTCGACATTCCTGATGATGACATCACCAAAATCGCCAAAGAAGTTATTAGTGGAAAATGGGGTAATGGCGATGAAAGAAAAGCAAAACTTAAAGCACATGGATATGATCCTAAAAAAATCCAAAAGAGAGTTAATTTATTATTGTTAAAGTGAGCAAGATTATGAATGAGATGAAGTTTGCACAAGAAGTATATGTTGCTGCTTTTGAACGCATAATCAGACGATTGTGGATATTGTGTATAATTCTCATTTTGGCATTACTTACAACTAACGCTGCTTGGATATGGTATGAAAGTCAATTTGAAGAAGTGTCGACCACAACGACTATTGATGCAGAACAAAACACCAAAGGCGGTGGCAACAACACTATTGTGGGTGGTGATTATGGCACGGCAGAAAGTAAGAATAACACGAACCACTAAAACCCGTAGACGAAAAACCGGGGGCAATTCTGGTTACAAAAAATGCCCGAATTGTGGCGGTGACGGACGTGTTAAAATTAGGAAAAAATGATAAAAGATTTAGTGCTATTATCTGCGCTTGATGGTTATGACAATGAAACAATTGCAGATTTGATTGATCGTCATATTATTGGCAGAAATGCAGAAAGAAATCGAAAAATTTTAAAACGCAGACTGATTGACGGGTTGTACTATGATCCACTTGCAGAAGAATTTGGCTTGTCTGTAAGACAGACAAAAACATTGTTTATAGAGGAGTGAATAAACTTTTGTGTATAATGCAATCTCCCTCCTAATTGAAGGTTCCTATTAAGGAGCCTTTTTTATTTGCACAAAAGTTGCACATTTACTTCATTCTATCCATACACTAAAAATTATAAAATATTGTTTATGGAGGTAATACCATGAATGATTATATATTAAAACTTATGCATTGTGGATATTCTCCACATGAAGCATACATAATATATCATGACTTTCTAAAAGAGTATAACTTAAACGATTTAATTTCTTTTATAGATTCCCTCAGAAAAGACAGGTGTATAAAATGTGGATAGAATACAATCCAAATCCTACAGGTAGAAAAGTAGGAGATTGTTCTATTAGGGCAATCTCAAAAGCTTTAAATGTTGACTGGGAGACTGCATATGCCTTGATAGTTTCCAATGGCTATGCTATGGGTGATATGCCGTCCTCTGATAGTGTTTGGGGTTCAGTCTTGCGACAGCATGGCTTTTATCGTGAAGCAATCCCTAATTCATGTCCTGATTGCTATACTGCTGATGATTTTTCAAAAGATCATCCAAAAGGCGTTTATGTTTTAGGCTTTGGCGGTCATGTTGCCACCATTGTAGATGGCAATTTATACGATTCTTGGAACAGTAGTAATGAAATTCCGCAATTCTATTGGTATAAAAAGGAGGTTTAAAGATGGCATACAATAATATTTTTCCTGCAACATACCAAAACCCATATTATCAGCAACCTATGAATTATCAACAATCACAAGTACAGCCACAATCACAGGCTCCTACATCACAAAACAGCCCAATGATTTGGGTTCAAGGAGAAACGGGTGCAAAATCATACTTGCTTGCTCCAAACACCACTCTACCATTATGGGATAGTGAGAATCAGACTATATACTTAAAATCTGCTGATGCAAGCGGTATGCCAAGCATGAAAGTGCTTGATTATACGATAAGGGATAGCGCACCGCCACAGATACAGGCAGTAACTTCACAACCAGAAAACAGACCCGATTATGTTACTCATGCAGAGTTAATGGATTTTGAAAGCATGATAACTAACAAGATAAAAGAGATTAAGGAGGGTGTCTATGAATCCTTTACAGCTGATGCAAATGTTAATACAGGTAAAAAGCAATCCGGCGGCAATTCTAGGTCAGTTAGGCATACCACAAACCATGACGAATAATCCGCAGAATGCGATTCAGTATCTAATGAATAATGGAAAAATCACGCAGTCACAATACGATAATGCGGTAAAACAGGCTCAATCTATGGGCTTTAAAATATAATATAAAGTGATGCGCACACATTATATACATTAAAATTTTATAAGGAGGATAAAGAAATGGCTTTAACAGATGGTGAAAGTAGCGGTATTCCCGCAACAATGTTAGTGGGTCCTACAAGCGTAGGCAATAACGCATATCCGTATCCTATGTATAACAATGGAAATGCCGGATTTGGTCAAGATGGCTGGTGGATAGTTCTTTTGATCATTCTTCTGGCTGCTGGTAATGGATTTGGAAATGGTTATAACAATGGAGGACAGCCCATCATAGTTAATGATGGCAATTCAAATGGCGGTGCAATTCAAAGAGGATTTGATCAGGCTTCAGTAATGAGTGGGATCACAGGTATTGATTCAAGTGTTAGCGGATTCTCTACTCAGTTATGTAACAGCACCGCAAACATTCAGCAGTCCTTATGTAATGGTTTTGCAGGAGTTAATGCTACAGTTAATTCTGGATTTGCCAATGCTGAGACAGCTGCCAATGCTCGTCAGATGGCTAATATGAATCAGGTATTTGCCGCTCAAACGGCAATGTCTCAGGGCTTTAATCAGATCGGATCGCAGTTTGCAGATTGTTGTTGCGAAAATAGATTAGCATCAGCTGATTTGAAATATACTATCGCAACAGAAAATTGTGCAGATCGTTATGAAGCGGCTCAGAACACAAGGGACATCATTCAGAGCCAGACACAGGGTACGCAGGCGGTACTTGATAAACTTTGTCAGCTTGAACTTGATAGCAAGAATGAAAAAATATCTGAGCTTCAAAATCAGCTTACTATGGCACAGCTTGCGGCGAACAACAATCTTCAGACACAGACATTGCTCACTGACAACTTGGCTCAGACAAACGCACTTGAAAGATACCTGGCACCGACTCCGGTTCCTGCTTATGTCGTTCAGAATCCGAATTGTTGTTCTACAACTAGTTGCGGATGCAGTTCATTTTAGGAGGTGTTGACCTATGGCATCAGAATATTTAGCAAATGCAGAACAGTTTGTGGCTTTGAATAGTCCGATTCTGTTTGATGCTTCTATTCCTTGCACAAGAGGAAACATATTCCATACAGACGGCACAGGGATTTTTATTCTCAGAGGCAACACCAACAACTGTTTTGCGAGATATCAAGTAACCTTTAATGCTAATATCGCAATTCCTACAGGTGGAGCGGTAACAGCTATTGCAGTAGCAATTTCTGAAAATGGAGAAACCAGACCAACAAGTACGGCAATTTATACTCCTACGGTAGTTGAAACTGAGGGTAATGTTACCAGTACGGCTATTATTACGGTACCTAAAGGATGTTGCTTCAATATTGCAATTCGTTATGTTGATGCAACTGTTGAAGATGCTACGGTTACTCCAACGCCCGTAATAGAAGTACAAAATGCAAATCTTGTGATAAATCGAATAGCATAGGAGGTGAAATGATATGCATAAATTGATAGACTTTATTTGCGATGAGTTAGATGAACTTGAACGCAAAGCAGAAAAAGAAGGATCACTTACTATGGCAGAAGTTCAGTATATGGACACGCTGGCTCATGCAAAGAAAAATCTTTTAAAATCCGATGAAATAATAGAAGAAGATTATGGTACGGGTATGAGCATGGCTCGTGGTCGTGGAAGAAATGCACGCCGAGATGCAACGGGGAGATATTCACGCAGAACGATGCCTTATTATAGAATGTCTTATGATGAAGGTATGAAAGAAATGATCGACTCCATTCACGACATTATGGATGATCTTCCTGAAGACGCAAAACATGATGCTCAAAAGTTTGTGAAAAAACTTGAGACTCTGTAAGGGAGGTGGCCTTTTGTGATAACAAAACAAAATTTACAGGAGGCCATTGCCGAATGTCAAGGAGTCAGAAGTCCTAATGCAAGCACTTGTTTAAAGTTGGCGGCATACTACACTATTAAGGATCATCTTTTTGAAGATCAAACCAAAGAGGTTCCTTCTTACTCATACGCTACACAATCAAGTGACCCTAAAACGATCACATATAGCAACGATAGCGAGTTCGCCGAAACGATCAAAGGAAAAGATACTAATGAGGTTTTATCTGTAATAGATGAACTTATGAACACCTTAAATATCATAAATCCTCGATTGTATGAAGGCGTAATGGCTAAATTGCTCTACTAAAAACATCATAATTAACAATTAAAATAGACCTCAAAAATTGAGGTCTATTTTTATAACTCAGTGAGTTATAAAAAATATTTATTTTTTTATAAAAAATACTTGACATTATACATTTTTAATTATAAAATATGTTTAACAGTTAAGGAAAACA
>CALEPT010000046.1 GCA_937910385.1 uncultured Ruminococcus sp. | reverse complement strand
TGTTTACTGCTGTCATTGCGATCCGGTAGGGCGAATACTTACCCTTAAACACTGCCTTGTACCATTTGCGGTTGAGGATATGATGCAGTATCAGTGTTACCGTCATGCCTATACCCAGCCATTCGTGAAGGACATCGCCTGTCACCTGAAAAGCCATTAAAAACAGCAAGAGGACTGTCAGCACCACATCGACTATCCTTTTGATGATACCTGTCTTTGTCTGCATAACAGTCCCTCCCTGTTTAATTCATATCATTTATCCAGTCCTCTATCTCACTCTCGGATATTCCTGCATCGAGCCTATCGCCGTCAAGCCAGTTTCCGTTGCCTGCCTGTGAAGCAAGATTTCTACCGCTTCTGCCGATACCGCTGCCGCCCGATGTGCAGAACGGAATGACCGTCTTTCCGTCAAAATCGTGTGCTTCAACAAATGTACTCATCATTCTCGGAGCATCGCCCCACCAAATCGGGTAGCCGATATAAACAGTCGTGTAACCGTTCAGATCAACGGTATCATTTGCAATAGCCGGACGCACATTCGGGTCGTTCATCTCGATCGTTGTACGGCTGTTTTTGTCGTTCCAGTCAAGATCGACATCGCTGTAAGGCTCGGCAGGGATAAGCTCATAAATATCCGCATTTGTGACACTTGCAATTCGCTCCGCTACTCCCTTTGTTGTGCCTGTTGCGGAGAAATATACAACAATTGTTTCAGCACCCGTGCTTTCGTCTGTGTCCTCACTTTGCGGCTGTTCCTCATTCGATAGGGGTATATCCTCATTCAGCTCTATCTCAGCGGAGTTCTTCGTTGTTGTGTTTTCTGTCTCTAAAAGCACCTCATCAGCCGACACCTGTGCTTCTGTGATCTCACTTTGCACTGTATCAGCTTCTGTAACAGAAGTATCACCTGTACTGCTCCCACAAGCTGACAATCCGATACATGATAATAACACCATCATCGAAACAGCAAGTTTTTTGATTGTATTCACTCACAAAACCTCCTATTGTGTATCCGTCGTTCATCTGCAATCACGCATTGAGACTTTCCCGCAATATTTCAGCAACATCTTTTCTGGTCAGTTTTTTATAACCACCATCAAGCAGGAATGTAGCATCGGCGATTCCTTCGATCATATCCTCCGTAACACCGATATTCCTTGCAGACATGACCACACCGATCTCTTTCATCCAGCTTTCCATTGCACACAGACCTTCTCTTGCAATATCTTCATCGTTTTTTCCGGTAGTATCAACACCGAATACTTCTATTGCAAAGCGTTTGAATTTCGGAATTGCAAAGGGGAGAATACGGCTGTAATAGGGCAGTGATACGGCTGAAAGTGTCATGCCGTGTGTGGCATCGGTATATGCTCCGATTGCCTGCCCGATCATGTGAACCTCCCAATCCTGAGATTTTCCCATACCTACGAATGTGTTGAGCGCCCATGATGCTGCCCACATAATATTGCTGCGTGCCTCATAGTCTTCTGGATCATCTATCGCAATACGGGAATTTCTGACCACTGACTTCATCAATGCTTCTGAAATATAGTCGCTGACATTATCATCCTCGCCGGAGAAATATTGCTCACTGATATGATTGAAGATGTCATAAATTCCGGCAACCATCTGATATTTCGGCACACTGAACGTAAACCTGGGATTCAGAATGGAGAATTTCGGCATAACATTGTCACCAAATACATGACCAATTTTCAGCTTTGTTTCGTGATTGGTAATGACGGAGCCGCCATTCATCTCTGAGCCAGTTCCAGCCATTGTCAGAATGCTTCCAACAGGGATGATCCTGTTGCTCGGTTCTTCCATGTGGAGAAAGTATTTCTCCCACGGATCGCCTTCACACCACGCCGATACAGAAACCGCCTTAGCATAATCAATCGTAGAACCGCCGCCAACTGCAAGTATCAGATCAACATCATTTTCTCTTGCGATACGGCATCCCTCGTAGAGCTTATCTACCGTGGGATTCGACATAATGCCTGCATCCTCCACGACGGTCTTTCCGCATTCTCTCAGGATACGTATCACATCGTCATAGATACCGTTTCTCTTGATTGAACCGCCGCCATAAGTGAGCATTACTTTCTCTCCGAAGCCCGATAATGCTTCTGGAAGATAGGACATTGCATCGTCACCGAAGTATAGCTTGGTCGGATTGGAATACTTGAAGTTACCTAACATAAGATTGTCCTCCTGATTTATGATTTTGCCTGTATTTTCACAGGATTCATTGCAATAACACCGACAAGTCTGTGCGGAACATACAGTTCCTCCAGATACATGATTTCCTTCTCTGAAAGTTTGAGATCAACAGCTTTCACAAGTGCGTCGATCTGTTCTTTTTTGGTTGCACCAACAACAGGAGCAGCCGCTTTTGTAAGAAGCCACCCAAGTGAGACCTCTGCCATAGAAACGCCTCTTTTTTCTGCGGTCTCAATGACACGCTGAATAATGGGAGCATCCATTTCCTCAGCCCAGTCATATTTCGCTTGGTTGATCGTATCAAGCTGTGTCCTCCTGGTGACCACGCCCGGCATTCGTGACAGTCTGCCGCCTGCGAGAGAACTGTACGGTGTAACTGCGATATTGTCCTCCTTGCAGTAAGGAATAATCTCCCGTTCGTCTTCACGGGCAAGCAGATTGTAGTGAGACTGAATTGAAACAAATTTTGAAAGACCTTCTTTTTCCGCAAGCATATTTGCCTTTGCAAGCTGCCACGCATAGCAGTTTGATATGCCGAAATAGCGGATTTTTCCGGAACGCTGTGCCTTTGTAAGTGCCTCCAAGGTTTCAAGAACAGGTGTCTGATAATCCCAAGCGTGCATAATATACAGATCAATGTGATCTGTGCCAAGCCTTGCAAGGCTTTCGTCAAGACATTTTTCGATCCATTCTTTTCCCGTGTATTGCTGTAGAAGCTCCTGTGTGCGGGGCATATATTTTGTTGCGATGACGGTCTTGCTTCTGATACCCAGTTCTTTTACAGCTTTGCCGAGATACTGCTCGCCTGTACCGTTCTGGTAGACCATCGCCGTATCAAAGAAGTTAATGCCTTTTTCAAAAGCATACTCAATGATACGCTTTGAGTCCTCATACGGTACAGCCCAGGCGTGCATACCCTTACTTGCATCACCTAAGCTCATACATCCAAGACATAGGCGTGAGACTTTCAAATTGCTGCTGCCGAGATTTGTATATTCCATTATGAGCTACCTGCCTTTCCCTATATCACGCTGAAAGCTGATTTACCCATTGGGTGATCTTATCCTTTGAAGTGCTTACCGAAGTCCAGTAGACGGAAAGACCTGTTTCCATAACAACAGCGTTTGGCTGCATTGCCTTGATCTCATCGATTGCACCGGAAAACTGGCTGCCACCGCTGGTGTTAAACAGATAGATCGTCTTTCCGCTGAGATCATGCTCCTCAAAGAAAGCATACATGATCTGAGGCATATCATAAGACCATGTCGGAAATCCGATATACAGCGTATCATATTCATCGAGATGACTAATATGTTCGGATAACGTGGGATATGCATTGGCATCCTTTTCAGCCTTTACATTTTTAGTCACTTCATCAAATGTTGTACCATAGCTTTGCTCTGTGCGAATTTGGAAAAGATCGGAATTGGTCTGTTCAGCGATCACATGAGCGACATATTCTGTTGCACCATAACGGATATCGTCTACGACAACGACACTTGCACTCGAAGCAGCATCAACATCATTCTCAAGGGGATAGGAAAAATATGCCACAAGAGATTTGTTATCCTGTAATGCTTTCAACTCATTTTGCATCCCATGGACCCATTCGGATACAGTTTCAGCAGAGGTGCTTGCAGCAAAGCGCTTACCGTCCATAACAGTTGCATCTGGAATCTCATTGCGGATATTGTTCATGGCACCGGAAATACCGCTGCTGGCAGATGTACAGAACGGAATCACGATTTTATCTGAAAAATCATAGGATTCAATGAAGGTATCAATGATTTTCGGCTCTTTACCCCACCAAATCGGAAATCCGAGATACACTGTATCATAACGCTCCATTTGATTCACGGAATTTGCAATTTCCGGTCTTGCATCAGGAATATTCTGCTCGGCAGTTGCTCTGGCAGACGAATCACCATAGTTCAGATCGGCAGCTGTATAGGGAACAGACGGTTCGATTTCAAACAGTGTTCCATCTGTTGCCTCAGCGACATATCCAGCTACTTTTTCCGTATTGCCGGAACAAGAAAAATACACAACAAGGGTATTACCGTCAGTCTCAGAGGCGTGCTGTTCTATATATGCACGTTTCATCAGGCAAAGATCAAAAACGTCCCACCTGTCATCGTGGTTCAGGTCATAGGGCTTGCCCACAAGACTTTCGCTTGTAGGCTTTGCAAGAAGAAAATCCTGTAGATTTCGGATATCCTCAATGGTATAGATGACAGTCTCCTCAGCATTAACAGCAGTTTTCTGTGTAGAGCGATTGGCTGTCGGAAACAAGATGAGCGTCATAACGCAGGCAGTTAACATAGATATAAAACGTTTCATGAAATACCTCCTTAATTTGGAATGCCTCTGTAATTTCATTATAGCCTATTCTCTTATCAATGTCAAATACTTATATTGTATACCGTTTCAATGCCTGAAAAGCATAGATATTCTATATTTGAAAACATAAAGAATAATATTGCTTTTTAAGCATAGATATGCTATACTTAATGGGAGGAGGGGTATTATGGAAATTCGTACATTACGTTACTTTGTAACTGTTGCCAAATTTGAGAGCATCACAAAAGCCGCAGAGGAACTGCATATCACACAGCCAACACTGTCCCGTCAGCTTGCACAGATGGAAGAAGAATATGGTGTCAGGCTATTTGACAGAGGAATCCGTAAAATATCACTCACAAGTGACGGTATTCTCCTGCGCAGACGTGCAGAGGAGATCTTACAGCTTGTCAGCAAAACAGAAAAAGAGCTGTTGTCTCAGGAGATGCTGATCGACGGAGAAATATTGATCGGCTGCGGTGAGCTTGCCTCTATGCAGACCGTTTCAGATCTTATTCGGTCATTTCAAAATCAGCATCCTCTCGTGCACTTTGACATTCATACTGGGAATGCCGATCATGTCCGCAAAAACATTGAAAGCGGCATTACAGATATTGGACTTATGCTGGAACCGATCGACAAGAATAAATTTGATTTTATACGCCTGAAACAAACAGAAAATTGGGTGATCCTTATGCGACAGGATGCACCGCTTGCGGAAAAAGAGGCTGTTTCTCCAAGTGATCTTCTGGAACTTCCGCTGTGTCTGGTTCGCCGTCCGTCTGTCAAAAATGAACTTGCAAGCTGGTTTGGCGAAAGCTATGAAAAGCTCGATGTTCGCTTTACGAGCAATCTAACGACCAATGCTGCGAACCTTGTAAAGAACGGGCTTGCTTATGCTATGGTAATTGAAGGGCTTTTATCAGATATGCATCTGAAGGAGATCTGCTACCGTCCCCTTTCACCGGCATTGACTGCAACAAGCGTGATTGCCTGGAAACGTAACACACCGCAAAACATCGCCGTTTCGAGATTTATAGAGCATATGCGAAGTAGTCTTGGGGACTCGTGAATATGGCAGAAATACCGCACTCTCATTTACCACGGAGTGCGGTATGGTCGTATTATTGGTTTGCAGGCGGTAGAACATCGGCACGAAGAACAGAGTACCGCCTCTGTTTTTGCTTTTTCAAAGCGGTCTACCCAGCCCTCAATGCCGGAAAATGTCTTTTATGGAACATATAAATATGCCTCGCTCACCAATTTTCATACCGCTGACCCATGTGCAGCTCTGCCATTCTCTGCATTTCCGCATCGGTCAGTTCAAAGTCGAAGATACTGATGTTTTGAAACGAATATGTATATCCTGAATTTCCTGCATCATATTCGCACCGTCCTTAAAGCCTACCTTGTAGGCAGCTCTCATCTCAGCGGCGGCAGTCTCGCTCACACAGTCAAGTATCTTGTGGAATATATCGATCTGCTCCTCGCTCAGCGAATCTTCAAAGGGGATACAGAGCTTGTTAAACTCGTCAGAAAACTCAGCGGAGTGGAGCTCCCCCTGTCTGTAATTGTATATCGCA
>CALEPT010000045.1 GCA_937910385.1 uncultured Ruminococcus sp. | reverse complement strand
GCACGGAGCAAACGTTAGTTTGCGTATGTGCGAGGCAATTTAAATCATTTATTATAGTGAACGTCAAATTATTTTTGACGTTCACTATAATTTGCTCTGATTTTCGCTTGTCCATGCTTCAAGCCTGTTTCGTGTGATTTTCTCGCCGAGAACGTGGCTTACCTCCCAGATATCGGGGGCGTTTGCGTGACCTGTCAGAGCGATGCGCAGCATATTCGTGATGTGGACTATGCTGCCCTTGAACTGATCGGGGTTCTTTTTGTAGTCCTTGGGCTTTACCGCGAAGCCGAGCTCGTCGGTTATCGCCTTTACCTTGTCGAACCACGCTGCCGAGTCGTCCGAGTGATCGTAGCTCTCGATATATTTTTCAAAGAACCGGCTGCGAGTTTCTTCATCGCACTCGGGCGGCATTTCGTCGCTTACCGTGAACGTCTCGTCATAGTAGAAGCTCATGAAATCGCAAGCCTGCTTCCATGTTTCGATGTCCTTACGGGGCTTTGCGCCGCCTCTGCCGACGTTCAGTGCGGCAAGAGTGCGCTCGGGATACTTATTTATGAGCGCGGCGAAATCCGGGTCGTACTCCCCGCACCATGCGAGCCAGCCGTCGAAAACCTGCTTTGCGGGCATACGGCA
Organism: uncultured Ruminococcus sp.; assembly: GCA_937910385.1. Lineage (GTDB taxonomy): Bacteria > Bacillota > Clostridia > Oscillospirales > Ruminococcaceae > Ruminococcus. The sequence continues at coordinate 1,219 of CALEPT010000045.1, read as the reverse complement.
GATGACGTTCTTGGAGATGTCGCGGAGCTTGTCCATATCAACGAGTGCGCCCGAAATGGACATTTTCTCGATAGAGTAGGGGAATTCACGGTAATCCGCATCGGGATCTTCGATGCGCCACTCCTCAAAATTTGAGTTGAGCACGGTCAGGAGAAACTCCCACACAGCGTCGGGACAAATGCCCTCCTGCTGATAGTATGACAGCGCGAGCTCGGGGTCCTTTCGCTTTGAGAGCTTGCGCTTACCGCCGTCCTCAAGCTTCATGAGGGTCGCCGTATGGCAGTATATCGGCTGCTGCCAGCCCAGAACACTGAACAGCTCGACGTGCATGGGCAGAGATGATATCCACTCCTCGCCGCGGATAACGTGGGTCGAGCGCATGAGGTGGTCGTCGATGACATGGGCGAAGTGATAGGTGGGTATGCCGTCGCTTTTCAGGAGGACGAAATCCATGTTATTTCGCGGCATTTCGAGCTTTCCGCGGATCGCGTCCGCGACTGTGATGTATTCGTCGGTATCAGTGCCCTTGTAGCGGAGCACCCACTCCTTGCCCGCAGCGATATTCTGCTGTATCTGCTCAAGCGTAAGGGAGCGGTTCGCCTCGGCGTATTTGCCGTAGATACCGGGATTTTCCTTGTTGGCGGTCTGCTGCTCGCGAATAGAGTCTATTTCCTCTGCGGTGAGGAAGCAGGGATAAGCAAGTCCCTGAGCAACGAGCCATTTTGCGAAAACGTGGTATATCTCGCGGCGCTGACGCTGCCTGTATGGACCGTAGCTGCCGTTGTCGCCGTCAGCGGTCGCTCCCTCATCAAAATTCACCCCGAAGTATGACATGGCATTGATGAGTGTTTCTACTGCACCCTCGACCTCGCGCTTGTTGTCGGTGTCCTCTATCCTGAGGTAGAAAACTCCGCCCGACTGGTGGGCGATGCGCTCGGCGATTATCGCATTATAGAGGTTTCCGAGGTGGACAAAGCCCGTAGGGCTCGGACCTATTCGCGTAACGCAGGCTCCCTCGGGCAGGCTGCGCTCGGGGTATCTCGCCTCGATGTCGTCTCTTGTGAGGATGGAATCGGGGAACAGGAGCTCTGCAAGTGCATTATTATCCATAATATCAATCCTTTTCAGTATTTATTGGTCAATTATAATTATATCATAAAGCTACAGAAAAAGCAAGTGCGAGGAGCCCGAGCTGAATCAGCTCGGCGGGGGGCCCCCC
>CALEPT010000044.1 GCA_937910385.1 uncultured Ruminococcus sp. | reverse complement strand
CATGGTGTAGCTCTCTCCCTTGGAGAGGGGAAACACTGCTAAAGTTTTCACGATTATCATGGCGCGACTCTCTCCCTTGGAGAGGGGATTGACCCTTGACTTCGGCAAGGGTGAAGGCATTAAAATTTTTCATATAATCTTCCTTTCTTATTTTTTTCAGAAAAATACATCAAAATAAATATTATGGTGTATTTTCTCGGAAAACCGGGAATAGCTTAGCTTTGCGGTGCCCTATTTTTTATTAAGTTTTGAAAAAATACATCATTTTTAGGGTAGACAAGGGCTGAAAAATACCGTAAAATAAGAGTGTACAAAAAACACATCATAATATTTATTTTGATGTGTTTTTTATGATGTGTTTTATAGCTCGAATTTATTGTAGCTATTATTGATTTCGTCTTGGTTTATGCCGATATATCTTAGGGTGATTTGCGGTGATGAGTGGTTGAAAATTTCCTGCAAAATTGCAACGTCTTTAAACTGTCTGTAATGATGATAGCCGAATGTTTTTCGCATTGTATGAGTGCCGATTGAGGTTTCTTTCACCCCGACCGCCCTGCATGCCTCGTTTACCTTTCGATAAAATTGACTGCGGTCAAGCCTGTGCATTTTTTGACTATAGAACAACGGCTCATCATCGGTACGACCTTTAATAAAATCTTTTAACAAATTTTTCAGTTTTTTATTTAACGGAAATATTTTCGGTTTACCCGTCTTTTTTTCTTTCAATTTGACAAAAGATTTGTTCCTGACATCACCTACATTCAAACCTAAAATATCCGAAATCCTAAGCCCCGTATTAATTCCGAACACCCAAATCACCATGTTTCGATAGTTCTTGTTTTTTAAATAATTTTCTACCGCAATGATTTGATTTTTATTCCTAATCGGTTCGACTGTGTTTTTTAACATAACCAATTATATAATTTTGCGCAAAGCCCTAAAAGTCCGCAATTTTGCGTACGTAAAAATGTATATGCAAGGTAAAATATGTAATTTGCAATTCATCTTTGCTTTTGGTATAAAATAAAAGTGAAAAGTGAGTCGTGAAAAGTGAAAGGTTCTTTACGGTTTGCTTGCGCAAACAAATGTATAACAATTTAATGCCGACATGATAAAAGCGGCAGGTTGGGTGAAATCCAACATCAGACAAGTAGGTTGGGCTTTCAGCCCAACAAAAGAGGAATACGTAATGAACAAATATTTATTAGAAGCAGGATGTGAAGAATTACCGTACAAGTTCATACCATCTGCAATTTCTCAATTGCAAACGGGATTTGAAAAATTTTTGAATGAAAATAAAGTCAATTTTGATGACGTAAAAGTTTATGCAACTCCAAGACGTTTGGCAGTTATAATTTCGGGTTTGGAAAAATTCGGAAAAGATGAAGAAAAGATTATAAAAGGACCTGTAAAAAGAGTTGCCTATGACGAAAACGGAAACTTAACCAAAGCAGGTGAAGGTTTCTGTAAGAAAAACGGTATAAATCCTGAAGATTTGTACGTTGAAGATGATTATATTCACGCAAAAATAGTCGATTGTAATAGCTCTGTTGCCCGAAACCACAAGTTGATGATATTTCAGCGATACTCTTATCGGTTGTAGCTAACAGATCAGTACTGATTTTGAGTCGATAAAGATTCAGAAAATCGACCGGCGTGTAGCCAGCATACGCTTTGAATACAGAGCCACATTTGCTCTTGCTTATATTTCCTGCAGCAGCTATCTCTTCCAATGCAATTTTTTCCTGATAATTCATGTAGATATAGTCCGCCATTCTGCGAAATAATACAAGGTCTGTATTTATGGGAGCAACCGATCTTCCCTTTTCTGACTGGTATATTGCAAAGAGCCGATGAAAAAGAAGATAGACAAGAGCCACCATCTCCAGTTCATATCCAATGACTGACGCCGCACTCAGTTCAATCATTCGATCCATTAAATGTGAAATCTCACCAGCATCCCGTTTTCCGATTTCCACATGCGCAAAGGTTTGATCGGTCAACACAGGTACAAGATACTGCTGATAAATACGCTTATCGGATGTAAAGAGAACTGGATCAATAAGCAGGCGCTGAAAAGCGCAATTGTTGTCCTCACAGTAAATTCTGTGGAGCTGTTGCCGATTGATAATGCAGATATCTCCGGATGTCAATACATGATCCGCTCCGTTTGTCACGCAGTGCATAACGCCCGCAGTCACACGGATCAGCTCAATCTTATCGTGCCAGTGTGTCAGATCATGCCTGTTTTCTTCTCCGGTAAAGGATTCAATGGTTAGCGAAATCATGCCTTTCACCTCACAGTATTTTTTCATAATACGATATCATATTAAAGTTCAATAATATTATGCTATACTATCGTCAACATAGACGCTATCATATTATATAGACAAGGTCATCTTGTCAATACGATAGGAGGTTAATGCTATGAGAAGTTTTTCCACGTTTGATTTGCAATACGCACATCGATTCTACGGCTTTAAAGGAGAGGCACAGTACCTTCACGGGCATACGGGAATCCTGACCATTGAGGTGGAAGATATCATCAATGATGGGGTGAATATGGTATTCCCGTGTAATGAGATCAAGAAGACAGCGTGGGAGGTATTGCAGAATTTTGACCATGCGCTCATCTTACGGGAGGATGACCCGTTACTTCCAGCGATCCTGCAAGTATATGAGAAGCAGGGCATCAAGGATGGCGCACCGACCAACAGACAGAAGGGACCAGCTTTTAAGACGGAGCTTGCCACGGCTTATCCGGATTGCAGATTGGTTGTCACGAAGGAAACTATGACGGTCGAGGGCATGATCAAGATCGTATATGATCTGCTCAAGGATAAGCTGAACATTGTCAAGATTACATTTACCAGCGGAGTAAATGGTGCTTCTGAGGAGTTTATGCCCAGTGCGCAGCTTGATCGCTGTCCGCTTTGTGGGATTACGCTGGTCGACGGTGTATGTCCAAAGTGCGGATACAGAAAGTGATTGCTGAGAGCTTCACCCCCTTGGCTAAAAACTTCACCCCCTTACGGATGATGCTTCACCCCCTTGACTGAAACCTTCACCCCCTGGCGATCCGATTTTCACCCCCCTTCACCCCCCTACGGGGCAAGGGGGTGAAATTTATGTTCGTGTATTAAATCGAAGATGCTGACATTTTCCAAAATGCTCGCCACTGTACTTGGATACCATTTCTCCCCGCCGGACGGGGTGCAGATGCCATCCTCCATCAGCCCGTCCGCGATCATCTTCGGGCTATAGCCCTCAAGAAAAG
>CALEPT010000043.1 GCA_937910385.1 uncultured Ruminococcus sp. | reverse complement strand
TGGCAGACGCTGTGCTGATACTCCAGTCTCAGGCAAATCCCGATAAATACGGCGTAGACGGCACACATGAGGACCATATCACGGCGCAGGGTCTCATAAACGCCGATTGCTCGGGCGGCGGCGACGGAGTTACGGCTTCCGATGCCCTCGCGATACAAAAATACATACTCAAACTCATACCTTCGTTACCCGAAGAATGATTCAAAAGGCGGACTCATAGTCCGCCTTTTCCCATGCTGCATCAAATGTATGATGAAAAGATAGCGAAAGGACTTGAAAAATTTTTGTAATCCTGTTATTATATAATGGGGGTAAAGATAACAGATCGGAAGGAAAGATAAAATGGAAAAGCTCATCAAAGCGTGCGTTTCGATACTGCCAAAGCCGTTGCAGGAGATATATTATAAATATGAAGAGAAGTGGCTCTATGTTATTTTCGGAGGACTGACTACAGTCGTTTCTATCGCGACCAAGCTGCTTCTGTTTGCGGTGGTTCCCGACGAACCTAAGTGGGAGAGCACGGCTGGCGTTGTTTTTTCATGGATATGTGCGGTGACGTTCGCGTTTTTTACAAATAAAAAGTATGTTTTCAAGAACGAAACTAAGACGAAAGCCGAATTCTGGAAGGTCTTTTTTTCATTTTACGGAGCGAGGCTTGCAACTCTCGGAATGGAAGAGGCAATATTCCTTATTTGCTGCGACTTGCTCGGCATGAACAAGACCCTCATTACGTTCCTGAGCCAAGTATTCATATTCATTGCCAACTATGTTCTGAGCAAGGTGTTCGTTTTCAGGGATAAGAGCGATTCGGAGGGGAAAAATGGCTGATACGGTCAGAATAGGAAATGTGGCGATCGAAAGGACTGCGGCCCTTGCTCCTATGGCAGGAGTTGCGGACCGTGCATACAGACTTATGTGCAAAAAACACGGTGCGGCATACGCGGTCAGCGAGATGGTCTCGGCAAAGGGCATAGTATACGGAGATAAAAAGACTGCCCAGCTCTGCACTGTAACTCCCGGAGAGCGTCCCATGGCTGTTCAGCTTTTCGGCAGCGAGCCTGAGTTCATGGCAAAGGCTGTGGATATAGTTCTGCGGTATGAACCTGATATCATAGATATAAATATGGGCTGTCCCGTACCGAAGGTCGTTGGGATAGGAGCAGGCTCGGCTCTGATGAAGGATATGGAGCTTGCGGCAAGAGTCTGCGAAGCTACGGTGAAAGCGGCGGGCGATACTCCTGTTACAGTAAAGATACGCAGCGGCTGGAGCTCAGATGCTATAAATGCTCCTGTATTCGCAAAGGCTCTCGAATCAGCCGGAGCTTCGGCTATAGCAGTTCACGGCAGAACGAGGGATATGTTCTACGGCGGAAGTTCGGATATGAATGTGATATGTTCTGTAAAGCAGGCGGTAAGTATACCCGTTATAGGCAGCGGAGATGTTACCGATCTGGATTCCTGTATTAAGATGTATGACCGGACAGGCTGCGACCTTGTCATGATCGGGCGTGGCAGCTATGGAAATCCGTTTGTCTTTGACGAGATACGTGCCCATTATAATAATGAAGACTATGTTCCTCCCACGCTTGAAGAAAGGATCCGGACCATGCTTGAGCATATCAGGTCGATACTCAGCTTCAGTGAAAAAAATGAAGAGCTTGCCATGCATGAGGCAAGAAAGCACGCTGCGTGGTATATGAACGGATATTACGGCTCGGCAAGATTCAGGAGCCGCTGTTATCAGCTCTCGTCATACAGTGAGGCGGAGGCTCTGGCAGAGGAGTTCATTGAGCTTCAGCATTTGAGGAAGAAATTAAACAATCGGTAAAAACGTATATACATTTCGGATAAAACGAGAGTTTGTAGGCGAAGTGCACAAAAATGATACAAAAAATTCGTACAAATACACAAAAAACGATTTGATTTAGTTTTGCATGCCTAAAAATGCCGTAAATACGTCGTTTCAGGGCGGAAATTTAACTGCAGAGTTTTACAACTGCTTGTAAATTCTTTTAAAGTTGATACAATTGGTAATTGCAAAACCAGAAAATGTATGATATAATATTGTTATTAAGAGGCGGTTTTAGGCATTACCGCTATCTTGCCCGGTACGGTTATCAAAGTTCAGGAGAATAAACCGAGCAGCTGTTAGCCCGATAATCAAAGATGAATCGTCAGTAGCACTGACGGTCTGCTGAGAAAAATCGGTAATGGTCTGCAGTCTATCGGAAACGATAAAGTATTTTTCCGGTGTCAGTGCGTGTCACGAGGAAGGCGATGAGTCGTTTGCATCTGCTTTGAATGGTTATCCTGACTTTGATTCCAACAGTGTGAATGAATAATATTAAAGGATTTTGCGGAAGTTTTGGAAATTTTTTAAAAATACTTGATTTGTTCATTTTTCGTTCAAAAAAGTCTGCAGAGTAGTCTTTTTTGAAAAAAATTCAATTGTGCAAACCGTGCAAAAAAGTTGTGGGTTGTTTATGTAAAATACCAAAAACAGTATAAACCTATTTACTTTTTTTTAGACCTGATATATAATGAAATCATGAATAAATATAGATTTGGGATTAGTATCTCATCACGGCAGTGTGATGCGTCTTACGATGGGCCGCTGCTTGCAGAGTGCGTTTCGGCATATGACGAAAATCACCATGATACCCCGTGGAAGGTGTGCACATATACCTTGGCTGAGGTGTTTGAGGATGTTTGTTGAAAGCTGAGTCTCGTCTGTATGAACGGGCGGAAGCTTGAACGCTGTGCGCTTTGTGCAGATCATCATTGATTATTGGGTGATACGGTTTCTGAAGCTACGGCAAGATGGTCTTGCCGCTCTAAGACATGATATAATTAAAGGGGCTATCGTTCCTTTGTTATATAACATTAATGAAGAAGGAGGAAAAATTAATGAAGACAAAAAAGGTAGTCGTCGGAGCTGTTGCTGCTGCGATGCTTTCACTTGCTGTCTGCCCTATAGCACCTGCTGCTGCCGGAGAAACAGTGCAGATTTCCGTTGGCAATGCTGAGGTAAAGGCAGGAGAGCAGTTTACTGTGGACGTATCTCTGAGTGATATTTCAGCCCCCGGTATCCAGTGCGCTGACTTTGCTATTGCTTTTGACAGCAGCATCATTACAATTGACGCTGTTGAAGCAGGAGCTCTTACAAAGACAGGGGCGGATTCCGCTGACCCTACAGGTGCAAGCGCACCTATTTTCGATGCAATTATTGACAGTGAGGGCTATGTTAACTTGGCATGGTCTACGGCACTTGACGATTCTTCCTATTGGCTTAACGGTTCGGGTGTCTTCTGTACTATCACAGGTACTGTTTCAAGCAGTGCTGCGGCAGGAACAGAAACTCCTCTTACGGTTACTGCAGTTGACAGGCCTTTAAATCCGGATTCAACCGCCAAGGCTGAGATCTATGCCGGATACAATACCAGCGATGACAGTTCTGTCGAGTTTGCCGTAACCACAAGCAATGGCGTCGTTAAGGTATCTTCTGATGACAGCAATGTCGTTCGCGGTGATGCTAACTGTGACGGAAAAGTTGATGTTTCCGATGCAGTCCTCATATTGCAGTCGCTGGCAAGCCCCGATAAATTCGGAGAAAAAGGCAGTGACGAAGATCACATCACCAGTGATGGTATTCTGAATGCAGATGTTGCCGGCAATGATGACGATATGGGCGGAGATGGAGTCACAGCTATGGACGCTCTCAAGATCCAGAAGTATATGCTGAAGCTGATCTCAGAAAGCGAGTTCTGATAACGATTATCTGATTTGTCCCCCTTACAAAGGAATACAAACCCAATTTATGTTATTAATAGGCTTAAAAACCTAAAGAAAGGAATTATTACACATGAAAAAGTTAATTTCTGCAGTCACATCACTGTGTATGGCTGCAACAATGGTCGGCGCTGTTGTACCTGCTGTTACAAGTGCTGCTGACACAACAAAGGGCTTTTCTATCAAGACATTTGCTGATGCTGATTCTCAGTATGCAGGCGACGGAAACAAGGTAACTATTTCTCAGGCTGATATTGATGCAGGCGATGTTGTTGTTCCCTGTGCTGTATACCTCACAGAAAACACACCTGACACAGAGGCTTTCAACGTTCAGCTCACTATCAATTCTGAAGACGGCGATGCTAAGGCTCCTACATTCACAATGTACACACCTAAGGTAAACTACTTCTCTTCTGCTAAGACATTCAATACTGCTCAGGGTACTATTTCTACTAAGCAGTTTATTGCTTTTGCAGGTACATATGATGAGGACTTTGAAGAGTATGCACCTGCCGGCGATGGCCAGTACGGCTGTGAGCTCGGTCAGACTGCTGCAGGAACAGAGAACTACTACATCGGTTATGCTTGGACAAACGGCGGCTCCTCTTACCAGTGGATGGGCAGCAAGTCTGATGATTATCCGTTATTCGTTTTCGATGTAACATTCCCCAAGGGAACAGCTGCTGGTACATATACTCTTGACTATTGTAACTACAATACAGATACAACCGGCAAAAATACTAACCCCTCTTGTATGATCGAGAACAAGGATCCCGGCAGATTTGCAAACTATGACGGCTATCTCAGCAACCTCGAGCTCAATACAATGACTATCGTTGTAGGCGACAGCGAGGATCCCTCTTCTTCTACAACAACAACTACAACAACTACAACAACAACTACTACAACAACTACAACAACTACTACATCAAGCAACCCCAGCGATGCTGATATTTCCTTTGACTTCGGCAGCTATAAAGCTAACGCAGGCGATAAGGTAACAGTAAAGGTTCTCGTTGATGCACACGATAACCCCGTATCAGCTATGGACGTTATCTTCGATATCGATTCACCTCTTGAGATCACTAAGATAGGTGCTACATCTGCTGCTTGCGGTAATGCTGCAGTACAGTCTAACCTCGAGATCCTCGGTGCAAACTTCACTTCACTCGACGGAAGCGATCCTATCGTTCCTACAGCAGGCGGCGTTTGCTTCCAGCTCA
>CALEPT010000042.1 GCA_937910385.1 uncultured Ruminococcus sp. | reverse complement strand
TCCGCAACACTTACGGAGGTGTGGAATATTTACTGAATGCGCTGGCATATGTGTCCGATGACCGTGCTTTATACAGAGGCGGCTTTGGCGTTGATCCTTATGACTATACTAAGGCATATGATCAGATGCTCATAGTACGAAAGTGGTTTAATAAAGTTAGCGGAAATCCGCTAATTCATATTGTTATAGCCTTTAACGACCAAGTGAAGGATATTGCTGTTGCCGCCATGTACGCTCAGAAGTGTGCTATGTATTTCGCTGGCAAATATCAGGTTCTTTACTGTACGCACCTGAAAGATACCGACTGTGGCAGTATGCACACTCATATCATAATCAACGCTGTCAGCTATCAAAACGGTCAGATGATTACAACAGGCTATCAGGAAATGCACTTTTTCTGTGAGTACGTCGCAAAGGTGACTGGTCAGAAATGTTGGTTTTATTTTGATAATAAGGCGATATATAATGGCTGAGGAAAAAATGCCCTCAGAAAGAGGGCGGATATCAAGTAATAGCTATTCAAATTTGTTTTTATGTTTCTTAAAGAATTCGTACATAAACTTTACATTGCCAAGCTCATACCAATTAGATGTTCTGACAGTAGGTTGGTCAAAATCGTATATTACGCCTCTGAGTTGTGACAACATAAGCGGAGAGTGCGTGGCGATAATAAACTGACAATTGAAGAAACGCACCATTTCGTTTATCATATCTGCTAATTTCAGCTGACTTTGCAGAGAAAGAGATACTTCAGGCTCGTCCAGAAGGTATATAGCATCAGGTTGTAGAAAATTCTCAAAAATTTGTAGTGATGTCTCTCCGTTGGAATATTTTTCTTGCTGGAATTTGAGCGTACCAAAAAGGCGTTTTCCTTCATAAGTAAGCCACTGCATTTCTTTATCCAGAAACAGCTTTCCTCTTAACTTATCTGCATCAGCACCGGAACGTGCCGCCTCATAGACATACCCCATATGAAGGGCTTGCTCCTGCTGTATCTTTTTTATTTCATAAAGCAGATCCTCGCTTTTTATATATCTGCTGTTTTTAGGGACAATATGCTGAACGCCCTTTTCATTATATGCCATAGAATAAGAAGATTCTTCATTGAATCGGTCAATGAACATCTGTCCGTAGCAGTATTCTTCGGCGCCTTCTATCCCGAGTTTCAAGGCAATGAGATTGAGCAATGTGGACTTTCCACATCCATTTTCTCCATAAAAGATCGTGATCTCAGAAAGCTCCAATGGTTCTGCAAATTTGCCGCTCAGAGTGTTATATGGGTAAAGATTCGGGTGGTTTACTTTTTGCTCCGAGGGCGTATATTCTCGCAGGTATATCAAGATAACCCTCCTTTCTTATCCAAGCTATATTAACTAACGATTATGGCTTGTGTACGCCTCTTGAATGTCTCACTTCAATTAAGTATATCATATCAGATATCATTTTTCAAGATATATATGGATAACACTCCGCTGCTACGCTTAATACATCTAATGCTTCACTCCTGTTGCTGATCATCAAATCCATGGGCAATTTTAAAATATTGATAAGCTGTGATTGACTTTCCCGTGCTTCTGTGCTATAATTTGCTTATAAATCAATCAGCAGGAGGAACAGGAAATGTTTGATGATAAAACCATTAATTTTATAGGAATAATCAGCTATTATTTAGAGAAAATCAATTATAATACATCAATTATTGGCTTTAGTGATATTGAAAAGCATCCTGAAAAAAATTTTAATGGCATTTGTTTTTCACCGGCTTCACGTGCTAACTTTCAGTTATCAGGAATGCGCTATGTTGTTAATGTATACTCATCATTTGATAAGAATATCTCATCGATTCGGGAAACATTCAACTCTTTATTATCAACTCAAACAGAAAGAGCTGATGCAATAAACTATGCTTTGCAGAGAGGTAATAATTTCTTATTTATCTTTGCATATATGCATGAGCTTGGACATATTCAGCATATTGTTGAATTAAATTTAAGCGATGATATTTTTTTCAATCCATTGACCGGAATCAATTCGAATCCAAGTAATAATCTTATTTATGAAAACTATGCTGACCAGTTTGCATTGAAACACAGTGAGGAGATATATAAGTTGATAGGTAGTAACGATGCAGAGCTCGAATCTTATCTCGATGATTGGTTACCCCGATAGTTGAATCGTTAATTATGATAAAATCATGTTTAAAAAATCTGCCTTATTGTTATTACGTAGCAACAAGCTCACTCTCAGGTGAAAGAGAGTGAGCTTGTTCTTATATTCGATAATAAGGCTGTATACAACGGCTGAGGACAAAGAAAGACCGCTCCAAATAATGAGAGCGGTCAAATTATTCGATGATTATTATTGGCGATTTAGAAGAATCAAGATGTTTTATAATGTAAAGCATATCATTTTCAGAAACAGCCACACAACCTGCGGTATAGCTGCCAGACATACAGTGCAGAAATATCGCAGAACCTTTGCCTGCAATAACAGGTGACATATTGTAATTGATTACGACTGCGTATTTGTAAGCCTGTGGATAATCTGTAAGATGCTCAGCGCTTTTCCAAGTAGGCGTATTGTTTTCTACCCACTGATTATACAACGCTGAATCCACATCATCTATCCAATAGCAGTTACCATTTATCTGGCGATATTCGATATCAAGACTGTTCATAGGCGGTATACCAAATGCAAAACCAAGAGAGAATATTCCTTTCGGGGTACAATAATCTCCTTCACTGCTTTTGTCGGAGACACCGTTTTTTCCAACAACTCCGTTTGTTTTAAGCAGGCAGTTCCAGATATTATTCTTTTTTTCATAAAAGCATACAGTACAAGAACTGCCGCTCGAAGCAACGGTTATAACTTGACTTGAAGAACCAATGCAGTTAATACTTAGACTATAAGATTCAAGAAAAGAACTTAGGTCATTTCAGTAAAAACTGATTGCCTCTTCGTTTACCCAGCCATAATAATCTCCGTCATCTGCATCATAAAGTTCATACCAATCGTTGATACCGTTGTAATATTTGTTTACAGCCTTGATATGCCAGCCGTGTGTTAAGTCATGACGTTCATAAGTTGCAGCTCCGCCGTCAATGAGGTATGAGCGTGTAAGACCATCTACTTTGCTTCCGTTTGGTGAATAGATAGTTCCGTATTTTTCAACAGGCGTTATTTGAGATGAAGAACTGCTGCTATTCTTACTCATATAGCCAAAGCAAGAATGGCTTAGTCTTCCGCTGCCTTCTGCCCATTGAACATAATACCAATCAGAGTTTTCGCCGTATACCCAGAAGAAATCCGAATACACGTCAATTTTTGAATAGTCAGTACCGGGACCGGTATAAATACTCGGCGATGATACGTTCATATTATAACGCTCGCTCATATTGTAGAAGCGCATATCAGCAGGAGCGTTTTCAATATGAGAATTTTTTCCGCTATAATGTTCGTTATCAACACTATCCAGAATCTCTTGCTTTATTTCCGCATATGGATCTGAGGGGGATATTGCAGCAGGTTGAGTTTCAACTACAGTAGTTTCTGCGAAAGTTGTAGTTCCTACTATAGTAGTCTCAGCTATAGTTGTCGTATTATCAACATATTTCTGTAATTCATCTTTTGCATTATAGAATAATTCCTGTAGAGTTTGATTGCTTCCAAAAGCAGTGCTATCCCAGGATTCGCCAATTGCTGCTGATTCAACATTTCCATCTTTAATAAGTACAAACCAAACATATGAATCCTCTGATTCAAAATAATTGGCTCAATCACAGATTAAGACTGATGCTTATACCATAACGGGAACAATAGCCAATGCGCTGATGACCTTGGAGGTAATGGATAAACAGTCTCCAAACGAACGAATTAACCTGTTTTTTAATGCAGCGAAAGCAGCTTTGAATTTAAACGCGCACCAAGCCAGATACCCATTTATATGCTTTGATGAAACACCTCTGTGTTTGCAATTGATCAATGCAATGAATGATGTGTGAAAGCTATTGACACGTTGAATATTATATTCACCGATTGTATGTTCACCTGCAGGTATCTGAACAAGCTCAGAGTTTCGATCGCTTGCAAGCAATATGTATGCCTTACAGCTGTCGGTAATAATTGTTGAATGGTCTGCAATTCTATCCTTGCTGTACAAAGCATTCAGTCCAGCATACGAGACAGCACCGCACTTGACGCTTCTGCCTATCACATTGCCTGCGTCATCAATAGCACATGGAATGCATAACAGTTCATCCGAAAGACCTCTTTTGCTTACCTGCGAGCCTCTTTTATGCGGCTCCCGGGGCATTGTAAATTCCTTGTTCCTGCTATGGTTTCCTTTATAGGATACCGCCGGATATGTCTCATCCATCTCTATATTTCCGCTCAGCTGGACTTCTTTTTTGCTATTACTGACTGCTTCGTGTAGTTTATGTCTCCAGTCCAGAGCTGTGTTAATGTGTATCCCACATTTTTCAGCTGTCTGTTTCAGCGACTCGTCGTTAAACTCGCATTCGATAAATTTGAGCCATGTTGCAAGATCCTTATGGGTTCCACAAAGAAGCGAATTTGATGTAGCCAATGGATTCCTTCCACATTCACGACAAATGTATTTCTGCGTGCCATCTGCACGCTTACCGTTTTTTATCACATGCGTTCCACCGCAAAATGGGCATACTCTTTTCTCCGAAAACCGCATTCCCGCAAGAAGGGTATCCACCGAAGACCCGTTCGCGCTTTTGCTTCCAATCAGAACGTTCAGCGCTACTCTTTCCTCTTCTGTTAGCTTTTCAATTGTCTCTGCTAAATCTATCAAATTTACTGGCATATTTCATCCGCCCTTTCTTATTCCATTATACATCACTTTTTCTCTTTTGGCAATACTAAATCAGTCTTATTTCATGAATGAGCCAAATAATTTGTTATTTTGCTTAGGAATGTTTCAACGTCAAAATTGTCAGGAATGTTGTAGTTGCATGCTCTACGTGGTTCACCAATGATATATCCACCTGAAACATCAATGCCTTCTTCGTCCATCTCAAGCAAAACGGAATTAGCAGCTTTTTCAATATCACTACTTTTTACTTCTAAATTAGCAGAAGTTGAACTATCAGTAGTTGACTGCGTATTGTCACTCTTACTATTATCAGATTTATCGCCCTTATCCTTCATCAGCAGCATACCGCCGAGAATGCCCATTCCGATGAGCAGAACGGCTATCACGCCAACAAGAACGAATACAACAGGGGATTTTTTCTCCTCTTCATAGCTGAACTGTCTGGGAGCAGGCTTCGGCTGTGTTGATGTAGGAGGAGCAGGTGTTGGACTTACAGAAGGAGCTACAACGTGCGGTTCAGCTTCATTGACAGTTTCCTCATTATGATCGTTCTCATCATCAGTTTCTGAAGAAACCTCTTCATCATAGTTTTCCTCTTCGTCTAAACTATCCATAGCCTTTTCATAGAGTGCGTCAAAGCTTGCGGACTCAGCTATTTCTTCAACATTATCAGCAGCTTCATCATAAATTTCCTCTATAGTATCATCTACATTATCAACTACATTTTCGCTATTGTCAGACTTTTTTCTTTCAGTAAATGCAGAGGCTTTTTCTTTCAGACCTGTAAAAGCTGCTCCTGCCTTTTCCTTTGCTAAGGCAGCTTTTTCGGCAGCGTCATCTGACTTGGCATAGTCAACAGCTTTTTTTGACAGCTTTGATACAGCTCCGCCTGCAAATTTAGCAGCAGCAATATGGGCTCCTACAACTGCTTTGGCAGCCTTGACAGCAGTCTCAGCTCCCTTGCCTTTTTCCTTCGCCTGAGCTGGTTGTTCCCTATGTACAGGTGAAGAAGAATTACCGGAAGTTCCTTTGTATTCTCCGTAGATCAGCTCATAGTTAGTCATAAACATATCGTCGTCACCTCCGATAGAAGATACTCAGGCTCAATCCTTAAAGAAAATGAGGACATCTGCCTGGAAGTAATTATGAGAGCCAAACATGAATCCACCAATACACCATTGACCGCAGCTTATCTTACGGCGTATTTCAATGGGGTGGATCCCAAGGAGCTTCCAGCCATCGACTGCCTGCTCGTTGATCATCTGCTCATACTCGGCATTAAGTTCTGGAGCAACTCCCTTTTTAAGTCTCTTCGGATGTTCAATTGTAACTGTTTTGTACTGCATTCGCTAATCATTCCATCCCTTCCTTTAATAAAGTCACTCAATCCGGATAGTTGCTTACTATCAAGAAGAGCACGATATGAGATGTTTCTGGGTGTACAATTTTTCAATGAAATGTCTTTTATGTTATCAATCTGAAGTGCATAACATAATACGCATTGCCGATAATATTGTATAGCGGTGCAAATATAATGTGCGCCAATAATATCTACATAGCTTGCTTTATTTGGTGCATCTAATTGTACCGGGTAGTATTTTCTTATAATAGGACCAGAATACTCAAAAAAAGCATATCTATATTTGTATTTAACTGCAAGATATCTGTCACCAAACTTCCATGGAGCGGTAAAGCCATATTTTTTTGTATATTTTTTAATTACTTTATTCATCGTTTTTAATGCATATATTTTGTACCGCTCAAACAATTTTGGAATGATGAACTTTTTTGCAATTAAAATGGCTATTGGAATTAGTATAATTATTCTTTCAGCTAAGTTTGAGCGTAAAAATAAAACAACCGTAACATAGCCAACAAGTACGATGTATATTAAATGTGGAAATACACCATCAATGTTTAACCACAGAAAAGCAAAAAAAGCTATAAAAAGATAATATACAAATCCAAATTTAATTAAATCCCAAACAATTGAAAGCATATTTTACTCCTTACTATAAAACCAACCGCATCTCGTTGTTAACATTATCTGATATTTCAAGAATTTCATTTTCTGATAATTGAGAAGCACGCTTTCTGAATTCTTCAGGTACTTCATTAATTGTAATTTGTTTAGATGAGGCAGCTTTATATCTGTCCCATTGATTGTCTTCACTAATGACAAAATTGTAGCTGAATTTTGTTAATACGCCGTCTATTACTTGTAAAAAGGTTTGTGAAAAATCAATTACGGCGTTGATTGAACTTTCAATAACTTTATAGCTTGTATCCATCCACGCAATTACGTTGATAAAAAACGTTCGTATTTTTTGATAAATATTTCTAACTTTGTTTTTTATCCAACTTCCAACTTGCCGAATTGCACTTGCGATAATACCGAATATTCCCATAATTATACCTCTCTATCTGGTGGAGCCACCTTGAATTTTAGAGGAGTATTTTTTATCTCCTCCAGTTTAGCTTGTGTTTCTTCATCAGCGGAAAAAGATTTTAATGGACGTTGTAAAACCAATGTGCTCTTTTTCCACTTATCATTTTTTTTAACACCATATATACCTATGGTTGTAACTATCTTTGATTTGCCTGATGGAATTGCTATAACGCAATCTCCTCCAGTATAGCTTATTCCAGTTTTCTTAGATTGTTTTAACATAAAACTATCTGCTATGTTGCTGATATGATTCAAAAACTCATTAAACGACTCTTTAGATTTATCTCTTTTTTTAAAAATTATCATTTCATCACGCTTTCATTTTTTCAGCAGCCTTTTTTATTGCTTCTGGTGGTACTTGATTTTCTGGAATAGCTTCTTTTGTAATTTTTAAGTCATCATTATTTGAAAGATTAGCGTTTTTACTTGCAACAATACTTTCGATAGCCATCTTAAAATCATCCTCAGATACCACAACAGAATTATTCTTTGCAGAATTTAGAGCAGCTTTCATAACGGCAGTAGATATATCACTTCCACTCAATCCTTTGTAATCCTCTGACAGTTTATGAATGTCGGCTTCGACAGGCATCTGAGAAGGTATGTAGTGCTTCCAGAGTTTCTCACGGAGTTCTTTGTTTGGCAACTCAAATCGTATATGATAATGGATACGCCTCATAAATGCTGAATCATAATTGCTGATAAAGTTAGTTGCGAATATGGCCATACCTTCATAAGAGTTAAGCAGTGTCAGCAGAACAGAACGGGTCTGATTTACACTAACATCTGTTGCACTGCTCATATCCGTTACACGCTTGCTGAGCAAGGCATCAGCTTCATCAAAGAATATAATATCATCTTTGTTTGCAGGATCACTGAAAAGTCTGGAGAGATTCTTACTGGTATCACCGACGTATTTTGATTCGATATCAGCGTAATTGACACAGACAAGCTTTTTATCAAGCGCTGCAGCAATAGCGTGAGCCGACATACTTTTGCCTGTTCCGCTTTCGCCATACAGATTGACGAACAGATTTTTACGCTCCTTCATTACTGTTCCAAGTCCCCAATCGACGAAGACTTTTTTCCAATTCTTCTGAGCGCTTACAACGGTTTTTAGTTCTTCCAAAGTGTTTTCAGAAAGAATAAGATCAGCAAATGTATAAATCGGGGCAGATTTATTAAATTGCAATTCCTGCTTTGGAGGAGCTTTTGTTTGATTGTTTGAGCTATTATTTGAATTTGGTATTAGCGGCATTCTTATCCTCCTTTATCTCAGCCTCCGGAAACGGAGGCTTCTTACTTTTACTCTCTTTGCATTCCGGACACGGATCAGTCACGCATTTTATAAGTCCAAGCTTGTACGGACACTTCAAGCATTTTAGCATTATCTCCCCTCCTGAATAATGACATTCTTTTTTGGAAATGATATAATTGATTTGTGTAGACGTGCCATAAATTTCTACACTTACTGTCACAGGCGCTTTTGTTCGCTTAGTATAGGCGATATTGCTACTGCTATTGACGAGGATTCTGACGGCAAATATGCTTCATTGGAAGGCGCTTCAAGCAGTGCCATACACGCTATCTTTCGCTCCATAGAAGTATGCACATACCGATTAAGCGTTGTTTCAACGCTTGCGTGACCCAGTATCTCTGAGAGTGTCTTCACATCGAACCCGCGCTGTAACGTCCTCGGTTCAATGAGTACTGTAGAATTGGATAAAATATAACGATCATCAGCGCTGCGGGAATCCCGCAGCAGCTTCATAATAAATGTTGGTATAGGGATAGATCGCCGTGAAGTGCGACTCTTGGGAGTATCAGCTATAAGCCGTGTTCCGTGGATACTATTGCGTATGCGCTGAACGGTTCTTCTGACTGTAAGAATGCTTTTATCAAAGTCGATATCTCCCCACATCAGTCCGCACACCTCACCAACACGAAGTCCTGTGTATAGGCTCAGGAGCACGCAAAGTGTTGTCGGATTCAGATCATGCAACAGATAGTTGCACAGCTGCCGCTGCTGAGCCGGAGAAAGCAAAGTAAGTTCTTTTCTATGAACCTTTGGCAAGGTCACATCTGCCAATATATTGCGAAAGCCGTGTATCTTAGAGATATATTTAGCCATAGACTTAAAGACAATTAATATGTCGGCAACGTATTTTGGCGATAGTCCTGAGCTGAGTTTATCATCAATATAGCTGTTAATCATCTGAACCGTCAGCATATCGTAACGAAGTCCCCCAAATGCAGGAAGGATATGTTTCTCGACCTTAAACAAATAATTCGCGTATGTGGAAGGCTTCACTCGAAGCTTTACCGCCGACTGCCATTCGGAGAAAAGCTCTTTTACCGTCAGATGACAGAGAGTAGTCATAGCAGGAGCAGCGACTTTCAGGGGAGTGAGCTTTTGCTTGACCTCTGCATAGGAATGACCGTATATCGAGCGGTATTTGGCTTGTCCGTTCTCTTTATATCCCGATTTATAGCGACCTTCCCAGCGCCCGTCCTTACGCTTGTAAATGTTCTCACCTCTACGAGCCATTTCTCTTCCTCTCCCTTGACCATATTTTTGACGTTAAATAAACTGTCGATACCAACAAAACTGTACTGTGAACATTGTGAAAACTGCCGATTTTATAATTCTTTTTGTAAAATTTCTTCATACCGAATTGAAATCAAAACAGAATTGTGGTAAAATTATACATATAAAACATATTTGGAGCGTGCCGTAAATTGTAGAAATTTATGGCACTTTT
>CALEPT010000041.1 GCA_937910385.1 uncultured Ruminococcus sp. | reverse complement strand
TCATTCTTTGACATTATTTCAAATTGGGAATTTTCCACTGTTGAACTATTTTTATAAGGAGGTAATTTAAATGTCATCAAGAAATGTTTCAACCAAAACTACTGCTGAACGTTTAGCCGGATTGCTCAATACTCATTACGCGAAGAAAACTGATGTTTCCGAAGCTATCAGCACCGCGATCTCTACCGTTTATAAGCCGGGTGGCAGTCTGGCTGCTGAAAGCGTTTCAAACAGCTATCTGATCACCGCAAACGAGGGCAAGGTCTACAACCTTAACGGTAACCTGACTCTTGACAGCACTAAGGCTGCTTGGTTTGTAGACGGCGCGTCCGGCGATGTCATTCCTTCCGGCACTAATATTGTTGTCGTTGAGAGCACAGCCGCATACTATGAAGAGACTACAGACACCACTGCACAGGCAGGTACGACCTATTACAGCCGCTCCGGCTCTGAAGGGAACTATACCTATACAGAAGTAGAAGTGGAAGACGGAACTGACATCTCCAGTGAGGATTACTATGTTTTAGTAGCTGCTACGTATCTCTTTGATAAGCTGGCAGGCTTCATTGACTTAAGCGGCAAGGCTGACAAGGTTTCAAGTGCAACCGACGGAAACATTGCAGGGCTTGATTCAAACGGTAATCTGACTGACAGCGGCATTGCCGGTACTGATATTCTCACTGCCAGCGACATCAGCGACTACACTGAGAATGAGTTAAAAGCCCTGCTTGGAATTCCTGTGGATCCTGAATAATATTATTTGCCAAAGGAGGCAAAACAATGTCGATAAAACTGCCAAAAGAATATAGTTTTGCCTATCTTTGCGGTTATGTTGCTGCTATTCGTGACGGGTTCACAACAATATTGGATGATAAGCAGGATATTCACGGCGCTACATCGCTTACAATTCCTGCAACCGGTTGGGGGACAGATTCGTCTGTCCCCGATTATCCGTATTATAAGGATTTTACCGTTTCCGGACTTCTGGCAACGGATATTGTGGATATTAATATAGCACCGGCAAGCGCATTAACCGCAAGTGCGGCTGAATTTCTGGGAACTGAATCGAGCGCGGGAAGCTTCAGACTTCGCTGCAAGAACGTACCTGCAGCCGCAATAACGGCTCAATATCATATCACTAATACAGTAGGCTATGGTGACTGATACCATAGAGAAAGGAAAAGAATATGGCTTATGGTGGAGTGAATCTGCCGGGCGTGTCTGTGCCGGAATTCAATACGGTAAAAGAAATAGCACATTCCGCTGACGGACTTGCGTCTGAAATAGCAAGGACAGTTCACGGAATGCAGGCACAGATCGAAACACTTGAAGAATCCGCGGGCGCTGATGAGGTTGCCATAGGCGAGTTAATGCACGTTATGCGCGGAGTTACGGACAGGATTGAAGCTCATGAAACAGTTGTTCTCACTGCTTCGCTCACCAATTCCGAAGCGTATCCGTTTAACGACAGTATTACAACACTTGCCTTCGGCAACAGCCAGACACGCTCAACAACGGATTATTCCGTGACTTTTTATGTTGTAAGCAGCACAGGCGGCTTTGTAGGAGACATTATCGTTTCTGACAAAATGTTGAATGGCTTTAAGGTTGAATACACAGGCAGCGCTACAGCGGCAACTATCAAGTGCTTCGTGCAGGGTGGCAGATAATGACTATCATTTCTAAATCTGATGAACAGAAAACCTACGAATCGCGCATTATGCGCGAGTTCGGAGGCAATCCAAACAGCAAAGAACACAGAGAATATGCGGAAGTAATAGCCGCAAGGACTCAGGAAGCAAACGAAAAACTTTTAAGAATGGAGAAAAGCAGAAGATGAATGAAGTAATCATGACAGAGGGTACTCACATCGAGTATTCATACACAAGCAAGTCGATAACATTCGGCGATGAAGATCTCACGGTTAATCTTAAAAACCGCGAAAAAGATGAAAAAGTGACCATTGATATATGCGCGGACAGGGACGGCGAGCTGGTAATGGGTACAGCTGCCGGTCTCAGATACGTGGCACAGGTTGAGATACCGGCAAGAGAATATACCGAAAGTGAGATCCCTAACCCGGATTATGACCCGGAAAAGGGTGATACGCCTGACAACCCTGAGAATATAACTGTCAGGGAAGCAGTACCTTTCGATATAGAAAAGTGCACGATATATCTCTGGGCACTTGGAAATAATGTTAATGCAGCGTAAGCAAGCAAGGAGGAATTAAACAATGAGCAATTTTGATGACATGAAATTCGGCGTTGAGGCGATGACAGGCGGAACAAATACTGTGCTTTTTGACGATCTGGGTATGCCGTCCATCATGGTGGCTGTAAACAAGTTCAATATCTCTGATGTTATCACCGGAGGCAGCGAAACTGTGCACCCTGCGTTTATCGTCAATAATACTGAAAAGGACACTGTTTACATCTCTAAATTCCAGAACATTGTTAGAGACAACAGAGCATACAGCCTGCCTTTAAGAGATCCTGCCGCAAGCCTGAACGCGGATCAGGCACTTACTTATTGCAGAAATAAGGGCACAGGCTGGGTAAACACGCCGTATTCACTCTGGAGCGCCATAGCTTTATGGAGCCGTAAGAACAACACCATGCCGCACGGCAATAACAATTATGGCCAGGATGTAAATTATCCGCTGGAAAAGGCTACTCCGTCAATGGCTAAGGACGGCTCCGGCAGAGTACAGAGAACAGCAACAGGTAGTGGTCCCGTTACGTGGAACCACAATCACCATTCAGACGGCATATGCGATCTTAACGGTAATGTGTGGGAATGGTGCAGCGGCATGAGAATCGTTGCAGGTGAAATACAGATCATACCAAACGCCAATATATTTGATTCCAGCGTATCTAATGCTTCCGACTCTTCCGCGTGGAAAGCTATAAAGCCTGACGGCACACTGGTTGCGCCGGGTACAAGCGGCACACTCCACTATGATTCAACCTTCAGGCTGGCTTCTTCTCTTACAGCAGCTACTGGATCTGCCAGTGGAAGTTATTCAACCATGGGTCTTGAATCAGATCTCGCTGTACCTGAACTGGCAAAAGCTCTGCTGATTTATCCGGATGAGCCTAACGGCGATTATGGCGGCGATTATCACTACTGGAATGTCGAAGGAGAGCGTTTGCCGATTTGCGGTGGCTACTGGCTCTTTGGCGCTAATGCTGGCGTGTTCAACGTGAATTTGAACAACGTTCGGTCGAATGTCAACACGAACATCGGTTTCCGCTCCGCTTTACCCTCAATGCCGGATCAGTATATTGTTTACGGACAATTGCCAGAGCGAGGGGATAAAGGAGCTTGTTTCCACTCTTATCAAAAGAGAAAAACCACCGGACGGAAAGTAAGTGACTGAAACATACACCGGTCGGGCAGTGTCTTTTAAAAGGGTCACGGTTTAAAAGACAGGCATGACAGCCGCAAGTAACTGACATTATTCGGTAAAAGCCGCTATGCATGCTACTATGTAGAATGAATGTAGAATGAATAAAAGCAGAATATGAAGATCAAAAATGTGTTCGATAAAATATTTTCCATGGAAAATCTGTACGCCGCGTATGAGGATTCCATAAAAGGCAGGCGGTATAACGCTGATATTCTGGAATACGGCGCGGATGTATGGTCAAATCTCACTGAGCTAAGAGACAGGATATTATCCGGGAAATATGAGATAGATAAATACCATATATTCTATATCCGGGAGCCTAAAAAGAGAATGATAATGTCGATCGGTTTTGAACATCGCATTGTGCAGTGGGCTATATACCGGATAATCAACCCAATGCTTATAAAGGGATACATAAAGGATTCATACGGCTGTATTCCGGGCAGGGGCGGTCTTAGAGCTATGAAAAGGCTTAAAGGCTGGACTGAGAAAGTAAACCGCAAGCCGGGCAAATGGTATTATCTAAAGCTTGATATAAGCAAGTATTTTTACAGGGTGTCGCATAAGATACTCAAGGAGATATTGGCGAAAAAGATAAAGGATAACAGGCTTTTAGAAATAATATACGGGATCATCGACTGCAAACATACGCCGTTCGGACTTCCTGTGGGAAAATCTCCGGGTGATGTTCCAATAAAAGAAAGACTGTTCGATGTGGGTATGCCGATCGGAAACCTGTTGAGCCAGATGTTCGCTAATATTTATCTCAATGAGTTAGATCAATTCTGTAAGCGCACACTTGGGATTAAAAGATATATCAGATACATGGATGATATGATTATTCTAAGCAACGATAAAAAGCAGCTGCACAGCTGGAAACAAACAATCGGTGATTTTCTGAATGTCAGGCTTGAATTGCAGCTTAACCGCAAAACATGCATACGTCCTGTCAGCCAGGGAATAGAATTTGTCGGCTATAAGATAAGGGGTATGCGTGTGACACTTAGAAAATCAACAACGCTGCGAATGAAAAGGAGTTTACGGGGAGTCAGGATGAGATTCCGATACTTCAGATTATCTCTTAAAAGAGTAACCGAAACATTCGTGAGTTATCTGGGAATGCTGAAGCATACAGACAGCGAAGCGTTGACGAAAAGATTATATGAATTGATGGTACTGACTCACACATCAGCAGGAAAAGCATATGCTTAAGAACATTAATACGGTCGAAACCGTTGAAAAATTGAATACGATAATCTCTATACAGAGTGAAGCGATAAATGAACTATTCAATCTATTGATGCAGCACATATCAGCCGAAGAAGCGGACGAACTGCCTGTAATTAAAAAGATAAATCATGCCGCTGAAATTCAGGCTGAGCTGTAAATACAAAGAAAGGACACGCGAAAACAAATGTGGGTAGAACTGATTATAAACACGATCATAACTACTGTTTTAGGTCTGATAATAGGCACGCTGGCAACTGCTCTAAAGACAGTCGTGGACAAAATGAAACAGAAAGAAGAGACTGAAAATATGCAGTACGATATGCTTCTTAGGGCTACGAGGTCGCTTTTGCATGACTGCCTGTATAAAGAGTGCACACACTATGTCAAAAAGGGAAAGATAGGCACGAACGCTCTTAAAAACATTAAATACCTGTATGAGCCATATACAGCTCTTGGCGGCAATGACATCTGCGAAGCTCTTTTTGAAAAGTGCCTGAGTCTGGACATAGAATACGACACAGACGGAGCGAAAGAGGAAGGAGAGTATTTATGAACATCAATTGGAAAGTAAGACTGAGAAACAAAACATTCTGGGTAGCTTTTATACCTGCGCTACTGCTGCTGATACAGGTTGTTGTGTCGGTATTTGGCATTGAACTGGATCTGGGAGATCTGGGAAACAAACTGCTTGCGGTCGTAAACGCTGTATTTGGTCTGCTTGCGATCATGGGGATAGTAACAGACCCGACCACAGCGGGGTTATCTGATTCTCAAAGGGCTATGAGATACGAAGTGCCGAGAACGGATCCGAAAGCGAGGCAACAAAATGATTGAGCCAATCCTGTATATGCAGACAGATCCGAAATGGGCAAATATCAGATACGCCACAGGAAACAATGACAAAGTCGGGCGTGAGATCGCAAATATCGGAAATTCCGGCTGTGGTCCTTCGTGCATGGCTATGGTCATATCTACTCTGACCGGGCAGGAGATCACGCCGGAGAATACCTGCGCATGGTCGCTGGCACATGGATACAAGGCAACCAATCAGGGGACGTATTACTCATATTTTGAGCCGCAAGGGGAAGTTTACGGTATATCCGTAAAACAGATGAATACGTCCAATAATTATCATGCTACGAATCAGTACTACTTACGCACTAAGGTGCTGACAGAACTGCATGACGGCAACTGGGTAATCGCCTGCATGGGTTCATCTATATGGACAACCAGCGGGCACTTCGTGCTGGCGTATTATAAAGACAATGACGATGATATGGTCTATATCAAAGACTCATACAACACGAATAAGAATTGCAGCAAGGCACATAAGGATACGTTCTGCAACGCTGCTAAGTATTTCTGGCTGGTAGATGTAAAGGGCTATCTGGCTAAGCATGGGAGTGATGATGAAGTGATTGAAAGCAAGCTTATCAATATATTCGGAGACGATTACAGTGCGGATACCATTGTAAAAGAAGAACGGAATTTCATGTCGCCAAGGGTATTTGAAAACGCCGGATTTGAAGTAACAAACGAAGGCGCGAAGCCTATCATAAAAATGCCGGGCGTAAAAGTAAACGGTAAAAATTACGAAGGATTCAGCCACAACGGTAAGACGTACATTTCGCTGGAAGATTATGAGAAATCATTAGGATCGGACGTGGGATGGAACGGAGAATCAGTTTTGGTGGTGAGATAGGAAATAAAATACAGGTAAAAAGTACAGGTAAAAAGTACTACAATTCAGTGATACTTTTTACCTGTATTGTCCAGTAAATCACTTCATCCAATAGATAAAAACTGTAAAAAATTCTTATTAATTTTCACTTAATTTTCGCTTAATTTGCTATTAATTTGTTACTAATTGACGTGTTTTCACGGTATCACACGGTGTTATGAATATTGAAAATCGCGTATTTTCAATGTTGAAAAATAGTAAAAATTTAGGGAATCTTAAAATTGCACTGGCGGAAAATCAACGTTTTCCGCCGTTTTTGTTACTATTTCGTTATTTTTTCAATATTCAATTTTAACTCATCTATATTTTTATGTGTATAGACTCTTTCCCCTGTATCTCTGGATTTGTGTCCCATTATCCTGTCAATGCATACCTTATTCGCACCGGCTGAATCCAATCTGGATCTGAATGTATGACGGCATTCATGTGGAGTATGATTCATTTTCAAAGTGTCCATGATGTTACTCCAAATCTTTCTATATGCGCCGTCCTTTAAACGCTTGCCTTCATGCTCAAATAGATAGCCGCCTTTTGACTGGCTATAGCGTTTTTTTACTATATCCAGTATCTTTGAGTGAATAGGCACGATCCTGTTCTTACCCGCTGCGGTTTTTGTACCGCCGGTCATAGTCTGTTCTTCAAGGTCGACTTTCTCAATTTTGAGATTTATCATCTCTGAAATCCTAAACCCTGTATACAGTAAGAATAATACAGAATCAACCCAAGGCAGGTTTTTATTCTCCCAGAGCCTGTTGACTTCTTTATCTGTAAAGATCTCCTTAGTCGTTTCCGGAGGTGTCTCTGAAGTCAGTATATCCGAATAACGTTTCTGAACTATATCAAGCTCTAAGGCGAATTTATCCAGATGTACCCACAGACTTTTTATTGTAGCCTGCGTGGAAGCGCCGCGCCCGCATTCGTCTATTGTGTCCTGCATGTGATACGATTTGATCTCGATGTATTTCATGCTTGACAATCTGGAGCAATGCTTGTATGCTGATTTAAGAACGGCTTGGTTAGACTTTCCCAGTTTAACCGCGCGCTTTTCCAACCAGAGTTCATAGAGTTCTTTAAGCGTGATCTTGTCCGTTTTGATATCCCAAGGGTTTTGGTTATAACTCGCTAAAATAGCCAAAGCCGCACCCTTAGTTTCGGCGTATCCGATAACCTTCTGTTTTCCGGATATGCCCTCTTTTATTATCCACGGTCTGCGCCTGTTTCCAGACAACTTTGTAACGGATCCGTATCTATTCGGTAATTTCATTAAGTTCACCCTCTTTCCTTATCAGAGGATGAAGTGATTTACATAAGGGGTTTCATTCTGTTCTGCCGGATAATCCCGCGGAGCCTGCGGGAATTGTCCAGTAAAAATATTTGAGAATATCTGTAAATTTTATGGCTGTAAAATACCATCAAATTTTCTTATTCGTTTATCAGCTTCTTTGTACACATAATCATCTGCTCTGGCTGCTACTATAATGATCACCATTTTATCATTATCTTTCTTTACTTTGTAAATAATTCTTACATTCGGCTTTTTTATTTTAATTTTACAATAATTTGCCAATTTACTATAATTACTGTTGCGAAGCGGCATGCCATATCCCCCTTCATTGTAGGGTTTAGGATTTTCTGCTACCTTATTGATAACTTTAATTATTTGGAATAAAGAAGAACCATCAAATTTAGCCAGATCTCCTTCAACATCTTTTGTAAATTCTACGTTGTCAGAAAACAATTGGTTCAACTTCAAATTCCGCTTCGACATCATCTAAATCCTCTGCAGTAATACCAAACCGACTCATCATTTCCTCGAATGAAACAGTCTCGTAATCTCCTGATAATCGTTTGTCAGCTATGCGCGTCAACATGATATTATCAATCTTTTCTAAATCATCATATTGATGAGAATAATATTCTTTTATGATACTATCCTCTATCCGCTTATTACATTTAACGTCATCAGGAAGTTCTCCTCTGGTAATTTTCCACGGAATTTCTGAATGAGATAGTTCTTTTAATTCTTCCCCTGTCATTTTCCCGTATTGTTCAAGAACGGCTTCTACTAAAGATTCTTCTTCTTCAGCTAAAGAATACTTGCTATATGGGGTTAAAAAGTCCCTTGGAATGGAATGACGCCCTTTATGTTTGTAATACAATGTGCGGCAAACAGGACCATTTGCCCATGCTTCAAAAGGTTCGTCAAATATGCCATTATTGATTAATACAAGTCCCCATGCCTTAGAATAATAGCATAATTTTTGAAGCTGCCATGCTGTTGTGTCTTGTCGACTTTTCAAAATAAAATTAGCTACATCAAAAACAGTCACCATATGCTTATCCTCCAATGACGTTAACTATCTTATGCCCACCATATTTCATATCGCTTCATCGTTCCACTCTTCAGGCAGCACAAGAACACCATCGCTGTCTCTATATCCGATGAAGTCAGCATCCGTATACTCTATCATAAACGGCTCAATTTCCTTTTCATTCTTATCAAAATATTCCTTTATGATTTCCCGCTTTATTTCTGCATTATTTTCAGTTACTGCCCAGGGCGATTTTGGTTTATGCGTCATATTTCTCAATGCTGATGCTGTATACTTCCCATATTCTCCTGCAATATCCAGTATAAATGCTTTTATATCAGAGTCCATTACTTTTGCTCTGTTTGTGTCATATCTGTTTATTGGCTTATCCTCAACTCGTTTATATTCTTCATATACTTCCCTTACTACTGGTCCATGTTTCCACGCGAGTATCTTTTCTTCAAATAGCGGTTTACCGTATTTTTTCAGATAATGTCCCTGTGCATAATATAACAATTTATTTAATTTCATATTTGTTATATCATCATAACTGTCTGTCATTAGATATACCATAAAATCAGCTATATCAACTGCTTTTGGCATTTCATTTCCCTCCACAAAATCAAACACAGTCGCCATACGTTGCCCTCCATGAATAACACTTGCTGTGCGCTTCTGTACGGCAGATTATATATCATCCATGCATAAAGTTCAATATTTATTCTTGACGGTGTTTCATGGTGTCTTATGGTGTGTTGAATATTGAAATGTTACCCGACAGAGTGTCACCCTCTGCCAGTTCTCTTACTTCACCAGATTCGGCGATCGGCTTATATCAAATGTTTAGGCAGGCTTTTACCTGCGTTTACCAATATTTTCTCCTTTTCTTCGGCACGGATCCCTTCAGCAAATTCTTTAATCTTGTTACATAACCACATGTATGCTGTTTTCTCCTTAGAATAATCTGCTTCAGCAAACATATTTATACGCCCGTCCTGTCTCATCTTTTCGACCTGTTCCATAGCCTTATAATCACCGGCAGGATATATGGCAAATGTTGCGCCCCCATTTCTGTTTACAACAGAAAAAGTCGGTATATCACTTGGATCATCAGCTACATACACCATGTTTATAAAATGTACGCGCCTGAATTGTTCAGGTAAGGTAGTATTCACTTCGATACCGTCAGCTTTCCATGAACCTTTGTTTATTTCAAACAACGCTCTTGTTTTTGTGGTATTGTCAATAGTGTACCCTATTTCTCCTATAATTGAATCGCCGTTTTCATCTTGAATTTCAATAAATTCACATCCCCATATATTTGAAACATAATCTTTTACGGCTGACCCTCTGATTATTTCAGTTAGCCCTGTACTTACAATATAATGCTCAACCTTTATGTCATATTCCTGATATATCGGATTATCTTCGATTAATGCTTTTGTTTCGGCGAATATCTTGGGAACGCCGGGATAGAATTTCATTTTAGCGCCGTAAGCTCTGAGTTTTTCGTTATTCAGTCCTGCAAACTTTCCGTTTTTGGCGTATCTGATAAACTGATTCAGGTATACCGTATCAGGATTGACTTTAACGCCTTGCTCATCAAGATACTTTTTAGGCAGACTGTTTACTTCTGTCCAGAAATCATGCGGGTTGAGACCGTAATCTTCCAGTATAGGATCTTCCATATATCCGTCAATCAAGGTTTTGTCGAAGTCCCACACAATAGCAATAATATTAGCC
>CALEPT010000040.1 GCA_937910385.1 uncultured Ruminococcus sp. | reverse complement strand
GCTACTCCGAGCCGATAAGCAAGACGGTTCGCCGCAAGCTTGAAAAATTCGGATTCGCGCCAAACGGAGTGATCGCTTATTATAATTCGTGCAACAGACTTCTGATAGAGCTGTATTTTTCCTACAGCGAAGCACCTAAGGGGTGTACAAGGATATGCGACCTTATCTCGGACGAGCTTCGGCTTCCTCTTGAATGTGCCGAGCCTATAAACTCCGGGAAGGAAATACGCATACGCTTATTTGAAAGCCCTGATTACCGTCTTGAGATATACGGAGCCTCGATGTGTGCAGAGGGCTGTAAGGAAAATGGTGATACCTCGCTTGTGTTCAACGACGGAATGGGAGTTAGCTATGTGATACTCTCCGACGGCATGGGCAGCGGTAAAAAAGCGGCATTTGAATCAAATATGGTCGTCAGAATGTTCCGCAAGCTGATAAGCAGCGGAGTAGAGCATACATCGGCAATAAAAATGATAAATTCGGTGATGCTTACAAAATCGCGCGAGGAGACCTTCGCTACACTTGATGCAGTTAGAGTAGATCTTGATGATTGCGGACTTACCATAATAAAATCAGGAGCTACTGCCACACTCATACGCCATCGCGGAAGTGTTATGAAGGTATCTTCCGCAACCTTTCCGATAGGGATATATGAACAGTCGGATACATTCTCCAAGAGCTATGATTTTGAAGAGGGCGACATCGTAATAATGTTCTCGGACGGGATAAATGAAAATGAATACCGCTTCATAAAGGAGCTTCTGCTCGGAGGCGATGACATCAAGCATATAGTTGATGAGATATGTGCAAAGTCTGAGCTGTTCAGACCTACAGTCCGCACAGATGATATTACAGTCATAGGGATAAAGGTGACAAAGACATTTCGTTAGTATGCTTTTGTGTGCATTTTGGCAAAGGAAAAGGAGAAAATGCAAGAAAAAACATGTCAAAATGCACTAAATTTTGCCTTGAGAATTAGCATAACGTCTGAAAATTTGACCCTTTTTACAAAAAAGCTTGAATAATTCTCCCGATAATGATACAATGTTATTAGCAAAGGAGGCTGAATTATGTCTAACAATAAGAATCCAAATGATTTTCCGCTGTATCTGTTTTACCAGGGAAAGAATTATGAAGCCTATAAGTTTTTTGGCGTTCATTCTAAGAAAAAAGGAAGAAGCAAGATATTTACGTTCAGAGTTTGGGCTCCTAATGCTGTGAGCGTTTCGGTCGTGGGCGATTTCAACGACTGGGACAGAAGCCGTGATCCTATGAATCTTATCGCCGACGGTGTATGGGAGGCTGAGATCGGAAAGCTCGGTCAGTTTGACGCTTACAAGTACAGCATTGAGACCCGCGACGGACGTATTCTCATGAAAGCTGATCCATATGCTGCACATTATGAGACTCGTCCGGGGACTGCTTCCAAAATATATGAGAGCAGTTTTGAATGGAGCGACAGCTCATGGTACGAAGAAAAGAAAAAACGGGTAATTTATAAGAGTCCGGTGAATGTATACGAGGTACACCTCAGCTCGTGGAAGAATTACGGTGAGGAGATTTTCCTTGATTATATCACTTTTGCAAATGAGATAATCCCATATCTGAAGAAGATGTCATATACTCATGTTGAGTTCATGCCGCTTACAGAATATCCCTTCGACGGCTCATGGGGATATCAGGTAACAGGCTATTTTGCACCTACCTCGCGCTATGGAACTCCTGATGATTTCCGTAAGATGATAGACCTGTTCCACAATGCAGGGATAGGCGTTATCCTTGATTGGGTGCCTGCGCATTTTCCGAAGGACGAATCCGGACTTTACGAGTTCGACGGGACCTGCTGCTATGAGTATTCCGATGACCGCAAGAAAGAGCATAAAGCGTGGGGAACAAGAGTATTTGACTATGGCAGGGCAGAGGTATGCTCGTTCCTTATTTCCAGTGCAAATTACTGGTTCGATGAATTCCACGTTGATGGTCTGCGCGTGGACGCGGTGGCGTCAATGCTCTACCTCGACTACGACAGGCGTGATGGTGAATGGGCTGCAAATGTCTACGGAGGCAATGAAAACCTTGAGGCAGTGCAGTTCCTTAAAAACCTCAATGAGGCTGTTTTCTTAAAGCACCCCGATGCTCTAATGATAGCAGAGGAATCAACGGCATGGCCTCTTGTTACGAAGCCCACGGATATAGGCGGACTTGGCTTTAACTTCAAGTGGAACATGGGCTGGATGAACGATATGCTCAGCTATATGTCGCTCGACCCGATATACCGCGCATTCAACCATGATAAGCTCACATTCTCGTTTTTCTATGCATTTTCCGAAAATTATATCCTGCCTATCTCACACGACGAGGTTGTTCACGGAAAGTGCTCGATGATAAACAAAATGCCGGGGGAGTACGACCAGAAGTTCGCTTCTTACCGCGCTTTCCTCGCTTATATGACCGCTCACCCCGGAAAGAAGCTTCTCTTTATGGGACAGGAGTTCGGTCAGATGAAGGAATGGGACTACAAGTCTCAGCTCGACTGGAATCTAATGGACTTCGAGTCTCACAGGAACCTGCTTAAATTTTCCGAAAAGCTCAATAAATTTTATGTTGAGAATTCTCCTCTCTGGGAGAACGATGACTCGTGGAGCGGCTTCAGCTGGATATCCAACGACGATTACAAACAGAGTGTTATAGCGTTCAGGCGAATAGATGACAGCGGAGACGAGATAATAGCTGTATGCAACTTCGTTCCCGTTGAGCGCCGCGACTACCGCATAGGCGTGCCGTACAAGGGCAGATACAAGCTCGTATTCAGTTCGGACGCTGAGGAATTCGGAGGTTCTGGCATTACCGAAAAGACCTTCAAGAGCGACAGTATCGGTATGCACGGCTTTGACGACAGCATTTCGATGACGCTTGCTCCGCTTTCGGTAATTTATCTGAAATATGCTCCCGTGAAAAGGAGAACTGCAAAGACGGAGGCTGCTCCGAAAAAAACAAGCACCTCTACAAGAAAAAAGCGCACTGTAAAAGCTGAATAACATTACAATACAAACACTTTCAGGAGGATTACTATGTATACTAAGAAAAAATGCGTTGCAATGCTTCTTGCAGGCGGTCAGGGCAGCAGACTCTATGCTCTGACAAAAAATGTTGCAAAGCCTGCCGTTCCGTATGGCGGCAAGTATCGCCTTATTGATTTCCCGCTTTCAAACTGCACTAATTCGGGTATAGATACAGTCGGCGTCCTTACACAGTACCAGCCGCTTGTGCTCAATGAGTATATAGGCAACGGTCAGCCATGGGATCTTGATAAAATGAACGGAGGAGTTCATGTTCTTCCTCCTTATGAGACTCAGTCCGGAGCTTCATGGTACGAGGGTACTGCAAACGCTATCTACCAGAATATCCGCTTTATCGAGCGCTATGATCCAAAGTATGTGATCGTCCTTGGCGGTGATCATATCTATAAAATGGATTACTCCAAGATGGTGGATTTCCATATCGCAAACAATGCTGACTGCACTATATCTGTCATCGACGTTCCGAGAGCTGAGGCTTCGCGGTTCGGTATAATGATATGCGACGAGCAGAATCAGGTTACTGACTTCGTTGAAAAGCCAAAGGAGCCCAAATCTACCCTCGCCTCTATGGGTATATATGTATTCAGCTGGGATAAGCTGCGCAAGTACCTCATCGAAAACGAGAACGATGCAAACGCAAAGCGCGATAAGGGTGAGCCTTGGTCGAAGGACTTCGGAAAGGATATCATTACATCAATGCTGCGCGACAAGCAGCGTCTGTTTGCATATGAGTTCGAGGGCTACTGGAAGGACGTAGGAACTCTCGATTCTCTCTGGGAGGCTAACATGGATCTGCTCAGCCCGAGCGTTCCTCTTGACCTCTATGACCCGAGCTGGAAGATATATTCCCGCAACAACAATATGCCGCCTCAGTATATCGGCGACAATGCAAATATTGAGAACTCCATGATATCCGAGGGCAGCGAGATCGACGGAACCGTTGATTTTTCCATTGTGTTCTCGGGCGTTACGGTCGAAGAGGGGGCTACGGTAAATTACAGTATAGTTATGCCCGGAACAGTGATAAAGTCCGGTGCTGTTGTAGAGTATGCCATTGTCGGAAGCGACAGCATTATCGAAAGCGGCGCACATATCGGAGCAAGCCCCGAAACTATCGAAAACAGAGATGACTGGGGTATCGCAGTAGTAGGTAATAATGTGACTGTTTCCGAAAACAGGGTCGTTGAGCCTAAGCAGATAATTGGCGAAAGTATCTGAGTGGAGGAGTTTTAGTATGAGTGTTAATTATAATCTGTTAGGATTGATCTTTGCAAGTATGCACGATTCCTATGTGAGCGAGCTTACTAAGCAGCGCACTATGGGTTCGATCCCCTTCGGCGGACGTTATCGCCTTATCGACTTTCCGCTTTCGAGCATGGTAAATTCCAGCGTTTCAGAGGTCGGAGTAATCACAAAGTCAAATTACGGCTCTCTTCTCGACCATCTCGGTTCCGGACGTGATTGGGATCTTTCACGTAAAAAGGGCGGACTTCATCTGCTGCCCCCGTACAGCCAGACCGGCGGTATCTACAAGGGCAGACTCGACGCTCTTAATAATATCTGGAGCTTCGTCGAACACTCTACCGCAAAGTATGTCATTATGGCAAACTGTGATGTGGTAACTACAATAGACTTCAATCCTGTGCTCAATCAGCATATGGATTCGGGAGCAGATATAACCCTTATTTACAGTAAGGGATTTTATGACAGCGAGAAAAACAGCTGTGCTACTATTCTTGAATTTGATGATAACAATCACCTTAAGGATGTTCTTGTTGATCCCCAGATATCCGGCGAGTGCAGTATGTGGCTTGAGATGTTCATCATAAGCCGCGACTTCCTCAAGAAGATAGTATTCGACGCGGCAAGCAGGAATCAGTCAAGCTTCACACGCGAGATTTTGCAGGGCAAAAAGGACGAATACAAGATAATGGGCTATGAGCACAAGGAGTTCTTCACGCGCATTGACAGCGTTCAGAACTACTATCTTGCGAATCAGATGCTTCTCGATACAGAAAAGAGAAAAGCTCTTTTCAGGGAAAATATGCCCGTTTACACTAAGATCGGAGACAATGGTCCCGTTAAGTACGGTCTGGAGTCGAGTATAAAGAATTCACTTATTGCAGACGGCTGCATTGTGGAGGGAACAGTAGAGAACTCTATCCTGTTCAGAGGCGTAAAGGTAGGAAAAGGCTCGGTTATTCGCAATTGCGTTCTGCTTCAGGGTACTAAGGTCGGCGCAAATTGCAGCATTTCCTCGGTAATAACTGATAAGAACGTTGAGATAAGCAACGAAAAGGTGCTGACGGGTTCGGAGACGTATCCGCTTTATATCGGCAAAGACGGCAAGATATAACGGCGGTGATCTAAGATGAAAATTTTGTTTGCTGCCAGCGAGGCAGTACCATATGCAGCTTCGGGAGGACTTGCCGATGTAGTTGGCTCGCTGCCTAAGGCAATATCCGATAAGGGACATGACTGCCGTATCGTCATTCCGCTTTACAAGTCTATAAAGCCGGAGCTGCGTGACGAAATGACCTTTGTTACCAATATAACGGTAGATGTATCATGGCGTAAGCAGTATTGCGGGATATTTACGGCTGAGCGCGGCGGGATAACCTATTACTTCATTGATAATGAGTACTATTTCGCCAGAGATGGTATGTACGGCTTTTACGACGACTGTGAGAGATTCGTTTTCTTCGACAGAGCGGTTCTCGAAATGCTCAGATATATCGACTTTACTCCCGATATCATAAACTGCAACGACTGGCAGACCGCTCTTATACCTGTTTATTACAATGTATATTATAAATATCAGCAGGGCTACAGCGATATCCGCAATGTCTTCACGATACACAACATAGAGTATCAGGGAAAGTACGGAAAGGAAATACTCGGCGAGGTAATGGGCATACCTATGTACAACGCAAATCTTCTTGAATACGACGGTTACATCAACATGATGAAGGGCGCTATCGAGACCTCCGACCGAATCACGACTGTAAGCCCGAGCTATGCGTGGGAAATACTTGACCCGTGGTATGCTCACGGGCTCGACAGGATACTCGTAACAAAGCAGTATAAGCTCAGAGGCATACTCAACGGAATAGATACATCTCTTTATGATCCCGAAAATGATGCGGACACACCAATGCATTTTTCCGCAAAATCTCCCGGTGGCAAATCAGAGTGCAAGAAAATTTTGTGCGAAGAGCTTGGTCTTGAGCAAGGTGACGGACCTGTCATCGGTATAGTTACGCGGTTTGTCAATCATAAGGGAATTGATCTGATCCGCTGTGTTTTTGAGGAAATGGTGCATAATGGCATACGTTTTGCAGTCCTCGGAAGCGGTGAAAAGATATACGAGGACTTCTTCCGGGAAATGGCGGCGAGGTATCCGAACAGAGTTTCGGTGACGCTCGGATTTATTCCCGAGCTTTCTCACAGGATATATGCGGGCTCGGATATGTTCCTCATGCCTTCGCAGAGCGAGCCGTGCGGACTTGCTCAGATGATAGCCATGCGCTATGGAACTGTACCTATAGTTCGTGAAACAGGCGGACTGCGCGATTCAGTTCGCGATAACGGAGGCGATAATGGTAACGGTTTTACGTTCAAGACCTATAATGCAGGCGATATGCTTGATGCGGTGAACCGTGCCTGCCGTGATTACGGTGATAAGAATGAGTGGAAGGCTCTCGTGAAGCGTGCTATGGAGTGCGACTACAGCTGGTCGGCTTCGGCAGACCTCTATATCGAGACATACAACGAGCTCATAAGCGAAAGATAATAATTTTGTAGTAAGGGCGCACTATTGTGCGCCCTTACTTAATGACACATATTTATTTCCGCGAGCGGCAGCGTGGAATGGGATTCAAAAGAGAGGTATCTCCCTTTGGACGGGGTAACGTGGCAGTCAGCTCCGTGCAGTACTCCTTCAAAAAATACCTCCCCGAAAGGGGAGGCAAAAAGGTATATTAATGGCTTGATTTTATCAAACTCCGAAGAGGAGCTTGTCATAAGCAGGGAACGGCCAGTATGATTCTGCCGTGAGGGCTTCTGCCTTGTCGGCTGATTCTCTGAGCTTATCCATAGCGGGAAGAATAGTATCGCGGACGAATTCAGAAGCAGTAACTATAACGTCGATATCCTTGAGCTCATTTACTGCTCCCTCCAGCTCGGTAGTTGCAAGGTCAAGCTCATCAACAAGCTCGGAGAGTTTCTCAATAATGCGCGTTTCGTAGCTGCACTCAACTGAAGCAACGCTCTTCTTTACGGAAACGTCAGAAGCCGTGTCCGCTGCAAACTTGGCGATGGCAGGGAGTATTTCCTTGCGCGACATATCTATCATCGTAAGAGCTTCGATGTTCACTTGCTTGATGTAGTTATCGAGCATTATATCACGGCGTGAGAAAATTTCCGCTTCGGTGAAGATACCATGTGAGGTGAGCATATCGACATTCTTCTTGTCGCATATTTTAGGCATAGCGTCTGCGGTAGTCTTGAGATTCAGCAAACCTCTCTTTTCAGCCTCAGCGATCCATGCTTCATCGTAGCCGTTGCCGTTGAAGATGATCCTCTTATGATCCTTGATAGTTCTCTTTATAAGCTCGTGGAGAGCTGCGTTAAAGTCATCTGCGCCCTCAAGCTCGTCTGCGAACTGCTTCAGGACTTCAGCAACGGCTGCATTCAGGTGAATATTTGCGCATGAAATGCTGTTAGAAGAACCGAGCATACGGAACTCGAACTTGTTGCCTGTAAATGCAAACGGAGACGTTCTGTTTCTGTCGGTCGTGTCCTTGCTGAACTGGGGAAGAACGTCAACGCCGAGCTGCATCTTCTCCTTTGCCGTGCCGCCGTAAGGGGTATCGTTCTCGATAGCCTCGAGGACTGCAGTAAGCTCGTCGCCGAGGAATATGGAAATTACTGCGGGGGGAGCTTCGTTTGCACCGAGACGGTGGTCGTTGCCTGCTGTCGCAACAGAAAGTCTCAGCAGATCCTGATAATCATCAACAGCCTTGATGACTGCCGCGAGGAACAGCAGGAACTGCGCATTCTCGTGAGGAGTCTCGCCGGGTGAAAGCAGATTTACGCCCGTATCGGTCGAGATAGACCAGTTGTTGTGCTTGCCCGAGCCGTTTACGCCTGCAAAGGGCTTTTCGTGCAGCAGGCAAACGAGTCCGTGACGGAGTGCGACCTTCTGCATTACCTCCATTGTGAGCTGGTTATGGTCGGCGGCGATATTTGTTGTCTTGTATATGGGAGCAAGCTCGTGCTGTGCCGGAGCTACTTCGTTGTGCTTGGTTTTTGCGAGGATACCGAGCTTCCACAGCTCATTGTCAAGGTCTGCCATGTACTCGGCAACTCTGGGCTTGATAGAGCCGAAGTAGTGATCCTCCATTTCCTGTCCTTTAGGCGGGAGCGCACCGAAGAGAGTTCTGCCTGTCATGATGAGATCCTTTCTCTTCTTCCAGAGCTCTCTGTCAACGAGGAAATATTCCTGTTCGGGTCCTACCGAGGTCTTTACGCTTCTTACCGCGTCATTGCCGAAGAGCTTCAGTACTCTCAGAGCCTGTCTGTTGAGCGCTTCCATTGACCGAAGGAGCGGTACCTTTTTATCGAGTGCTTCGCCTGTATAAGAGCAGAATGCTGTGGGGATATAGAGCGTACCGTCCTTGATGAAGGCGTAGGAGGTGGGATCCCATGCAGTGTAGCCTCTTGCCTCGAAGGTAGCACGGAGTCCGCCCGAGGGGAATGATGAAGCATCGGGCTCGCCCTTTACGAGCTCCTTCCCCGAAAACTCCATGATGACTCTGCCGTCGGGAGCGGGGGAGATAAAGCTGTCGTGCTTCTCTGCTGTAACACCTGTCATGGGCTGGAACCAGTGGGTGTAGTGTGTAGCGCCCTTTTCAACCGCCCAGTCCTTCATTGCTGCGGCAACTGCGTTTGCAACGGATATATCAAGGGGAGTACCCCTGTCGATAGTTCTTTTCAGGCTTTTGTAAACCTTTTCTGAAAGCGTAGCCTTCATTATCCTGTCGTCGAATACCATCGAGCCGAAAAATTCTGTTACCTTTTCCATAAATAATACCTCCGTAAAATTATTCTGCTTCGAGCGAAGCACGTATAAAGTCCGCAAAGAGCTTCTGCGGCTTATTCGGGCGTGATTTGAACTCGGGGTGGAACTGTACTCCCACGAACCACGGATGGTCGGGAAGCTCCACTATCTCAACGAGCTTTTCATCCGGCGAGAGACCCGCTATCCTCATGCCGCCCTTTGTGACGGCGGCGCGGTAGGCGTTGTTAAACTCCCAGCGGTGGCGGTGACGCTCGTAAATCAGCTCCTCGCCGTAAATGCTGCGACAGAGCGAGTCATCCGCAAGCTTGCACGGATAAAGACCGAGCCTCATTGTGCCGCCCTTTTCCGAAACTGTTTTCTGATCCTCCATGATGTCTATAACGGGGTCAGGCGTGCTGCCGAACTCGCTGGAGTTTGCCGCGCTCAGACCGAGTACATTTCTTGCAAATTCCACAACGGACATCTGCATTCCGAGGCAGATACCTAAGAACGGGACTTTGTTTTCCCTTGCGTATCGGATAGACTCTATCATGCCCTCAATTCCTCTGTGACCGAAGCCTCCCGGGACGATTATTCCACTGCAATTTTTGAAAACATCGGGAGCGTTCTCACGTGTGATGTTTTCTGAGTCTATCCATTCTATATTGACGGCTGCATCATTGACGATACCTCCGTGGCGGAGCGCCTCTGCGACTGAAAGATAAGCGTCATGCAGCTCTACATATTTTCCTACTAAAGCAATAGTTACATTTTTGTGAGCGTTTTCGGCACGCCGCACCATAGCCGTCCACTCCTCAAGATCGGGTGTTCTGTCCTCAAGACCGAGGTGGTGGCAGACTGACTTAGCAAGACCCTCATCCTCAAGCCAGAGCGGGACCTCGTAAAGTGACGGCGCTGTGAGATTCTGAATAACGTCCTCGGGGCGGATATTGCAGAACAGTGCTATCTTTGCACGCATATCATCGGGAATACGCTTTTCGCTGCGGCAGACTATGATATCGGGCTGAATGCCTATCGAGAGCAGCTCTTTAGTGGAGTGCTGAGTCGGCTTTGATTTTAGCTCCTCAGATCCCGCGATGTAGGGCACGAGCGTGACGTGTATGTACGCTACATTGCTCCTGCCCTGTTCTGTACCGACCTGACGTATAGCTTCGAGGAAGGGGGTGGACTCAATATCGCCGACCGTTCCGCCTATCTCAGTTATAACTACGTCTGCGCCCGTGTCCTTTGCAATACTGTAGACCTTATCCTTTATCTCGTTGGTGATATGCGGAATTACCTGTACTGTACCGCCGAGGTAGTCTCCGCGGCGCTCTTTGTTGATGACGTTACGATATATCCTTCCCGTGGTGATGTTGGAGTTGATGGAAAGATTCTCGTCAACGAACCGCTCGTAGTGCCCGAGGTCAAGGTCAGTTTCTGCTCCGTCGTCGGTGACGAACACTTCGCCGTGCTGATAGGGGGACATAGTGCCGGGGTCAACATTGATATAGGGGTCGAACTTCTGTATCGTGACCTTGTAACCGCGCTGTTTGAGAAGTCTGCCGAGTGAAGCTGCTGTGATACCCTTGCCGAGTCCCGAAACGACTCCGCCTGTTACAAAAATGTACTTTGCTGACATTTCTTTTCTCCTTGCTGTAGCTTATTGCCGAAATCGCAGTCATACCGCACAGCAGTCAAGCTGTGCGGCACGCTGAGGAAAGAGGAATTAATCCTTATCCATATCCTGAAGAGCGTCGTAGCCCTCCTCGCCTGTACGGATCTTGATGACGTTCTCGATGTCGTAAATGAACATCTTTCCGTCGCCGTAATTTCCTGTATAAAGAGCAGCCTTTGCAGCGTCGATGACCTTTTCGACGGGAACTGCACATACTGCAATTTCAGCTTTTACCTTGGGGAGAAGATTCATTTCAACGGTAGTGCCTCGATAATAGTTGCGCTGACCGTTCTGCATTCCGCAGCCCATTACGTTAGTGACCGTAATTCCCTTTACGTCTATTGCTTCCATAGCCTCTATAAATGACTGTAGCTTCTGCTGCTTGAAGATAACGACTATCTTTGTCATCTTGGGAGCACCACCGATCGAGGGAGCAACATAGCTTTCGACCTCGACAGCCTTTTCAACCGGTACTTTTGCAACAGGTGAATTTTCTGCCTTTTTCACGCTCTTTGCGTCGTCCTTTGTGTATCCGAGCATTGAAGCGTCGTTCATGGAAGGAGCAAAGTCGGCATAAGATGAGACGAGACCGTGTTCTGTGATGTCAAGACCGATGATCTCTTCCTGTTCGGAAGCTCTGAGTCCGATAGTCTTTTTAATCAGGAAGAATACAAACGCCATAGCGATAGCTGTGAAAGCTGCTATACATACAAAGCCTGTTAGCTGTCTGCCGAGAAGAGCAAATCCGCCGCCGTAGAAAAGTCCTGCAAGCTGATCACCGTTCTGATCTGCGAGAGAATAACCTGGAACATCGGGATTAGCGAAAAGTCCTACAGCGATAGTTCCCCAGATGCCGTTAAACATATGCACTGCAACTGCACCTACGGGGTCATCAACATGGAGCTTGTAATCAAGGAACCACACGCCGAAGCATACCAGAAGCCCTGCAACTATACCGATTATTGAAGCACCGAGCGCGTCCGTTACATCGCAGGGAGCTGTAATAGCTACCAGACCTGCCAGTGAAGCGTTCAGACACATTGAAACATCGGGTTTGCCGTATTTGAGCCATGTGAATATCATACAAGTAACTGTTGCGATAGCGGGAGCAATAGTTGTTGTTACGAATACCGAGCCGAGCTGATCGACTGAGGTACAGGCGGCACCGTTGAAGCCGTACCAGCCGAACCAAAGGATAAAGCAGCCGAGTGCGCCGATAGTAAGGTTATGTCCGGGGATAGCGTTTACTTTTGTGTCGCCTTCTTTTGTTTTAGCAAATTTTCCTATTCTCGGTCCGAGGATAGCTGCGCCTACGAGAGCTGCGATACCACCTACCATATGTATGTGAGCCGAACCTGCGAAGTCGTGGAAGCCCCACTGAGCGAGCCAGCCTCCGCCCCAGCCCCAGTGCGCTTCGATAGGATAAACGACAGCGCTGATTATAGCTGAGTAAACGCAATATGAAAGGAACTTTGTTCTTTCTGCCATAGCACCGGAAACGATAGTAGCAGTTGTTGCGCAGAATACGAGGTTGAATACGAAATTTGACCAGTCAAAGCTTCCGTAGGAAGTGAAGATATCGAAGCCGGGCTGACCTATTATACCGACTAAGTCCTCGCCGAAGAGGAGTCCGAAGCCGATAAGAATGAAGACAACTGTACCGATACAGAAGTCCATGAGGTTTTTCATAATGATATTGCCTGCATTTTTTGCGCGTGTAAAACCTGTTTCTACCATTGCAAAGCCTGCCTGCATAAAAAATACAAGAGCAGCGCCTATAAGAAACCATACGCCGAAGACAGTACTGTTAGCACCGTCAAGAGCCTGCTGTAAAATTGTTTCAGTTTCCATAAATATACCTCCTTGAAAAAATACAGCAAAAACAAAGAGGGTGTACGATGCCCGAAGACATCATACACCCCATTGTGTATGGAATTAAGCGCTTATTACCCGAACCGAAGAGCTTCGGTCCAAAAAAAGAGGGAACTACAGACTTGTTGTCTGCAGCTCCCTTGCTGTTTACAATGACAGTATATACCCAAAATCGGATTTTGTCAAGAGGTTTTTTCAAATTCGTCGAATAGAATAGTTTTTAACAAGTTTGAACAAACAAACTTTTGCGAATTGCATAATGCACAATAAGAAGCACTGTGCTTTGTGCACTTTATGGGAAATTTTTACCTCGTGCAGCAATCTGCCGCGGAAATGATACTATATTTATGAGAAATTTTAAGGAGATCATATTATGAGAAGATATATTGCTTTGCTGACAGCTTTTTGTAGTGCGAGCGTGCTGCTGTCCGCGTTCGGAAAGGCTGAGAGATCGCGAGCAGAGATAATTTATGGAGCTATTGAATATGACTGACGACCTCAACCAAGGCTATAACCTTGTGAGTACGCAAAAACTCGAGGAGCGTTCTATTCTCCAAGTGCGGAAAGGGATGTTGAGGACGTACATTGATAACGGACTTTGGAAGTGTAGACATTTTTATAATGACGAACAGAAGGCGATTAGTCAAAATGCACAAATCCGAACATACCTCTTGACATTTGAGACGTAAAGTGCTAATATATTTAAGAACAAGGACGTTCGTGACAGACTATTTGTCTGCCATGAGCGCCTTTTTTATTATGAGGAGCCGTTCAATGGCGAGCGGCACCGGAAAGGCGTGACACAGTATGGATAATTTCAGAACGGAGGAACCGTATGCTCAGCAGGGACTTTACAACCCGCGCTTTGAGCACGATAACTGCGGTATCGGCGCGGTAGTAAATATAAAGGGAAAGCGTTCCCGCGAGGTAGTCGAGAATGCTCTTAAAATAGTTGAAAAGCTCGAGCACCGCGCAGGAAAGGATGCCGAGGGAAAAACAGGCGACGGTGTAGGAATACTCGTTCAGATGCCTTATGAATTTTTCAGGAAAGAGACCTCAGAGCTCGGCTTTGATATCGGCGGCGAAGGTGACTTCGGTGTCGGAATGTTCTTTTTTCCCCAGAACGAGCTCAAACGCAATCAGGCAAAAAAACTCTTTGAGATTATCCTTAATAAAAACGACATGGAGCTTATTGGATGGCGTGAAGTTCCATCTGCTCCGACTGTTCTCGGACAGAAGGCGCTTGACAGTATGCCTCATATAGTACAGGGGTTTGTAAAGAGACCCGAGGGCTGCGAGAAGGGACTTGAGTTCGACCGCAGACTTTTCGTTGCAAGAAGAGTTTTCGAGCAGTCCGACGAGAATACATACGTATGCTCACTTTCGAGCAGGACTGTGGTCTACAAGGGAATGTTCCTCGTAGACGAGCTGCGCAAATTCTACTGCGACCTTCAGCATGAAGATTTTACCTCGGCGATAGCGATGGTTCATTCGCGCTTTTCGACCAACACAAATCCGAGTTGGCAGAAGGCTCATCCGAACAGACTCATCGTCCACAATGGTGAGATAAACACGATAACGGGAAATGCTGATAAAATGCTTGCACGCGAGGAGACCATGTCGTGCGAGGCGCTCAAAAACGATATGTTCAAGGTGCTCCCCGCGATAAATGTCAACGGTTCGGACTCCGCGAGACTTGACAATGCGCTCGAGTTCATGGTGATGTCGGGAATGCCTCTGCCCTTGGCAGTCATGATAACCATTCCCGAGCCGTGGAAAAACAACCGCACAATATCTAAGGCAAAGTACGATTTTTACCAGTACTATGCGACGATGATGGAGCCGTGGGACGGTCCTGCGTCGATAATCTTCTCCGATGG
Organism: uncultured Ruminococcus sp.; assembly: GCA_937910385.1. Taxonomy (GTDB): domain Bacteria; phylum Bacillota; class Clostridia; order Oscillospirales; family Ruminococcaceae; genus Ruminococcus. The sequence continues at coordinate 1,866 of CALEPT010000040.1, read as the reverse complement.
CGACGTCATGGGAGCTGTACTCGACAGAAACGGTCTGCGTCCCTCGCGATACTGCATTACAAGCGACGGTTTTCTCATTCTTTCGTCCGAAACAGGCTGCATAGACATTCCTCCCGAGAAGATAATAAAGAAGGACAGACTGCGTCCCGGAAGGATGCTTCTCGCGGACACAAAGCAGGGCAGGCTCATCGACGATGAGGAGATCAAGAGCACCTACGCGGAGCGTCAGCCCTATGGCGAGTGGCTCGACTCCAATCTCGTGCGTCTGCACGACCTGCATATTCCTAATAAGAATGTCAAGACCTATACTCACGGCGAGCTTGAAAAGCTCTGGAAGGCGTTCGGCTATTCCTATGAGGATATCCGCAGCAGCATACTTTCCATGGCAGAAAAAGGCTCCGAGCCGATAGCTTCAATGGGCTCGGATATACCGCTCCCGCCGCTTGACAAAAAGAGTATACCGCTTTTTAATTATTTCCGCCAGCTTTTCGCACAGGTTACAAATCCTCCTTTTGACGCCATCCGAGAGGAGATAGTCACCGATACGAGTATGTACATCGGCGAGGACGGAAATATCCTTGAAGAAAAGCCAGAGAACTGCCGCGTGCTGAAAATAGAAAATCCTATCCTCACTGAAACGGATATGCTCAAGATCAAGAGCATGAACGTCAAGGGACTCAAAACGGCAGTTATCCCGATAACCTATTACATAGGTACTCCGCTTGAAAAGGCGATAGAGCGCCTGTTTATTGAAGCGGATAAGGCTTATCGGGACGGCGCTAATATCCTCATTCTGTCCGACCGCGACGTTGATGAGTTCCATGCTCCGATACCGTCTCTGCTTGCGGTAGCCGCACTTCAGCAGCATCTTGTCTCTACAAAGAAGAGGACTGCCGTGGCTATGATACTTGAAAGTGCCGAGCCGAGAGAGGTCCACCACTTCGCGGCGCTGCTCGGCTACGGAGCTTGCGCGGTGAACCCGTACCTTGCACAGGAGACCATACGAGACCTCATCGACACGGGTATGCTCGACAAGGACTTCTATGCCGCAGAGGACGACTACAACAGCGCGATACTTCACGGCATTATCAAGATAGCCTCTAAAATGGGAATTTCCACCATACAGTCCTACCAGGGTTCGAAGCTCTTTGAGGCAGTGGGTATCTCAAGGGAGGTCATCGACAAGTATTTCGGCGGCACGGTCAGCAGGATAGGCGGAATAACGCTTACCGATATCAGCGACCGCACGGAGGAGCTCCACAATGCGGCATTCGATCCGCTCGGACTCTCTGTCACAAGGGGTATCGGCAGCTCGGGAAGCCACAAGCTCAGAAGCGGAAAGAGTGATCACCTCTATACTCCCGAAACGATACATCTTTTACAGGAAGCTGCACGCACGGGCAGCTATGAGACATACAAAAAGTACTCTGAATGCCTCAGCAGAGAGGATAATACGCTCACGCTCAGGAGTCTGCTTGATTTTAAATTTGATGAGAACGGCGGTATCCCGATAGAAGAAGTGGAAAGCGTCGAGAGCATCTGTCACCGATTCAAGACCGGCGCGATGTCTTATGGTTCTATTTCGCAGGAAGCTCATGAATGCATGGCTATAGCAATGAACAGGATTGGAGGAAAGTCCAATTCGGGAGAAGGCGGAGAAAGTCCCGAAAGGCTCAAATCCGACCGCTGCTCAGCTATAAAACAGGTGGCTTCGGGACGATTCGGTGTTACAAGTGAGTATCTTGTTTCCGCGAAGGAAATACAGATAAAAATGGCTCAGGGAGCAAAACCCGGAGAGGGTGGACATCTTCCCTCAGGAAAGGTTTATCCGTGGATAGCCAAGACCCGCCATTCTACGGCAGGGGG
>CALEPT010000039.1 GCA_937910385.1 uncultured Ruminococcus sp. | reverse complement strand
ATTTTAAAAGCTATACCGCATTCGGCAAAAATTTTTTCGAGTTTTTTCTGAATTCTGTTCCCGGGTAAGAACATTACCTGCTTTATTTCGGGAATTTTTTTCTGCAAAAGTTCCGTGGAATTTGCGACTGTCTGGATGCTCTCCAAAACGCCCTTAAGATTCTGAGTGATGTTCTTTCGGGGTATGACCCGAAGAGAACACTTGAGAATTATACTGATGCACTTGCTTTGAAACAGACAGTCATCAGTCGATATCCCAATACGATAAAAAATGATAGCAAGTGGGAGAATTACCTTACTGGAGTATATCAGTGTGCTCGTTTTCTGGTAGACGGTAAAATTGGAGGAACTGATCTGAGCTTTGAATATTTGCTGACAGAACCCCAAACGGCAGATGAACTAAAAGCATATCTCCACAAGCTTCGGGTTCTGTATGTAAACCTAAGTGAAGTTGGTCCGGCTGTATGTTATAACTGGTTAAAAGAATGCGGAGCGATCTGGCTTGCAAAGCCTGATTTACATATTAAACGTGTAGTTGCAGCAGAATTAATGAGATGCGATAATGGAATATTTGATCCCGAGAAAGATGACGCTGATAAGGTCATTGCAAAATATCGCAGCAATCATATGGACAGAATGTATTTCCCGAGTGGGTACGGTATTCGTAAAAGCTGCAAGCTGTATCTCGATGAGTTTGTAGCGTTATATATGTGGGAATGGGCACAGGAAATCAGAAATAACAGTACCGATAACCAATGCTCAGCATTCAAATTGGATCGTATCTTATATCTCTATTGTACCAATGGGCATTTCTATCTGGACAATGATAACGATATTTCAGAAGAAGGGCTTTTAGGTATGATAAGCGAGTGAAATACGTCATCATATAGATGCTCTGCACGAAACGGAGGTATGCTATGCGAGTATATGATCATTTCCCAAATCCTGATTACAAAGGCTGTACGATTCTCAATATCCACGGCTATCACGGCAGTCCGAAAAACAGTGCTTACACAGCACTGCATGAGATTGGATGTGAAAACATCATTTCACCATCTATTGATTATGACAGTGAGGAGCCAAGCAACATTATCGGTACTCTCAATATGCTGCGTGTGCAGTACAAAGCGGATATGATCGTTGGCACAAGTCTGGGAGGATTCTATGCGGCTGTACTGTCTGCACGTTATGACCTGCCGGCAATGCTTGTCAATCCGTGCCTGACACCATTTCTTCTGAATATACTGTCTAAATATATAACTCGTCCGCTTGTGAAGCTTTTCGGTGAATTGGCAAAGATAGACTCTGCCAATGTGAGCTGCATTGTTGGAGATGATGATGAGGTGCTCGGCGATCACGCATTTACGGAGAAGCTGCTTGGCAATTCACGCTTTCGCAGAATCGAAGGTGGAAAGCATTCGGGCGCTACACTTCCGCTAAAAGCATATTTCTCAGAAATGCTCGATTATTACACGAATACGCTTCCATTGAGAGATGACGCTCTGAGCATACCGCCTGATATATTACAGGATTAATGTTTTTCACCTATATGTCAGATGCACTGTTCAGTCTAATGATTGCTTTCAAGGATCGGAGGTATATTATGAGAATATACGAAGGCTATGGAACTGGTCACCCGGTTTATACGATCAAAGGAAATCAGATCTATCAAGGGTATGGCACCGGACACCCCATCTACACACTTAAAGGCAATCAAGTGTATCAGGGCTATGGTACAGGACATCCGGTATACACTATAAAAGGAAGTCAAGTTTTTAATGGCTATGGTGGCGGTCATCCCGTTTACACCATTAAAGGTAATCAGGTATATCAGGGATATGGGTCAGGGCATCCTGTCTACACATTAAAGAACAACTGATAGGAGGTCAAACCATGCCCGTCATCAAAACAGGCAACGGATACACATTCGACAGCTTTGTAGTAACCGATGCAAACCACACGGCATTTGAGAAAGCAAAGCAGTTTGCCCAGAACGCCGATTCAAAGCCGTTAGCGATATTCGGCGGCACAGCAACCGGCAAGATGCATCTGCTCTATGCTGTAAAGAATGCGATTGAGCAGAATTCGCCAGAGCTTCATGTTATTCTCACCACAACGGCAGAAATGCAGACTTCGTTGGTGATTATTCTTCAAAACGGCGGTACAGCAGAGCAGTTTCGTGAGAAGTATTTGCAGGCAGATGTTCTTCTTGTAGATGATATTCAGGAGCTTGCAGGCAAGGAAACGACACAGGACGAGCTGATTTTGCTATTCAATTCGTTCTATGAGACGGGCAAGCGTTTCATGATGACTTCTTCTCAGAAGGAAGCAGGATATGGAATTCAGGATAGGCTGGTCATTCGTGAGTTCTGGGGAGATTTTGCAGTCATTACACGGGCGTATATCCATGCACAGTTTGAGCGTGACGCTGAACGCATCAATCAGCGAAAAGATTTACTGCACAAATCAGAGCAGCTTTGCTGGGAATTAATGCATGATGCAGATTTCGATATTGATGTATTCAAGTCATATTACAAAGATGTTTGGACTTATTTCGGACAATATATCGGATTATTCGATATGGACCGTGAAGATCTCAGAATTGTATGCTATCTGAATCGTATTGATACAATGCTGCATTGCAAAACGCCGGTCGGTCTTAAATCATGTGAATGGAATACTTGTATTCTGTTTACGCACGCACTCATCTATACGATTTCTTCACATGATTATACAGCGCACAGAGGAGGATTTTTCGGTAATGGTGTCCTGTTTATACCGCTGCCGCATCATGCCGGAACAGATGATAGTCTTGAAATCACGATAGATGAGTTTGATGAGTGGTTTCAAAAATTCTGTGAAGGCTATCAAAGAAGCAACCGCAGGATGCGCAGGTTACATTGGCATTTTGATTGATGTGAGGAGGCTTTTATGACCGTATCCGTATATTCAAGGAAAGCAATCGAATCTATTATCGATGACGGCAAGTTTCCGAAGAATACCGCCGTTATCAGCTTTTGTGACCCGGCGCTGAAGCATATTGACAAAGACTATTCCCGCGTCGATTACGGTGATGCTTGCAATGATGTTTTCTATTGCGAAGTAGATGACCTTGACCTCGATTATCTGCCGGAAAAGGAATATACCTACGACAGCTTCTTTCCGGAAGCTGCGGAGCTTGCTGAGTATATTTTCAAAAAGCAGAAGGCGGCATACGATATTATCTGTCAGTGCGAATACGGTCAGAGCCGCAGTGCAGGCTGTGCGGCAGCGATACTGGAGCATTTTTACCGCAGGGGAATTGACATATTCGCTGATTACAAGTATTACCCGAATCAGGTCGTGTATCACAAGGTTTTTGATGCGCTGGAGTCGGCTGCGTTTCAGCCGACAGAGTATCTTCAGCGTGTACACGATTATTCCGGCACAAAATTCCCGTTTGACAGAAATGCAATAGAGGAAAGCCTGAGCAGACTGCCACAGACCAAAAGAGACATTCTGTATATGTATCTGTGGGAGAGAAAGTCGATGGCTTCCATTGCCAGACTGGTTGGATTCGAGAATTTAAGAATCGAACAGATTCTATCGGTATGCCATAGAAATCTTGCGCATTATATCGCAAGCAGCATGAGAAGATAATTTATCACAAGAAAGAATCAGAGCATCACCTCCCGTAAATGTGAAAGCTATATATCACAAATCCTTCATCACCTTGATAGCCACACCACGAACTGCAAAATCCGTACCGAAATCGCGCTCATCCTCTGTCCAGTTTTCATTTTCAGCTAAGAGATACCGTTTTCCATTTTTCTTGCTCAGACGTTTCAGCGTATTGCCTCTGCCCTCAACGAATGCTACTATGATATCTCCCAATCGTGCGGTGTTGTCCTCTCGGAATATGACATAATCACCGTCATCAACACCGGCATCTATCATCGACTCGCCGCTGATCTTCATCATATAGAACTTGCCGCTCATACCTCGCACCAATGCTGCTGGAATCGGGAAATATTCCTCCACATAGGCATCATCGACCATATCAGGGCATCCCGCAGGCAGAGTCGAGCATAGTGTGCCGACCGACACAAGCTCATTCCGATACTTGTCGATCACATCTGTGCGAATCTCGCCATGCTCATACTGGATCATTCCGAGCTGCGCCATTTTCTGCAGCAGATGATAAGCACTGACATTCGCCATATCAAATGCGGCACCAAGTTCTCTGGTGCTGGGCGGCTGTCCCATGTTGTTCAGGGCGAAATCGTCTATGTATTCTTTCATTCGCTCCAGCTTTTTCAGCGTTTCCTGCCGGATTGCCATATGGAACAGCTCCTTTCTATAAAGTGATGTATTTCAACTAACGGACTGTTAGCGTAAATATATTATAGCACACTCTATCTCTTTTGTCAAGAGGGAAATGAAACTTTTGTTCTGAAACTGCTTCTGTGAGAATCACCATGATGTTTGCCAAATCACAGCCTCTATTAGGCGGATTATACAAGATGTATAATTTATGAGTGAATCAGAGTCTCCAAGGGCAGATGGGGCGGTAAAATTCGATTACTCTGTAGGGGGATATGTATTTATTTTTATATATTTTAATAATACAAATCATCAGCCACTATCGCCCCATAACACTCCTAACCGTGAGCGGACACGGGACTGC
>CALEPT010000038.1 GCA_937910385.1 uncultured Ruminococcus sp. | reverse complement strand
CGCCCATATCTGTCACACCACCGCAGAACAAAGTGCCAGCTAATCTTGCTTTTTCAAAGCAGTCTACCCAGCCCTCAATGCCGGAAAATGCCTTTTGCGGGACATATTTCTCATCTTCCGCTGCTGCTGCAAGTGCATAGACCTCACGAAACTGATAATCCGAAGGAAACAGCGGATTTGCTCTGTCAAGCATTGTTTTCAGCGCACCGCTCATTTCGTAGTAGTAGATCGGTGTAGCAAAGACAAGTACATCCGCATGAAGCATTTTCTCACGAATCGCATCTGCATCATCATGCATAAAGCAGCGCTTCGTCTTTTGACAGACAAAGCAGCCGATGCAGAATTTGATCTCCTTATCCCGCAGGGAGATAACCTCTGCATCGTGTCCTGCCGCCCTTGCTCCTTCTGCAAATGATAAAGCAAGCTGCTCAGAGTTGGCGTTTTTTCGGAGACTTGACGAGATTACAAGTATTCTTTTACTCATAATATCCTAACCTCTCATATATAATTTATGGTCACATTTTCTGTTCAAAGCACATCAGCAGACTTTGGCATATCATAAATACTCCTCACCACCCTCGCAGGACTGCCGACGGCTATCATATTTTCGGGAATATCCTTAGTCACCACCGAACACGCACCGATGACTGCATTATCGCCGATTGTGACACCCGAAAGGATAGTGGAATTTGAGCCTATCCAGACATTTTTGCCGATGTGAATGGGCTTTGGTATCAGGTCGTGGCGTTCTTCGGGCAAAAGCCCGTGATTCAGCGTTGCAAGCACCGTGTTGTGACCGATCAGCGCACCGTCACCTATCCAGATTCCGCCCTGGTCCTGAAACTTACAGCCTGCATTGATGAACACGCCCTTGCCGAGATGAATATTCTTTCCGCAGTCGGTATAAAACGGAGGAAACAGCCCGACCTCCACAGGCTCGCCCACAAGCTCACTCATCAGCGCATTGATCTCATCAGGTGTATGGTAGCGGCTGTTGATCTCCATTGTGATACGAATAGCATCTTGACTTAACTTGTGCATCGTCTGATGAACACTGCACTCTGCCGTGACCTGTTTGCCGCTGTTCATGTAGGCAAGAAATTCTTCTGTTGTCATCGCTGTTTCCTTCATGTGTGATTATTTCAGATACTCATTATAAAACGCTTCAATCTTATCAAACGGAATGACCTTGCACTCGCCGCCGTCATAG
>CALEPT010000037.1 GCA_937910385.1 uncultured Ruminococcus sp. | reverse complement strand
CAGGGCTATGCACTTTTTCGAGCCCCTTTTATGCACTTTCTACTTGACAAACACACTTCATGATAGAAAAATCTTATTCGCTCTTTTCCGTCCTTTGTTTTGTACTTAATTCCAAATTCCGAGCCTATCCTGAACTTATCCATAGCTTGTTTCATTGAACAGCGATATTTTGTTGCATAGGTTTTGAACAAACTCTGACACATAATGTATCCAAATGAGTTAAGAATCGCAGAATTATTTGCAATAGAATAATAATTCCGTATTCCTCTTATCTCGCTGTTGTATTGTTCTATGATTTCAAGGTCATCGTTATCTTTCAGAAAGTATCTTGATTTTGCTCTCCATACCTCCTTGCCATAGACATCGACCTCAATTTTCATAGCACCATAATGCAGCAGTTTGGCTTTTACAGTTTCCATTGGCACTTCAAGAGCTACAACACCGCTTTGATTGCGTTTCAAATAGCCATATCTATTTCTTTTAATCGAATTAGTATGCCTAACATAAATATTGTACCCTAAGAAATGTGCTTTCTTTTTCGAGTGAGTAATCAAGGTTTTTTCTTCGGACAATTCGAGTTTTAGTACATTTCTCAGATATTCTCCGATTTGTGCTTTAACGTTCTTTGCGTCCTCTTTACTGCCGATTACTCCTATCAGAAAGTCATCCGCATATCTTGTGTACTGTATCCTTTTAAAATTATCATCAAAAGGGTCGGTATATGGAACGCTAAATCGTTCATGCTCTATTGCCTTTATCTGCTTGATTATTTCATCTCTTTCAGCCTGAGAACTTGCATTATCAAGCTGCTGTATAAGCTTTTTCCGTCTTCTTTCGTATACTGTTGTTTGGGGATTGGTTTTGCGTTTTCTTCCTTTGTCAAAAGCTTTCTTCATATCATTCATATATTTATCAAAGCGGTCTAAATATATATTTGCCAGTATCGGGCTGATGATGCCGCCCTGCGGCGTGCCGCTGTAAGTTTTATGATATGTCCAATCTTCCAAATAACCTGCATTAAGAAATTTTCTGATAAGTCTCAGGAACCTTTCGTCCTTTATTCTCAAGGAGAGAATGTCTATCATAGTGCTGTGGTCGATATTATCGAAAAAGCCTTTAATATCGCCCTCTATGAACCATTTAGTCCCTGTAAAACATACCTGTATTTGGTTAAGTGCAGTATGACAACTTCTGTCAGGTCTAAAACCGTGAGATGTTCTTTCAAAGCTGTTTTCATATATAGCCTCCAAAATCATTCTCACAACCTCTTGCACAAGCTTATCGTCAAATGACGGTATTCCCAAAGGTCTTTGCTTATTACTGTTCTTTTTAGGGATATATGTTCTCCTTGAAGGATTAGGCTGATAGCTTTCATCTTTAAGCTTGTTTATGAGTTCGTCAATTCTTTTCAAACTCATACCGTCAATGGTTTTTCCATCAACACCTTTTGTCATGTTACCCTCAGAGGCATATATATTCTGATATGCTAACAGAAACATCTCTCTGTTATACAGATTTCTATACAGCCGTTCAAAGGTATAGTTTAAATTACTGCTGTGGCTTTCTAAACTACTTAATATTTTGATAGGATTTCTCATAGTGTATCTCACACCTTCCATTCTAATTTATTAAGTCAACAAGCTGTTCCCCTTCGCCATGTGAACGTCGTTAACGTCTCAGACTACTATGGGAACTCCGTTGCCTTGCCGAATATTCAGTATCATCTTTCTCGGGAAACCCTTGAAATTTATCACCTAATGGCATTATACATAGCCATTTCTGGCATTTCGGTTTAGGCAATCCCTGTTGTGCAAACTATTGATAGCTAAAGATTGTTGTCGGATACCGTTTCCGTCCTTTAAAATATACATAATTGCGTTGTGTATAAGGTCCTCCTGCATATGCTAGAGTAAATCATTGCAGATACACAATATGACGTTACTAACTGTCTTTCGTCATAGTCCCTACGTCGACCACTCGGACTGCGGTTCAAACAGTATGGTCTTTATCCTCATACAATCTGTTTTATCTTGCCATTCAGTCGTGAATTGACAGCTATTCAACTTATGGCTTTATCGGTATGCTATTTTCCCCTATGAGGTTTCCCTCTCAGGTAAGCCGATTGATAACAGGTAGCGAACCTTTTTCCTGTTGAGTTGCCAAACTCAAAATCAATAATCTGCCTTAACAGGCGCACACTCCAAATACGCTGTAGCGATCTTGACGAAGAGCAGAACACCGAGTATAACGTCAATCACAGGGAATACAACGTTATTGACTACGCTTTGTATCTGGTCTTTCGCCGATGTCCATGTACTTTCAACGGCACTCGCAACATCACCTGCGGCATAAGCATTCATTGCCGTAAAGTTCAGCATTGCCATAAAAGCCGTTACAGCACATACGAGCTTGGTTTTCAGTTTTCTCATATATATTTATACCTCCTTTGTCTCCACGAGCTTTCCTGTCAGGATAGTTCGTGCGTTCTGAAATTCATAACTACAAGTTGATAGCGATATAAACCTGTCATCATCTGAATAGGTTATCTCTCTGCCGACTACCGATTTATCGCAGATATGCGGCACCCACTCAGCCACGGGAGTATCTCCCTCATACAGGCTGTCATGCCAGTCTGCAATAGCACAGGAGAAAAAGTCGATCCTGTATACTGTCTCAGGAGTAGCAAGCCAGCCGTACTTGTGGCTCTCGAAATAGCTGTCATTCTTGAAGTTAGTCACCTGTGCGAACATGGAGCCGTTCTTCATGTTGTGTGCATAAACGATGTTTATAGGATTCTGAAATCGTCCTTCGCACCTGCAGTCCAGATATACAGAGCCTGCTTTCAGTGGACTGCCGTCATATGCGTGGTCGAGATAGTAAAAGTTATCGTCTGACTGCATAACAGGATAGTTTATAACAGTATCGGGAATATACAGCCAGCCAATTGCATCGGGATATGCGTTATTCAAAGACTGCGCTGTGTCAATGAGCTGTTCCTTTACTTCTGATGGTAATTCGGGAGTAGCTGTTGTAGTCTCAGATTTTGTTGTCGAAGATATTTCGCCCTTGGTTACGATCGATGTCGTTATTGCTGTTGCTGTTGTAGTTGATGTCTCAGGCTCAGATGCCTCATCAAGCGCCGCCAGAATTGTCGGAGTCGGCATATATGGCTTCATTTCAGTCTCTTTGAGCTTCTGTCTGAAATCGTCTTTGGTGAGCAGATATGCGCCTCCTAAAAGGAGGGCGGCTGCCGAAGCAACCGCCAGAGCGCGAAGAATAGTCTTCTTTTTCATTCATTTTCTCCTTCAATGAAATCGGGACAGAGCTCTGCGTAATCGTCAGCAGGCTCTTCATTTTTCTTTCTTGCAAATATGGATACTGTGAGCAGTACGAGACCTGCGATCAACATGATATATCCGAGAGGATTCTTGCCTGTATCGCCTGTGGCAACATTAGGTGTTGTTACAATAACAGCTTCGTCCTTCATAGTTACCTCGGTAACGCTTCCGTCTGCATTGACAGTAAACTCGATGTCCTCAGCGGTATTATAACCGTCAGGTGCTGTGATCTCACGGAGTGTGTAAGTTTCGCCTGCGATGAGTTTTGCCTCGATATAGTGAGGCTCTGTGCCGGATACCCATTCCTCGACGATATTTCCGTCCTTGTCGAGGACCTGAAGTGTAGCACTGGGAAGCTCTGTACCTGTTGTCATATCCTGCTTGCTGATCTTGACGATAGTTGTGTCATCTACCATAGTTACACAAGGGATTCCGTCATCTGTGAAGGCATTAGCCTCAACGCCATCAACAGTAACGTTTCCGTACTCGTCGATTGTGAAGCTGATATCAGTTGCAATAACATATCCGTCGGGAGCTGCAACTTCCTTGAGTGTATAGCCGCCAGCAGGAATGTTTGTGATGATGTGATTCTCGCCGTCAGATGTCCATTCGTCTACGATCTCGCCGTTTTCATCAATAAGCTGCATAGATGCACCTATCAGCTCGTTTCCGTAGAGGTCTTCCTTGCTGATAGATACAGTTATCGCCTTATTCTCCGCAGTTATCTCCACAACATCGCCGTTCTCAGTGATTACAACAGGATACAGCTCGTCAGAAAGGATATATCCGGTAGGTGCTGCGATCTCCTTGACGATGTACTCACCGAAAGGAATATCTGTGAAACCGAAGTTTCCATCCTCGTCGGACTCGTCTGTAAGGTATGCGTTCTCTGCTGTGAACTCAGTCTCGTCAGCCTTGAACAGACCGAAGAGAGCGTTTTCGAGGGGCTCACCATTTTCGTTGACCTTCTTACCGCTTACTGATCCACGCTTGATGTCATTGATGAATGTTCCGCAGTCGATGTTGACAGTAGACATTTCCTGTCCCATGTACTGGAAGTTTACAAGATACTTCTCGCCATTAAGCATATAGTACTCATCGGTTGCAATCTCCTGAACATAGTAGCGTGAGAACGGAAGCTTTTCTGTAAAATCAGCTGTCATATCCTCGCCAAGCGATACCTGAGCGATAAAGCCGTCCTCGGGGATAACTGTACCGTCAGCAGCAGTGATGTCTTCGGCTGCATAGAGTCCGAATGTTACCTTCTTGTACTCATCGTTTTCGCCGATATCGAAGAGCTCGTCATGCTCCATGAACTTGGCAAGGCTGATCTTTACTCTCTGATAATCGTTGTTGAATGTGTTATTAACAGCGTCTGTGATAGAAACCTCCTGTCCTGCGTAGGTGAGTTCAACTTCCTTTGCCTCATCATTCAGTACATAGCCATAGGGAGCAGTTTTCTCCTTGACAACATACTTGCCGAGGTAGAGAGGCTCAGTTGAAGCATTTCCGTCCTTGTCTGTGATAATGTCAGCAACTACCTCACCGGCAGATGCTCTGAGTGTTCCGTCTGCTGTGTAAATATCCTCGGCTGCTATGACCTCGAACTCAGCACCGCCAAGTCCGCCTTCCTCGAAAACAGGTGTATAGGTTGTAAAGCCTGCTGTTTCTGTTTCGCCGTCTTCATTTGTATGGATAGCAGGACCGATAGCCTGTACTGTCTTGAAGATCTCGCCACGCTTGCTTACTGAGATCCTGCCTTTCTGAGCAGTATCGAACTTCTCGACCTCAACAGTCTTTTCTGTTCCGTCAACTGTGAAAGGTACAGGCTCTGCATTGAGGAAGTATCCTGTGGGAGCCTTTACTTCATGGAGCTCATAATTGCCGTATGCAAGCTCACCGGGGAGCATAAGGGTGCCTGTTTCGTTTGTATAGAATGTGTCGATAGTTTCCTCGGAAGGATAGTTGACTGTCTGAGAAATGTACTTCTCATTGTCAACGCTCCAAACCTTGAAGCCGATGCCGGATACAGGGATAACCTTGCCGGTCTCAGCATCCTTCTTCACGATTCTGATGTTTGCTGTGATAACAGCATCGTTGATGATATATGGATAGGTCTTACCGTTTTCGTCTACGATAACGTCGAAGTCCTCAACGAATTCTGTGTTCTTCCAGCCTGTAGTCTGGTGAACAGTGTATGTTCCGTAAGGGAGTTCCTTTGTCTCTGCAAAGCCGTTTTCATCTGTAATGAGATAGTCACGTTCAGTTTCCTTTGCGTCCTCATAGCTGCCTGCATTCTTGAGGTAAATCTCAAACTCAGCACCGTCCTCGGGAGTCTCGATTCCTGTTGTACCGTCATCGCTGTGCTTAATGATCGATACCTTGCCCTTTACTACATCCTCTGTAACGTCAAGAGCGATAGGATTGACCTCTACCTTATAGTTCTGAGGCTCTGCACCTACCTTGTAGATCTCGTCATTGAGCTGATAACCCTGTGAGGGAGTAAGCTCCTGAAGAGTGTAGTTGCCGCATACGAACTCATCTGTAACGAAGTGTCCGTTCTCATCAGTAGTGTAGGTAGCTATCCTCTCGCCGTCATGATAAAGTCCGTAGGTTGCACCTGCAAGAGTAGCATCGCCCTGTGCGGTGATGTTCTCGCTGTCCTTCTTAGTGATCTCAGCTGTGAACTTCTTCAGCTTATTCTCGAACTTTACATCGACTGTAGCGTCTGCTGTAAGGGTAGCGGTCTGATCAGCAGGAACAACATATCTCACGGGAACGTCCTTCTCGCTGATAGTATAGGTGATGGGCTGGTTGCTGCTGTCATAAACGGGAATACTTGCAAGGATAGCCGTACCGTCATTGGCAGTTGTCAGAGTATAAGTCTGACCGCCGCCTGTAACCGTGAAGGTCCTGTCGCCGTTCTGATTATCCTCTGACTGCTTGTTGATCTTGATATTGCCCTTTTTAAGGTCGTTTTCAAAGTCAACAGCTACTGTGAGATCAGCATTTCCCTCGGTAATGGTTATATCCTTTGCCTTCGGGACAATGTATCGAGTATCGACATTGACCTCAGATACATTGTAGGTTATGGGCTTGCCTGTTTTCATGTCATACAGAAACAGTCCTGAAACTTCAGCTTTTCCGGAAGAATTGGTCTTTGCTGTAAATGACCTGCCATCGGAACCAGTTACCTTGAATTCTCTGTCACCAACGATACCGTCTTCAGCAGTTTTATTGATCACGATTCTTCCTGTGGTTCTGTCTTCGAGCACGTCAATAGTCTGACCTGACTTGAGTGTATATACAGTAGTATCAAGGTCATATCCGGTCGGAGCCTTTATCTCCTTTGCGTAGTAGGTGCCGCTTGGGAGCTTGATAGTTCCTTTTCCCTTTTCGCCGATAGTGATCTCACCGACCTTGTTTTTGCACTCCTTATCCTTGTATACGCCGTATAAAGCAGAGGAATTGTCAACAGGACTCTTGCCGATGACCATCTGAGTGTCCTTATCGAGCTTTGTTACAGAAAATTCCACGTCTGTCTTGGATACACGGAATGCAAACATATTCAGAGCCGTTGCCTGCTTACCGTCTGTGCGGTTATTGATAACGCAACCCTGAGAGCCGTTAGATTCAATCCTCCAGTGTGTTCCACCGTCACCGCTGCCGTCGCCGACAGTATTGCTGTTGATGTAGCTCTCGTTTACTCCGATCTTCTTAAGGTATGCGATAACTTCGTTACGGTTATTGAACTCGCCGATATATATCCATGAGTGATCCTCACCATTGAGGTTATCTGCAATAACTACTGAACCTGGCGTAATAGTAGAGCCGTCTGCACATTCCCAATAGGGGCGCTCCTTATATGGAATGTTTTCCTTCTCTACGTCGATCTTGGATGTTACACCGTTATAGGTGATCGTGCAGTTATCATTCACCGACAGCCAGTGAGGGGTATCCACAGGAACAGGATTGTTCCAGCTGAAACCACTCGTGCTGTATCCGAGATGAGCAAGAGTATAGTAGATGAGACCGGAACAGTCAACGCCCTGCTGTCTGACATAGTCCAGTGAGAGCGGAGAATAGCTGCCCTGATAATATACACCTGTATATCCCTTGAATCCCCAGCCGTAGGGGGAGCCGAGGAGTGTTGCTGCCTGAGCGATTACCTCATCTGCAGAAGGAAATGCATCATTCTCTGTTGCTGTGCTTGCTGCACTCGCAGAGAGCATTCCGGTCATGGGAGTCGCTAACATAGAAACAGCGCAGAGACTTGCCATAAGTCCTGCGCCGAGCTTTCTGATTAAATTGTTGTTCTTTGTCATATATTCTTTTTCCTTTCATAAAAAATAGGAGCCGATCTCTCGGCTCCGTCCATGATTCTTACTTGTACCAGTCGCTTTCGACTGTTACGTCTTTTCTGTTGTCGTAGATGTCTGTGACTATATCCAGTCCATTAGGATATGGTATTCCACCACTCGGACATGAGGTCGGCGATCCTACAACATCTCCCATAGGCTCCATATAGTACCATTTGCCGTCAAGTTTGATTATGTTTGCTACATGACCATACCAGTCATAGTCTGATGATCTGGCTATATAGCATTCCAGTCCTGCACCTTGCGCCATGAAGTAAGCGTTTATAGCGTAGTTGATACAGTTTACACCTCCAAGGCTTTCAGCCTCGTTACATACTGCCACAGCCTTACCGTAGTCAGTACCGTCATGACTCAGATTTTTTCCTTTATCGTACAGCCAGTCATAATCTATGTCATAGCCGTCTATGAAGGTCTGCATCTGGTCATTCAGACTGTCGTAATCCAGTATCTGCTGTTTCGGGGCTGGCGGTTCTGTTTGCCTTGGTGGTTCTGTTTGCCTTGGTGGTTCGGTCTGTCTTGGTAGTTCCGTTTGTTTTGGCGGCTGAGTTACTACCGGTGGAGCTTTTGTAGTGACCACCGGAGAAGATGTGCGTACAGTTGTTGTAGTCTTATTCTCCTTTACCGTAGGAGCTGTAGTTGACCTTGGAGGCAAAGTCTGGGCTTTTGTTGTAGTTTTGATTTCGTTCCTCTGCACCTCCGGTGCTTTGTTATCCTGTGCGGTATGAGACTTAGTGTTATCCTTCTTAGGCTGAATATTTGCGGCTGCTGTTGTCACACTCTCAGCAGTCTTCTCAGTTACCGACTGCGAGCTTTTCTTCCTTGCGACCTCGCTCGTAACTGTTACTGCTGAAGTAGTCGTATCTATTGCATCTGAGGCTGTTGTTACCGCTTTTTCTTCCGCATTCTGACTAACCGTCGTGGTTTCCTCTGCGACATACGGTCTATCTTCTGAGATATGACCACAGCCTGTGAGTATAGCGGATATGAGTAGGTTAGTAATGACCTTTTTCATGTGGCTGACCTCCTCTTTTTTTATCCTACTATACCACACCGCTTTTCAAAAATCCATACCTAAGTTGATTTTTCTACTTTTTCACCTATACGCACCGCCCGATTTCCGACAATGTTCACATAGACATTTCGGGTTCAGGCTCCGGTTCTTCGAGTTCATCTTCCTCATCCTCGGGCAGGTCCTGTATCTCGATACCTTCGTCCTGAGTCTGAGAAAGTGCCTCGTCGTACTTGTCGAGTACAGCCTGAGTCAGAGCTTCACGAGATCCCTTGGTAATGGGATGGAAGGTATCACGATACTTTGTCTCGCCGCTGCTGTTAGTGTAAGAGGTGGAAGGCATTGAGACAAAGAGTCCCTTTTCGCCCTCGCACACCTTAACACCGTGTACAGCAAAGTAGCCGTCAAGCGTTACGCTTGCGAATGCCTTGATGGATGAATCAGGCTTGTCGATGATCTTAGTGATCTTTGCGTTTACTTTCATAATTCTTCTCCTTTCAGCATTAAAAGCTTATCATTGTCATTCCGATGTCTTCCTCGGGCGATATCTCTACCACCGACTGTGGAAACATCTGTATATACTTATCTACCTGTTCGTCGGTCAGAGTGCAGGAGTCACGCTCTCCTTCGTCATTGTAACCGTCGCCGCAGATAAAGCAAGTACCGTGAATAAGGGTGTTGCCTATGACTCTGTTCGGGGCAGAGTCATTGAGCAGGAATTCTTCATTGCAGAAACAAAGTGCATCGCCGTCTTCTTCAAAGTATACTGGTTCGATAAGGCCTCCGACTATGCTCTGCATCGCATGGATATCCTTGCGTATCTCAGCCTTGTATGGTTCTCTGTCATTTTCAAGAATTACCACCTTCATGAGGTCTTCATGATCTGTCTGAGATACATCGAAGTCATCAAGCCTCTTAAAACCTATGCTGTCCACGAAGTAGAAGCCGCTGTCCTTACCTTCACAAATCTCCACTACGTCGCTGACGGACATTGAATGTCCGCAAAAGCCGAGCGGCGAATTGCCTGTATTGCACTGCATGAAGAGTTCTTCAAGGTTATTTGCATAGGCAATGCCACCGTAGACCTGCTGATATATGCCCGGATCCACACCGCCCTTGCTCATCGCGAAGTCGAAGTCCCTGAATTCAAGATCCTTCATATCCTTTTCGGCATTGATCTGATAGATACGGACCTTCATTTTAGGAGCGGATATTGCTTCAAGTCGTTTTGAAGCCCATTCAGGAAGCTTTTCCTTGTCTGCAATACCAATGAAGTCACCTCTGGAGAAGTGAGACTTCTCTCCGTCGGCAATGAAGGTTCCGAATACCTTTCTGCCTATGCTGTTCGGATCACAGCCAAAGCCGTTCTCAGCATAAAAATACTGGAATGCAGGCTTTCTTGACTCATCCCTAAGTATCTCAGGACGGAGAATGAGCAGCTTATTGGTATAGTCCTCCTTGTAGCTATCCTTCATGCATTCCTCAGAGGATAGGAGTCCCAGAGCCTCATATTCAGCTCTTACACTGTCGATAAAGCCGTTAAGCACCGCAGGATGCGACTGCACTGCGTACTCATCGAACTCGTATTTATCAAGGTGTGACGGGATAATTGTGCGAGCCCAGCCCTTGTTGATGCTC
The DNA here is from genome assembly GCA_937910385.1 of uncultured Ruminococcus sp. Lineage (GTDB taxonomy): Bacteria > Bacillota > Clostridia > Oscillospirales > Ruminococcaceae > Ruminococcus. Next base: position 9,517 of record CALEPT010000037.1, on the reverse strand, counting down.
GAGAATCTGCCGTCGAAGCTCTTATTCTTAACGGTTGCCGCAAGTACCCACATTGTGCGGTCATATCCGAATTCATCGAATATATCGCTGACACAGCTGGTATCAAGGTGCATACCGTCAAAATGAGTGCGGATGGCTTCTTCAATAGCCTCCTTGCACCTGATGTTCCATCTCTTGCTTTCACGGTAGTCCGTAAGCTCGTTTTCATATCTTGCAGTTTCTGCCGAATACTTATATATTGGCACCATATCACATCATCTCCTCATCGCAGTAGTTATAGAGCGGACAATCATCGCAGTTCCCGTAGTTCCTGCATATCGCCTCGATCTCGTCCTCTGTAAGCGGTCTGCCCACGTATTCTTCCTCATCATCTTCGGGGATAGTTACCGATAAGCAGGCGTTTCCGTTTACGCAGACGAGCTCGACTTCCGCAGGAATACCTTCACTTGTGAAGAGTCCTGTATACGTTGTTTTTCCGTTAGCCATTATAGCCTGTGTTGATAATACTCTTTTCATAAGATTATTCTCCCTTCTTCGTTTATGGTATCGGACATATCCATCAGAGTGAGCTGTCCGTTGCCATAGTACATTTCAAAAATATCGAAATTTGCAATTACAACTTCATGATAAACTGCTCCCGGATTACTGTGCAGGAGCATACTGTGCGGTCTGTCCAGCCGCATTATGAACCATTTGTCTTCTGAATAAAGTTCATCTATGAAATCACATTCGTTATATGAAATTATGACCTTTGCCTTGCACTTCAGGAGTGCATCATGAAGTGCTTTATGCATCATATCGCCGAAAAGCGGAACTCCGCTGTAGCATTTCTCCGCCATGTAGTACGGCGGATCACAGTAAAATATGGTCGTGGGACTGTCGTGAAGCCTTATTATATCAAGACAATCTCTGTTATCCACTGCAATGTGCTGTAATACCCTTGATGCTTCGTTAATGAGGCGAATGGCTGTTTCAGCATTTGTACCCTTACAAGCCCAGCTCTTTCCTGTAGCAGAGAAGCTGCACTTCATTAATATGAGGAACAGGAGAGCGTCGAAGAGTTCAGGATCTTTTTCCCTTTTCTTATACAGCTCCCATGCCAGCATTGAATTCATCCAGACATGCTGTTTATCCTGAATACTGCCTGCTTTATTGAGCATTTTAAGGATAGAGTCATAGAATTCCTCGAATGTGTCAGCTCTGTAAAAAACAAGACAGCAAGCATTGAATTGATCGCGTATATTCGCAAATATACGTTGTTCGATCTCTTCAACGAGCTTGCCGTCTTTTCCGAATGCACCTGCGAAAGCGTTTACAAGATCCCGACATCGAGTCTTGATAATGGTATAGAAATTCGTCAGGTGCTGGTTATAGTCGTTATATATCTGAATGGGTGCGTACTTGCCCGAAAGCGATACCGAGCCTCCGCCGCCGAATACGTCCACGAATTTATTCTGTCCTTCGGGGATTATCCGCTTTATGACGGGAAGGAGTACCGTTTTACCGCCGATCCACGGTATCGGAGGTTCGCACCCTGTGGTAATAATGCCTCCCATTATACTCCTTTCCGGAGTTAACTCATCGTTACCTCCATTTCTTCATCCTCACTTTCTTCCGGTTCGTCATCGTCAACTGACGTAATATTGACATATTCTCCTATAATGCAGAGCGCCTTATTGTAGTCGCCAGATGATGTGATGCGTTCACACATCTCCTTAGCCTGTTCAGCCATGCCGTTCCTCTTGAGAGTTTTTGAAGCTATTCCCATGAGGTTAAAAATGTTTGAATCTTCGCCGATAAGCGGACAGTCGGGCTTTTTCTGCTCCTGTGCAGGCTGTTCCTCGATAAAACCGCCGAGCCTGTTGGGGACATAGTCTGAAAGCCAAGTTCCGCCGAACTGCTCATGAGTCTGCAAACGCCACATTGCCAGCTTTCCGACATCAAGCTCAACATCTTCAAAGGGGAACATTATATTAGTAATTCCTTCATTCTCAAAGACATAGAGCCTATCGAACGGTGATCTCAGGATATCTGAATCGATAAGTGCTGAGTTTATACCGTCAGCCCATTCCTGAAGATCTCCGCCGCAGCCCTGAAGGATAAGTCCTTCCTTGTCATTCATCTTACGCAGGTCCTCCGGAGATACCCTTATGATCTCTGCTTCGGGGAGCTCATAACAGTTCTGCATACTCATGCCGTCAGTCTCACACTTATCGAATGCGATATTCCTCAGCGAACTATGCGTAAAAACAGCACTTTTGAGGTCACATTTATCGAATGTAACGTTTCTGAATGCTGCTTCTTCGGCAGTAAACATGGTGCAGTCACAGCCGCTGAACTTCACATTATTAAGCTCGGCGAAGCACATACCTGCATCTGTCATATCACAGAGCCTGAATTCGCAGTTCCTGAACGCAGCACTGTTGAACTGCATATTTTTGAATGATAATCTCTCGAAGGAGCAATTCTCGAAAACAGCTCGATCTCCGCATTTTTCATCCTCGCTCCATTTATTATGCATGAATTCCGTTGATTCAAGCTCGTCCTGCGTTACTTTTCTTTTCTCGTCCATATCACACCTCCTGCATTCCCATGCTCAGTTCCTCGGTCTGCCCGGGATCATAATCCCTGAACATATACAGGGACATATTCTCACCGAGGAAGTTAGGACTGCTGTCCTCGTCAAGCACGATATATCCCTTACTTTTGAGATCAATAGGCTCTTTCGTAACGATAGAACCTGCATGATTTACTGATACATTTTTTTCAATAGCAAAGAATTCTCCGTCATCGTTGTGACGCAGGTGATAGCAGTACATTCCCTTCGGGATATTTGCATCGGTTATGCGGCCATTTGTGAAGAGAGCCGTATGTCCTGCAACCTCGATGAGTTCATACTCATCATCATATTCGATGTTGATATATTCAGTCTCAGTGGCATTGAGATAGAGAGAATAGTCTTCCTCAAGGCTCACATCCATTACTCTTGCCGCAAATTCAAGGCAGTCTCTTTGGCTCTCGGGAAAGTATTCCTCAATACGCTCACCGTCAAAGTAGACATACCGTCCGCAGTTATTGCCAATATCCTCGTCAGCCCATTCATGCTCGAACTTTATATCCGGATACATTTCTGACAGCTTCTGCATTATGGGGTGAGGAGCTGCCCATGCTGTGAGGAATTTCAGCTTACCGTCTTCCATTTCGACTCCGTTGTCGTATCCATAGGCATTCCATTTTGTTCCCCAATTACTGACAGCCCAATCGTACCACGTTGAAGCTCCGTATTTTACGAGATTTGAGATGTATTTTGCTCCTTCATCAACAAGATACCTAACGCTTTCACGATACTTGTTCTCAGCTAAATTTATAGCTTCATTCTCGGGCATGAGAATATCTATCTTCTGCGATAAGACAGGCAGCTTCTTGAGCATTTCACGGAATTCGGCAACATCCATCTTCTGAATTCCCTCATATTCTTCGTTTATGGGATTTATTGCGGAAATGCACACCGCAATAGCACTGTCCTCGATGGAACCGCTTGTCATATGCAGGGATTCAGGCATAGGCAGCACCTTATTAAAGTCCACCGATCCTACGCCAACCTCATCGTTCTTGATCTGCACAAGCATAGCTTTTATACGGCTCTCATCACCTGACAGGGTGATTACACTTGTTACATGATTAGGCATTCATTACACCTCCATATTCTCTCATCAGCCTTGAAAGGATGTACTGCTGACCCTTGCCTGTAACAAAGGTCTGCTGATACGTCCTTGTCTGACCATTGGTCTCATATACAGATTCTTTCACACGAAAGTATCCGTTTTCAATGTACTCCTGGTACGGAATGTTGCCGCCCATAAGGATTCCACGGGACCTCATCCATGCGAACAGTCTGTTGCGTCCGATGCGGATGCCGTGATCTGCACAGAGCTTCGCCATGCGATTAACATCGATGACATTAGTGCTGTCGCCGACATGATCTGCAAACTTCACCTTCGGCTCGTCCTTACGGATACGCTCATTGAGCTGGTTGATGACTCTGCACTGTATCCTGAAGAGCTGCTTTATCGGCTCATCTGCAAAGGGAAGATATGTCTCAACGAACACATCCTCATTGGCAACATAGCCGCCGGTCTTACGGATGGTGGGAAGCACCTCCGCCGTTACCCAGCGCTTGAACTTCTTGGCATTCGGCATCTTGCTGGAAAGTACAAGGCTGTAAAAGCCAGATTCATTGATAAGCCAAGTTCCTCTCTGTCCAAACTCAGGGGTAAAACACCCCTGAGTTTTGGAGTTCACTCTATCTTCAGCTTCAACATGAGCAAGTATACTATGCGATATATCCTTATAGCCAAGTATCTCGGCTACATCTTTACCAACAAGCCAAGGCTCGCCGTCGATGCATACTGTTCTTACCGAGCCGAACTCGGGATTGTTAAATATCATCATTTCATTCATTATTGTTATCCTCCATATCAATTTCCTTAATGAATCTCGCCAGAGCTTCAATGACGTTTACCGTCACAGCGTTTCCAGCTTGCTTGTATAACTGTGCATTTGACATTCCTGTCGCTTTGACCTTATTGAACTGCTCATCGGTAAATCCCTGCAATCGCCAGCATTCAAGGGGCATTAGCTTTCGTATCAGTCCGTTATACATGACACCATTCCGGTCTGTTACCGTAATAGTAAACATCGGCTCGTCAGGACTCTTGAAGCGTCTGCCTTGCTGCCGTACCTTCTCTTTGGCAGGAGTGAGCACAGGTATCGGCTTGTCCATGAAGAGAGCCGCTGATTTTTCACCTTTATGGTGTCCTATGCCGTTATCCTGCCTTGCGGTTATACACCTTGCAAGATCGGTGATCTGAGGCTCAGGATTCATATCGATACATTTTACCGAATAGAAGCCCTGTGTTGCCGACGGAGTTACCGTATGGGCTATGTCATGTCCGACACGTCCTCTGCGGCTGTTCATGTCCGCATATGCAAGGTCGATACTATCTCCGGGGACAGCTATCTGATATCCTGACTTTGTAAGGGATTTTATCGGAAGACCAAGTATCTCATACAGCCCAGACTTACCGCCGAAACCGCCTGCAGTTCCTGTCAGCGTTATACTCAGTCCTTCGGGAGAGTAGACTCTGCATCCTTCTTTTCCGGGTATGCGCTGGATAAGAGTTTTTGGATTTGCGTCTGTGAAAGACAGTATTCTTCCGGAGCACTCGGCTCTAAGAAATCCGATAATGAACACTCTTTTTCTGGCTTGGGCGACTCCAAAATTCGCGCTGTTAAGACATTGCCATGCGACATCGTACCCCAATTCATCCAACGTACTGAGGATTGTCGCAAATGTCCTGCCTTCGTCATGCGATAACAGTCCGGGTACGTTTTCAAGCAGCAGATAGCGAGGTCTCTTAACGGCAGCGATCCGAGCAATTTCAAAGAACATGGTTCCTCGGGCGTCTTCAAAGCCTCGCCGTTTTCCGGCAATCGAGAATGATTGGCATGGAAAACCTCCGCAAATAAGGTCGATATCCGGCAAGTCTTCCGGTATGATTTTTCTTGCGTCATCGTAGTAAACCTCCTTTGATGTGTCGTAAAGCGCTTCATACGCCTGTTTTGCGAATTTGTCTATCTCGCAGTAACCGACACACTCAAAGCCGCCAACTCGTTCAAGGCCTGAGCGGAAACCGCCGATACCTGCGAACATATCTAAATATCGTATCACAATTCTTCTTCACCTTCCTCTTTCTTTCGATTTCTTTTCTCTGGTAGCTTTCGTAGTTCAATAGACTCACACCTTTCATCAAAAAATTACAGCCGCCTGCATTTTTGCAGACAGCTGTATGTAACGAAAAAAGGCCACCGGTAGTTGTCCTGTTACGGACTCACCACCGATGGCCTTTAATTATATATTTATAATAGTATTCAGTTGTATTACTCGGCAGGAGATATGAAGCTCTCTATTACTGCCATTATTTCATTGAGACGTTTTTCGCCGATACCGTTGATCTTACTGATCTCTTCACGAAGGCTCTCGAACTCGATAGCACCATGCTCGACGCTCTTGGCTCCTTGATCATAGATGTTAGTCAGCACCTGCTGCATCTGGTCTCGGTTCATAGCCTTGATTTCCTTATACATCGCTCTTGTGAGCTCAACAGTATTCTGTTCTTTTTCCATTTGATTTTCCTCTTTCTGTTTTTACTGCGAGCTCTATTATACCATACCTGCGGTCATAAGTCAATCGACATTCCCTGAGATTCGTCCTCATCCTGAGCTATATCCTCATTATTCAAGCCAAGGTAGCTCTTGATACCAGCCGCAACAGCTTCATCCGACAGGTCTGTGATCTCAACACCTTCTGCAAGACAGAAACTATCGATCTCATTCGTGCAGTCGCTGTCACTGAACACCTGACAGTAGTATCCTTCACAAAGTATCTCATTGCCATTATCATCAACTCTCGGGATAGACTTATCGTAACAGGTGGAGACATAAACGTCGCCATATCGGCTGCTGTGTTTCTCTGTCAGTTCTTTTTTAGCTTCTGATACAGCAGACTGAACCACATGGAAACTGTCAACTCCGGAAACAAGTCCAAGCTGTCTTCCGTTATCGAAAGTGCAGTGCAATGTTCCGATATCGTCAACATACATTACCTTTCCGACAGTTCCGGGTTCTATCGGATTCGGATCATCAGGCATATAGTCACAGCATATCTGCGTTCCTTTCGGGTACCGCTTTTTAAGCCGTTCAACCTGTTCTCTTGACGGAAATCCTTTCATCTGAACACCTCACATATCCATAGACATTCCCTCGTCCTCAGATTCTTCCGGATCTTCAGATTCGTCGAGGTCTTCATCTTCGTCCTCATCCTCCGATTCTTCGTCTTCCTCAGACAGTTCCTCGTCTTCGGCTTCATCGAGGTCTTCGTCCTCGTCTTCGTCAGGCTCATCCTCTGACTGCTGCTTTTCAGCCATTGCCTGCTGTTCCTCATAGTCACGGTCAAGCTCGTCCTGGATAAGACCGAGTACGAACTGCTTCTGTGTCATGTGGTGTCTGTCAAGATAGTCCTTGATCTGAAGAAATAAATCCTCCGGAATCTGAAACGCCATTGTACGCATATTTCCCATATATTTTTCCTCCTTGATAGTTGTCTTCGGGTGGAGCTCGTCATCAAGTGCTTTTGATACGAACTCCGCCATTGTCATTCCGTTTGCTTCGATGTACTGCCTGACCTGAGCGTGCAGGTCGGCATCGATCTTTACTGTTATGCCTTTTTTCTCAGTTTCTGACATTCTCATCGCTCCTCTCCAAGAGTTTCTTCATAGCTCTTTCTGCCAGTTCGTCTGCGGTTATTCCTTCTTTTTCCGCAGCTTTCTCGATTGCTTCTGTAAACTGCGGAGGTATATTGATCTCTACTTTACTCACATACTCATCTCCATATCCTGTGTATTTTCGCTTAAATATTCGTCCTCGGGTACAAGAGCCCATGATTCATCGTCCGACCAGAAGCTGATATTGATCTCACCGTTTTCAGTCCTCATATATTTCTGCTCCAGCGATTCGCCCCAGCCGTCACTCAGCTGACCGACGCAGTAGTCTGTGAACTTTGCCATCGACTCATCAGACAGCTCACCAATGATCTTGGCGGTTATGACACCTGTCAATTCGCCGTTTATTACCTCGACAGTACAGTGAGCAGAATAGACCTTTTCAGCTATCTCATCATCAGGTCCTTCGGGATGATACCAATGCATAAGTCCACGCTCATGTTCCGCAGGAAGGTCATTTTCATAAATAAATGCGTTAATATCATCAGCATACCCAGCCATATCCGCATTATCAAGAATGCAGTTATCCCTCGGATAATCATAAATATGCTGATATATTTCTATAGGACAGCAGAGCCTTAGCTCATTGATATGAGTGGAGCGATGCTGCTCATATATTATCTTTGCCTGCGGAACATACTGAGCGTATCGGGCATAGTCACTGCCCTCGGACTCTACAACAATTCCATCGCCGAAGTCCTTGTCGTAAATGAGAAGGCAGTGATACATATTATATTTACTGTCGAAGTACATGATGTCCTTGTTTTCAGCTATCAGCGGCTCATCTCGCAGAGGAGCTTTTGTTATAGCCTCAAACTTCCTGTGGCTGACGGGGATAGCCTTTTCGATGATACAGCCCTTGACCGCAAGTTCGGTCGGCTTTCTTTCAAGGCTCGTATTCAGCACCAGTTTATCTGAAAACTCCATAAATCTGTCAGCAAACAGCTTTTTGATGCCGTTTATACAGTGTACATCGCTGTTGAGCAATGTCCTCATCATAATATCCCTGTCGGAAGCCTTATCAAAGACCTGACACAGCTTATTAAGTTCAGCAAGGTTATCATTATCACAGATCCTGTCGATGACGACATCGCCGAGTGGATCCTCGGTGTATAGGCCGATAAGGTAATTATGTCCGACATTGCTTTTGAGCGTGAGTCTTTCAGGGGATATGTCTATACCAGCCTTTCTCAGCTCCGCCGCCAGTTCGTGACTGCTTTTGGGCAATTTAATGATAATATCCTTATCATTACTGAGAATATTTACTCTTAACATACAGCCACCTCACATTCTCAAGCCCACGTCTTCGGACGGTGACTCTGGAGCCGCCTTTATTTCTTCCTCGGTCATAAGCTCCCATGCACCGCTGGTGTCATAGAAGCTGACGTAGATATCTCCCTCAGAAGTATGGATATCACGCTGCTCGAAGCCTTCGCCCCAACCGTCACTTGCCTGTCCGGAGAGTTCGTGTAACAGCTCGTCATACTCATAGCTGTCAAGTTCTCCGCATATCTGGCAGGTAAATACTCCCATGAGTCTGTCGCCAACCTTCTCAACAGATGGGAATATGGAGTAGACCTTATCAGCAAAACGCTTTCTGTCTCCGAGATACGCCATTATTCCACGTTTTTCTTCCTCGTCTGACTGATACGCCTCAATAGCTCCGCTGATCTCACTTTCGTACTCAAGCACCTCGAAATCCGAGAGTTCCTCTGTGTCCTCAAAGAATTCGTCTTCATCCTCCTCAAATGAAGGCCTGATCTCTCGCTGAACCTTAAGGGGACAGTAGAACTTCAGCTCGGTGAGCTTCTCAGCCTCAACATGGATATCCGGCTGAAAGTCTACTCCAATGTCGGTGTTCTCAGCCATTTTGATATCATCCCTCTGAGCGAGCTGCTGTACGATAGCATCTTTGACCAGACTTTCGACCTCGTCCATGTCGATCATATCAGCTGATGTGAAGTCGGTCTTGTCTGTGTGGGCGAGTTCAGCGACCTTTTCGACAGTATTCTTGATCATGTCGTGAAGTTTCAGTTCGGATTCGGAAGTCTGGTACCTTTCGTAGATCGACTTAGCATCAGGTACGAACATGGAAAGGCGCGGATAATCAAATCCTTCCGCTTCGATGAGCAGTCCGTCTTCGCCGTACTCATCAAGCAGCATTATGCAGTGATAGG
>CALEPT010000036.1 GCA_937910385.1 uncultured Ruminococcus sp. | reverse complement strand
TTCACCTATGCACTTTTGGAGCCCTTTTTCTGCATTTCTATTTTACCATAAACAGAATGGAAGCAAATTTCCTAATTTATCAACTGAATATAAAAAATGTTTTTCATACGAAGCAGAAATATTAGGGGATTTTTTAAACAGATTACTTGATAAGGGATATGATTACGTAATCGTTTGTTCAGCAGGAAACGATTCTAATCAAACTCATAAATTAGAACATGAAGAAAATGGAATTACCGAATCATTATCAATAAAAGTCAAGTGGGTTGATTCTACTTATATAAGTTATTATTCAGCTATTCCTAATAATGATAACTATCAAAGAGTATATGATAGAATAATTGTAGTTGGGGCTATAGATAGTGCGTATGATATTGCTTACTATTCTAATGTGTCAACAAGAAATGATATTTATGCTCCTGGTGGGGATGGAAGCGATAAAAACTATAAAAATCAAATTTATTCAACAGTTGCAAATAATTCATACGGATATAATAAAGGCACATCAATGGCGGCTCCTCATGTTTCAGGTGTTGCTGCTTTGGTATGGACAGTAAACAACGATTTAACAGGCGCAGAGGTGAAAAGAATTATTTGTGATGAAGCTAATCGGAGCAATGTTGTTAAATCCTGCAAAATGGTAGATGCTTATAATGCTGTTGTAGCTGCCTCCAAAACTGTTAAAGAAACGAAGCTATATGATAAAGAAAATGGTGGGGTTCTGAATTTTGTAGTTGACAAAGACGATGAATCAATAAGAATAGCCGATGCTAAAGTTACGGCAATCAGCGGTGATACTGTCATAAGTGAAGCTACAACGGATCAATACGGTCATTTTGAACTTATTTTACCTGCTGGAACATACGACATTATTGTTCAAAAAGATAATTATGAACCATATACATGGAAAAATATTTCTGTAAAATCGGGAGAGATCAATTATCTGTCAGATTGGACAAAGCTTGAATTAGAAAAGATAGTAGTTGAATTGCCTGATGTAAATGACATTTTCTATAGTTATATTGAATCTGAATTGATTCCACTTTACGGATTATCGGAGATGCATACCGAACCGTTCGAATACTTTCAAGAACCTGATTACAGCGGATTATACGGACTTGTAAGCGCATCTATAAAACAAATCGGTACAGAAAAATATATGGTTACAGTCAGATTAGACAAGCAAGACGAAATCTCTTGTCTGATATTTGAATTATATCAGTATTCGGATTCAAAAATTGAAAAGATAGATACATATAACTTCAAATTAGAAGATATATATGAAACCGCGAGTTATAACAAATATACATACTTATTTAATATAGGTTGGAGTGATGATTACTTATGCTTTGAAACATCCTATTATGTGTACAGACCCGATAGAGGCGGTATCTCTTATCATATTCTCACAATAGATAAAGAAGGATTTAAAGATAACTATGAACTATTTGAACGTTATAATACACCCGTGAGTGGCGGTTATAAAGCATTTTTTAACAATAACTGCAATTATATCGAAGTAACTAATGGTCTTGTTGACGAAAATGAAGTTTCAGCAGCAATAGAAGCTATAAAAAAAGATCTCGAAGCCGCTGATTTCTATAATTACAGCATAAGCCGCGCAGAGAATAACGATGTGATAATTGACTTTAAGCTTGAATACGATGAGAATATCTTGAACTATTCACTTTATGATCAGATTATAAATGACCATACTGATTTGCGTTCTCATATCAATAATAGTGAAATTAATTTTGATATCATAAAAACAGGACGATATGAGAATGAACAAATTAAGATTGATGTCAAAGGCGAATTGGGCTCTGAAGGTGAAATCAGAATAGAATATATTTACGATGTTGCAAGAAGGAGTGTTGTTAAATACAAAGGAACATTGAAGAAGGAACTTTATTTTGAAGCCAGTGACGGATATGGGAATAATGCATATAGTCTGAGTTTTAACGGCGAGTCTTTAAAAATCACAATGAAGTGCCTTTTAGTAGAAGACCAATTGTACGGATGGGCAATTCCAGATATTAATACGATATTATCATTCTCTACATCTGTTATACCAGATTATGATATTTCCTCTTGGTCTAATGATATGATTACAAATGCTATTAATAATTATTTGCAGGGAAGTGAAAATTGGAAAAATTATGTTGTATTTGAATCTGAAATAACATATTTTTCAGTACAAATGCAATATAAGGACGAAACGGAAAAAGACACCTCTTCAAATTATGTAGTTGTATGGGGAATAGGAGAAGACTATGCAATGATAGGTATAAAAGGCTCAGATGTTATAGGCGATAGATTCCATTTAACAGAATATCTGGACGTTTATAAAATAGAACCTGTTGCTTCAAATAATAATTGGAAAAAAGAATATTTTGAAGTTTTAATGAACTATATAAATGACAATAGCATAAAACACACACCCGCATTTGACTTATATGACATTGACAATGATGGTATTCCTGAATTATTTATAACAAGCGATTCGACTCATTATTGTGATGAGTATATTTATACCTTGGAAAACGAAATAGCGGTGCAACTTAAAAATTGCTATTCCGATTACGGAGGATGGTATGTTGGAGATGGCTATATATTTGGATATCATACTATTAATGGTGGTTATGAAGAACATAGCCTATGTAAAAAGAAAGGTTCCAATTTGATTCAAGAATATGTTTTTCAATCAAATTGGGGAGCTGTCTCTGAGAATGAAACTGAATTTTTTATAAATAATCAAATTGTTTCCAAAGAAGAATTTCAAAGTAAAATAAACGAATTAATCACAGGCTCGAAAATTGTTGGAAGAAAATATTCGCTTGACGAAGCAACAATATCCGAAGTTTTTAAAAACTATACAGCATAACTACAATTAATGCAGTAAATTTATATCAGATAACCTCACCCTGCACACCCCGAAGCACTGTCTATCTCTGACGAGAAGCGAATCAGGAAACATATTCAGCCACTTGCGGCTGAAATTGGTATTACCGAAATATGCGTCGAAATTTGCAATAGGTAGAACCACATAGTCGGGATCATAGGGCTTGTTGGCAATGCAATAGGCGATTACTGTCTCAGCTGTTTCGTAAGGCAGACCAACGGGCAGATGTTCTGCAATATAAGCTTTCTCATTATCGGAAAATGAAAACGACTTGTCTGCAAGCCGTCCAAGCTCAAGTGCATCTGCCAATATATCGTCGAACCGCATTATCCACGCACCTTTGGTATCAGGTGAATACAGCGATATTTGCAGCTGTTTCACCTTGTCTCGCCAAGCACTGTCAAATTTCTTCCGCAGAGGTTCGGCTTTTGAAAGTGTAGCCTTGCTCACTAAGTCGCTGTTCTTTGTTATGAACCGCTCAATACTGTGAATGTGTCTGTAAAGCCAACCTCGTCCTTCAGAATCAACAATTTCTGGAAATTCATCATGCAAATCTCTGAAATCAGTTCTGAACTGCCACTCCTCTTTTGGAGCGGCAGTTTTTTTGTCTGGAATACTGCACCACGCACACAAAGCCCGCCTTGCATAATCAATATCAGGAGTGCCGTTCCTGAACATAAATCCCCTCGCAATAATGGTCAGCACGCGATTAAGACCGATAAAATCCATAATCATTTCAAAGCTAAACCGCCCAAGAAATGACAGATCACGCTTGCTGCTGCACTTGTAAACAGGCTTTTCCGTATATGCCTTGAACTCCCCAATCTCGTTCAGCATTACTTGTCCCTCCTCACATATTTTTCAATTTTGTCCAATAAAAGGTCAAAAAGAGCCTTTCTTCTGCCCATAGCAACAAGATATTTTACCGCTTCATCTGCCTTAATGATTTGCTCAATAAGTTTGCGGCATTCAACAGCAACTGCCTCACGATAGTAAATGTTTACTGACTTTTTCAGATAGGCTTCCATAAGCTGTTGGAACTCCGCGGAATCCCCCTCACGAATGAGCCGCTTGCGGTCTGTGAGCGTATTCTCGTCATCAATATCAGCAATAAGATCAATAAGCACCCGATAACCGCCAAAACGAAAATCACGAAACAATTCATAATATTCTTCAAGCTCAGGCAGCCATTTTTCAAGCAGTTCATCACGCTGTTCCCTCGGAGTTAAGTGCCAACAACAGTTCTGCAAATACTGCCGTATTTCGGCTATCCGCTCAGGTGGTATACCTTGAAATAGGGTATACAGAAAATCCGCATCAAATTCACTCTCCTGACCTCTGCCGTAGAGAATACGCTGAATGTCATTCTTACGCCGCTTTTCGACAATAGGCTGACCGCACGCCCTTATTCGTGAAAGACAACGCTCATAGTCGCTGATAAGATTTTTCAGCCGTTCCATTTTATTGATGTCCAGCTTGTCTCTCCAGTTTTCATCGGCAGCAAAGCTGAAAAGTTCACTGTCGGCGGCAGGCTTTTCTCGAATCGGAATTGTATTTTTGCCGAGCATATATGCAAGATACGGCAGTCGCTCCACATTTGAGTCAACGTTGTTCCAATCAGTATCTGCAAAGAATTTTTCAAACTGCTCCTCAAATGTTGGCTCATACCATGCACGCCTCCCCTCGCTCTTTTCAAGCAGACTCTTGTATTTGAGAAAACGGCTTTTTACAACTGTTTGCGTACCGAGATATTCCGATAAGTCGGGCTTAACACCGCTTTTGGCTGAGTCTATCTCCAAGCCCGTTAGTATAGCGAGCGTTTCTGTTTCCGTGCGGCATTTTTCACGTTGCTGTGTCGATGAGTTTTCATTGTAAGCAATAATGCTTCGATTCAAAGCCGCATTTGAGATCTGCCCTATCCTTGATGAAAATGTGCTTCTGACTGTTTCAAAGCGAGCCTTCCAATCATCAGCGTCACGAATAACAGGCTCTGCTGTTGGTATTTTCAGTAGCGGGATATTATCTGAATTTCTAAGGCTTTCAAACTCATAATTCCGCTTAACACAGAGGTTTACGATTGGGTCTGAAATAGTTTTTATCATATCTCCGTCAAAATCAGCACCGCCCAAACGCTCCGCCGCAAGTGAATCCCAGTCAACCATAACCACATCTGTCAGATGTCCGAGATAATATTTTCGCATATTTTAGACCTTTGGATAAAGCTTCAGCTGTATCTCCTCATTGCGCGAAATATGCGGATTCCTCAGCAGAGTACATTCCTCATTGTGTGAATATGCCGCCTGCGGTGCATAAAATGCGCTTTCAGTAAATCTTTGAGCCCACGCACTTGAGAGAAAAATTCGATTTTTCTTGTCAATTTTCAACCCTTTCGGAATCTGTTCGATAAGGAGTTCCAATAAATCCGCTGATAGATATCTGTTATCGCCCGAAACGATAAGCCGACCGAGAGCATACTGCTTCAAAACGGACTGCGCTCTTGATCTCAGTATGTCGGAATATACCGATTCTGCGATGAATTTCGGATTTTTTTCGAGTATTCTTTTGAGGTAATATTCCCTGCTTTTGCGCTGATATTTTCTGCCAATGAAGTAATTCAAACGATACTCCTTGTCACAGCAAAGCCTGTAATATTCACACTCAGTTTCTCTGGTGAGCCAATGACGGGTATCGTCTACTGAGAAACTCAGTGGCAGATCAAGCGGACGGAACTCGTCAGCGGTCAGAGAAAGCGTATTCAGAAACTGATAATTAAGCTCTGTGAATTGTTGTGGGATCTCTTTGCTCACTCCTGAAATATACAACGCATGACGGTATTTTCGGAATGCCGTCCAATAGTCTGCCCAGTCCATATTGTTTTCAGTCAACCAACCGAAGCCCTTGAACATACTCCTTGTAAGGATAATGTCAACATCTATCACCTTATGAGAATTTCCCCATATATCAGTCAAAAATTCAACACCCGCACTTTTATAGAAATCGTGAAAATCGACTTGATGAAGCATACCCTTGATGTACGGCAAACGGATCTGCAATGAGGTGTGTCTGCCGTCAAGCTGTTTATTGATGAGAGCAGCATACTCCTTTGAAATAATGCCCTCGCCGTCAAAGCCGAGAATGTCAATATTCTCCCGCCTTTCGACACGATGATAGCTGCGGATACTGCCATTACTGCCATCGTCCTCGACCGTTATCACATTTGTATTATAAGCTGTATGATGCTGATTTTCGACAATTATCACTCTATGCGGACGGTCAATTTCAATTCCGTCAATGCGAATACCACCCGAAAGCATAAGTCCGTTATAGGCATACAGCTTGCTTAATTGGCACATTGAGATATTCATTCCGAGCCTGATTCGCTCAGTAACCTTGTTATAAAAATCCTCACGTATAAATGAAAGAACTGCATTTCTGCTCATACTTGCGGAGCGTTCAAAAGCCAGATATCTATACATACCGCTGCCGAAGTCAATGCTCACTCCATGCGGCATAAACATTGACTCCGCTTTTCTTTGAAGCTCTGCATAGTAGGGAGAAGATGTGCCTCTGTCAAATATTCGGGAAAAATCTGCATAAAAAATTATGTCTGAAAGGTCAGTTACAAGGTCATCGCCGTCACACCTAAAATCATCGTTATGCAGTACGCACATTATCTGATAGAAAAGAGCATTGTCGTCTTGCTCGTGAGCGGAATGCTTCAAACAGCTTTTCAGTGCTGTCTTGTCAATAACCGTAATATAGCTTTCACCGTCCACCCTTGAATAGCTTAGCATAGCTCTGACGGACAACTCATAAATTTTGTATTTCATATTCTCACCGCCTTACATAATCATAACACAAAAACTTCTAAAATGCAATATGAATACTGCTCCCACATTTTATTGCAGAGCAGTATCTGACTTTCCCCGAAATAATTGCTAACTTGCTAACAGTGGTGTGTAAATGCCGTAATATCTCTATTTTTTATGACAGCAAAATTAAATGCCGTTAGTCTTTCAAAATAAATATTCTAATGCCGCTAATGTCTGTACTATGGGCAACAGCGGTATTCGTTAGTTTGTTAGCAAAAAATTCAGAGAATATAGCGGCACAGCAAGCGTTTGTCGGCATTTTGTAGCGTCCTGCGGAGAAAGGAGGGATAACTACACCACACGAGCTCTTGGAGCGATTCTGAGGGCAAATAAAGCGAGTTTGAAAAGAAAGGATGAGAAAATGAACGAAAACTACGACAACAACATTTACAACGAGCCGTACTGCATTAAGGACGACTGCCTTTACGAAACGGTCGAGCGGAAGGGAAAGGTCACGATGGTCAGACTGTGCGATTACGTTCCCGTGCTGAAATCTGAGATAACATTTGACGACGGAGCGGAACAGCGCAAAGCATTCGAGGTCGGAGCAGTACATTCCAACGGAACAACAATGCCAACAGTCACAGTCACTGCGGACGAGATGAGCAGCATGAAATGGCTCATCGAGAAGTGGGGCTCGTTGGGTTCGTATTCGCCGGCGAACAATACGCTCGGCAAGATACGTCACGCGATAATGAGTACGAAAACAGATGTTGAGTTCAGGACGGTGTACAGTCAGACAGGCTGGCAGCAAATCGGTGAGCGGTATGAGTTTCTGATGCCGTCTGCAGATAGTGAGTTCACGGTTGAGCTGCAAGGCAAACTGAACAGCTACAATTTTCCGAAGTCTTGTGATACGGACAAGCTGTTATATCTTGCAGCAATGCTTGAAAACGACCTGCTACCGCAGAGAGTTATGCTTCCGCTGTTGGCGGTGACGTTTCTGTCTCCTTTGGAGCACTTCCTGAAAGCGGCAAGCTGTGAACCGAAGTTCATAACTGCGCTGGTCGGTAAAACAGGAACGCGCAAATCCACAACTGCGGCACTGATGTGTTCATTCTTCGGCAGCTTCACAGCCAGCACTCTGCCGATGTCGTTTCACGATACGGCAAACAGTATCCTCAGCAACATCTATTCGCTGAAGGACGTGCTGACCTGCGTCGACGACCTGCATTCGAGTGGTGTATACGATGACTCTGAAATGAAAAGCACAGCACAAAATCTTGCACGCTTCTACGGCGACAGAATCGGTCGTGCAAGGCTGAACAGTAAAATCGAATTGCAGCCCTCGCGTCCACCAACAGGTATGTGTCTTGTCACTGCGGAGTATGTTCCCGAGATATCGCAGAGCGGTCTCGCGCGCTACTTTATCATCGAGATGAAAGCGGACGACATTGACCTCGCGCTGATGATTGAGTATCAGCAGCTCGCGGCGGACGGAGTGCTTGCGTCAATAATGCACAGCTACGTTGACTGGCTGCGCGAAACATATCTCTGCGATGAAAATACTTTCGTGCAGGGCTTGTCAGATACATTCAAAAAATACCGCACCGAAGTGACTGCGGAGTTGTCTGCAAGGTGCAGTAACTTTCACACAAGAGTTCCCGATACTCTTGCGCACCTGGTGATAGGCTTCGACTTCCTGCTTGCGTTCCTGAGTGCAAAAGAAGAAATAGGTGTGCAGGACATGGAGAACTACAAACAGTCATTCCGAAACATAATCGTCACAAGTTCAGTCAGAAACAATTCCATTGTCGAGAACGAAAACTATTCGTATCAATTCTGCGACAAGCTGAAAAGTCTGCTCGACAGCGGCAGGTGCAGTGTCAATTTCATCGGCAGCGACTGCGATATGAATCGCAAGGGCTTCATAGGATTTGAAGATGATAACTACTATTACCTAATCATGAATGCGGCGTTCTCGGAGGTTGTGAAACTGTCGAAGGAAATGGGAGAAAGTTTTTCCATTGGCAGAAACAGTCTGATACAACAGCTGGTCGATGACGGTATCATGGTAGTGAAAGGTAAGCGCAACACGACGACTGTACGTGTGACCGATGACCGTCAGATGAGTGTTGCAGTGCTGGATAAGTCGAAGATGTTTGCGGACACGGAAGTGCCCAAAATCGGGTAGTGACTGTCTGTTGCAGGTTAAAATTTCGGGGTCGCAGCCCCCGAAATGGTCACAGCGGAACGGCAAAGCCGACCGCAAAATAGCAGAAAAAGAGGGTTCTGTCAAAAGGAGTCGTAACATCGCTGAGTGTTACGGTTCAGGAGTCGGAAATGAAAAAATCAGCGAAACATAGGAAATTAAACGGTGTCGGAGAGTAATAATGGAGGGTATTATGGAAAAGAAGGAAAAGCAGGCGGTCTGGCTTTACCCCAGGACAAAAGAGCTGATCATCAAGCATATGGACGAGGCAAATGCGCGTTCTCAGAGCGAATTCATCGAGGACGCTATCAAGTTTTACTCAGGCTATCTCGACTGCAATTCGGGTATCGCAACGGAATATCTCGCGCACGTCCTGACTTCAATTATCGACGGAATAGTCAAAGGCTCTGAGTACCGTATCAACCGTGGGCTCTTCAAGCTGGCGGTTGAGTCGGCGATGCAGTCTCACTTCCTCGCGGCGGTCAACGATATAGATGATGAAGTTATGGAAGACCTCAGAGGAATGTGCGTGGACGAAGTCGCTCACATCAATGGTGTTATTAACTTCGAGCGAGCCTACGATTATCAGAAACGAGATGATGACGATGAGTGAAAAAGTGAGGACTGGCATTTATATTTCCGAGGACTTGCTCCGTGAGTGCGACGAATACCTTTCCAAGAACGACGGCAGCCGCTCTGAGCTTATCGAGTCTGCACTGAGATTATATCTCGCAACGAGGAAGATAAAAGACAAGTCGGAAGTGCTTGTCCCTGAGCTTGCAGAGTGCATAGCCGCGGCAAATGATGAGGGCATAACGAAAATCTCAAAGGGACTTTTCCGTTACGCTGTCGAGGTGGAAATGCTCATTGCACTGCTGGCGGAGACCTTTGAGGTCAGCAAGAATCATCTCAAAGATGTTCGCCGTGAAGCAGTCAACAACGTCCGCAGAACGAGAGGAAAGATAAATCTCGATGACCTTATCATGCGTAATGAGCGTGAGGGAATAGTCGACAGCGATGAAATTGTTGTGTAGTGCTTCTGCTCGGTATCAACAGCCGACATTCGTCCAGTTTGGTGAATGGATTTCGACAGAAAGCTGTGGTATGATTGTTGGTCAGGAGGTGACCGCGGCGATGAAGTTGCAGGATCTGTATTATGGAAACGTCATACCGTGTCAGCACGATGTAAGAAAGGACTCTGACTATGCAAAGCGAAGTCTGGAGCTCCTCGAGATGTGTGACAGACTGGAGAAACGGCTGTCGGCTGACGATAAGAAACTGCTGAACGAGATAACGGATATGCAGGGAATGCTGTCCGAAACAATGGTAGCTGAAAGCTACATACAAGGCTTCCGCGACTGCGCTGAACTGATGATTGATGTAATGTTCGGCAAGAGCGAGAACCTGAAATAAAATCATAACAATCAAAATGGAAAGGGTACGGACAGAGCCGTACCCTTAGTCGTTTTCAAAAAGGAGAAAGTTAAAATGAACAAGGCAGATCATACGAGAAACACAAGCGAAAGAATAACAGGAGGAACGAATGAGATATACAGAAATGTTCAGAAACGAACCGGACGTGCTGACTGTCCCCGAGGCGGCAAAGCTGCTCCGCATTGGAAAGAATCAGGCTTACGAGCTCGTGAAAAATGGAAGTCTCGGAGCGATAAGGCTGGGCAAGAAGATAATTATTCCGAAGCCGGCTCTTGTTGACTTCTGCCGAAACGAGAGAAACTATTTAGTGCTTCTGCCGAAATGAGGTGAAAGGTATGGATTTTTCGGGAAAAGTGTGGTATTGTTGTCGTGACGAAAGTCACGATAAGGAACGATTTGGGAATTGAAAGGAGGATGCCAATGAAAATAACCACAGGACATTTGGCTGAAAAAAGTGGCAAATGGTATGCTGTTATAAACTTATACGATGCCGACGGTAAGCGTCACGAAAAGTGGCGCTCCCTCGGACTGGACGCCAAGAAAGGCACCAAGACCGAAGCCAACCACCGTCTGAACGAGGTGCTGGAGCAGTACAATCTCGGTGATCAGTACCTGCACGAAGGAATGTCGAGAGCCGACAAGGAACGCAACCGCATAGCTGATATGCGAGTTGAGGACTACCTTGCGGAGTGGCTGGAGTCCTACAAGGGCAACATCACGAAGTCCACATACACAAGCTACAAGCGGTACATGGACGTACACATGATACCATTCTTCAAGAAGATGAAGATAAAGGTAAATGAGATAACCGGCGACGAGATAAACGAGTACTACGCTTACCTCAGAGCCAGAGGTCTGAAAGGCACAAGCTGTCAGCGGCACCATTCGCTCCTGCACCTTGCATTCAAGTCTGCAATGAAGCGCCGTATCATTCCGACAAATCCCGTCGATCAGGCTGACCGCCCGAAGTCGGTGCAGTTCATCGGAAACTACTATAACGCTGAGGAGATAAAGCAGCTCATCGACTGTACAAAGGACGATCCGCTGCACATCGTAATCGTTATAGCTGCCTATTATGGACTTCGCCGCAGCGAGGTCATCGGGCTGAAATGGTCGGCGGTGGACTTCGTAGGCAAGACCATAAGCATCAAGCACAAAGTCTTGCAGGACGAGGACGGAGTTGCAGGCTACGATGTTATGAAAACTAAGTCGTCGTACAGAACGCTTCCGCTGATACCCGTAGTCGAGCAGGCACTCATCGCCGAGCGTGAGCATCAGGCAGAGATGAAGAAAGCATTCGGCAGAGGATACTGCAAGAAGTACGAGGACTACATCTGTGTGGACGCTGTGGGAGAGCTGATACGTCCCAACTATGTGTCAGACCACTTCCCGATAGTGCTTCGCAAGAACGGTCTGCGGAAGATACGCTTCCATGATCTGCGGCACAGTTGTGCCAGCTTGCTCCTTGCAAACGGAGTACAGATGAAGCTGATTCAGGAATGGCTTGGTCACAGCGACATAGGTACAACGAGCAACGTGTACAGCCATGTGGACAGTGAAAGCAAGAAAATGAGTGCGGAGGCGATAGCTAAGGCGCTCGGTACAGAAACACTCTCGCAGTAAAACAAGCCTCCTGACATTTCGTCCGGAGGCTCATAAATAAAACTAATGTCTATTCTTAAATGGATAATCAACTTCATGCGCAGCAACATCAAGATACCTTGAGAAATTATCGTTGCTCTCCCAATTGAACCAGTTCTCTTCGAGCGTTTCAAGAAAATACCATACATCATCATCTCCGTAATCAAGGGATTCATCAAATATGGGGTTTTCATCTAACCAATCATAATACTGGTATTCGATATCCATAACATCTTCTTTAACGCCGTTGTTCCAATAAAATTTTGAAACGTAGATATGATTCTCTTCAACAAGATACCAAACGACATCATGGTGTTTTTCAATCAAACGAATAATCGCAGTAATTGGATAGCTCCAGCGCTGACAATATTTAAGCTCATAAGAATTATCTGCAAGTTTTTTCACTAAAACACTTCGAGCTTCACTATCGTCATATTGAACGTCGAATAGTTTGTGAAATGAAACTATTGAATGTGAAAGATTTGTAGGGTCTCCAATAATTATTTCATCAAGTGTATCTAACCCACATATTATTCTACTCCAAACATAGTTTGACATATTAACACCACCTTATAAAAGAGTTCAGAATTGGTATAATGCGCGGAATGAAAATCGCGTCCCAGAAAAACTGAGACGCGAAATTGGCTGCGCGGGCTCCGCGCTGTGTCACTATGACTTAATAGATGACATATGATAAATGGCTATTTTAAGCCTTTTAGTCAAATTAATATATTCAAAAAATAATTGTATGCAATACACAAAGAGAATTTAAACGTACAGTCTTGTATATAAATTGCAGCCTTAAAACCACATTTTTGCAGTCTTACATTGCAGCCTTAAAAATTGTGTATTCTATAATTTCCAGAAAAAACGAGCATTTTTCATTTGACTTGTATAAAGCACGAATGACATATTAATAAATATTCGTCGTTACGCACAAGCGGTATACTCTCATTTGCAGCCTTACAGCTATTTCCTTAATATATGATTATTATAGCAATAATCTCTGTTCATGTCAAGCCCTTGTTTTGATGCCCCGCCCTTCTAATTCTAAAATGTTCTTCTCTCTAACGATAAAAGCTCGTTTATGAACTATTACATTCATAGACGAGCTTTCTCTTATTTCTCCACTTCAACTGTTGTTTCTATCCCACCTTTGAAGATTATCGTTATTTCTGTCTTGCTGTTGACCTTTATACACTCTATAAGCTTTCTGACCAGTATGTCATTGTATTCCGCCAGCTCACATGAGCTGTTGTCTATATCATGCAGTGCCTTAGTTATCCGAGTTCTCTTATTTTTGTCGATATTATTATTTTCTTTCAGAACTTTCAGTCGAGAGTTAAGTTTCTGTTCCTCGGCATACATCTTTTGGAACTGTTCATCCATTGTTTCTTCATCCATAGTGCCGGATGCTATAAGGGAGATGTAATCACTTCTGGCATCATCGATTTCTCGGAGTCTTTTCTCGATCTCCTTTGTTTCTTTGATACTCACTCCTGTGAGTGCTTGTTCAACATTGCTTTTCAGAAGCTCTCTAATAACGTTCTTGCAGTCATAGTACTCATTAATAGCTGACAATATTGCTTTGTGCAGCTTATCTTCGTGTATCGACGGAGATTTCTTGCAGTAGCGGTTACCATTATCAAATCTGCTTACACATCGCCATACCGGACATTTCCTGCCGTGGATATTCCATACTTGTCTCCTATATGCTGATCCGCATTCACCACATACCATGATATCTGTCAGAGCATATTTGCCTGAATACCTGCCTTGCTGTGATACTGTTTTTTCGCTCTTTTTTCGCATTGATGATCTGCGCGTAAGTTCTTGTTGAACGAGGTTATATGTATCTCTGTCTACTATCGCATCATGTGCATCAGTTACAAGGTATTTTGCGCGCTCTCCATTATTCTTTACGGATTTATGGGTTATGCAGTCAACAGTATATGTTTTTTGAAGCAAGGCATCTCCGACGTACTTTTCGTTTGATAATATTGAATGAATGCCATTTATAGTCCATTCAGCATATTCACGCTTAGGTATGTTCAAGTTTTTCAGGTGCTGAGCAATTTGTCTAAGTGTCAATCCGTCAAGATACAGCTTATATATCAATCTTACCACTTCTGCTTCTTCAGGTATTATTTCCGGTTTACCGTCTGCTCCTTTGCGGTATCCATACAGGTTGTTATAACTGTACCGTACCTTTCCGTCACGGAAGGCTTTCTCAACGCCCCATGACACGTTCTTACTGATTGATTCCGACTCAGCCTGAGCGAAACTGCCATACAGGGCTATCATGAACTCTGAGGTCATCGTCAGGGTGTTTATGTTTTCTTTCTCGAATATAACGCCGATGCCGAGATCTTTGAGCTGTCGTACATATTCCAGTGTATCGACAGTATTTCGTGCAAATCGGCTTATAGACTTGCAGAGGACCAAGTCGATTTTTTGCTTCTTACAGAGCCTTATCATCTTATTGAACTCAGTACGTTTCTTGGTTTGAGTTCCCGATATTCCTTCATCTGCGAATATGCCTGCAAGCTCCCATTCCTTGTTTTTATTGATAAGGTCGGTATAGTAGTCTATCTGGACCTGATAACTGTTCTGCTGTTCCTCTTGCTCGGTACTGACTCGGCAGTAGGCTGCGACTCTGAGCTGGTGGTACTTATCTGTGGTATCAGCACTTATTTTCTTAGTCGCAGGTATCATCGTAACTTCCAATTTCTTTGCTCCTCTCCGTTATATTATTCAGTTTTACTCCGTTTATAAGTTCGAGTCCTATTGTAGCATTATGACTGACAGTTATGTATTCAGCGCATTTCTTCAAGAGCTCGATGTCAAGGGTGTTTTGCTGTTTTTTATCTAAAAGCTGCTTTTTCAGCAACTCTGTTTTCTGCGGAATGTCATTATATGTACAACAATCATATTTCATTTGTGCCAGCTGTAGCATCGCACATTTCACTCGATCATAGTCTATTTCAGGGGTATCCATGAGCCTTGAAACCTCATTGTTCTGCTTTAGTACTTCTCCGTCAGGTGTATAAACACTCATCTCGGAGTCTGTATCCAGCAGACTCGGATTTGCTATCGCTGAGTTAAGCGTATTCAGCACTGCCGATAATATCATCTGATCTGTAGCTTTGAATTCAAATGCTCCGCAACGATATGTCTTGCAGGTCCATGTACCGTTCTGATTTCTGAACAGCCTTTTTCGACATTCAGCACATATTGTCATGTTCCGTATTTCTTTCAGTTCATCGGGGACTATGCATATGTTAGTCGCTTTCTTCAGCTTTTTATTATTTGCTCTGTGAAAGATATCAGGGGATATAATCTGAGGGAATACCTCAGTACCAAGATACTTCTCGTTTTCAAGAATACGCTTTATCATATTCTTGTTCCATGTGCTGTCCTCACAAGGATGATATGGTATACCTTCTGCTTGCAGATCTTTGGATATGTCAAGCAGACTTCTCCCTTTAAGGTATTCAGCAAATATTTTGGATACGGCATACACCTCTCTCGGGTGTGTTGTTATCTCTCCGTTTATCATCTGATATCCGAACGGTATCCTTCGATTCTTAGCCATTTCTGCACCTCCTTTCCTCACAAGGATACCACAAATCCGCCGTCTTATCTATCACCATTACCAACAAAAAAGGTGCTTTCTTTTTGTTCACAAAGCACCGTATCTTTATATATTCTCTTTGAGTGATAAGCCCGATATAAGTATGAATTCGAGGCTTTTGTCTCTGACTATTATTCGCTCAACTATGACTCCGAATAGTTCTTCATCGAACTCAGTAATTATATGACTTTGTTTTTCTATGCTGTCTATGAGGATATCAAGCTGCTCGAGAGTGTCATCCTCATTATCAGCCTTAGCGGTCTTTTTCAGCTCTCGTTCTTGCCTTGCGAGCTGACTTTCCAGTTCAGTGAGCTTTTCGTTGTACTTCTTCTCATCCATGAAGCCTTTCTTTCTAAGTCTGGATAGCACATGACGCTGTTCCTTGATTTCAGCTATATTCTTATGAATCTCCAGTAATATAGTATTTCCGCTGAACCGTCGCATATTTAGTTCTTGTAAGCTTCGATGTAAGGGGAGAAGTATCTCTCGATAGTGCTTTATCAGCTTATTGCACATTCTTATAAAACATGATTTCAATGCATCATCCGGGATTACCATAGAATCACACAATTCTGCACTGATATCATGTTCACGGCATACCCAATAGTATTTGTCACGGTTCTTTTTATGCTTACAAGCTGCTCCGCACTTACCACATTGTATTCTCGATGTATATATATTTGTCTCTCCTTTAGATTTATAGTATTGTTTACCATTCATCTTCTGGAGTTCCTGGACCTTATAGAACATTTCTGGCGATATAATCGCCTCATGGGAGTCGGTTAGCAAGAATTTATCTCTTTCACCTTTATTTATAATCCTTTTTACAGGTAGTGTGTCTGTACCATATGTCTTTTGAAACAGCATATTGCCTATATATCGTTCATTGGTTAAT
Organism: uncultured Ruminococcus sp.; assembly: GCA_937910385.1. GTDB lineage: Bacteria > Bacillota > Clostridia > Oscillospirales > Ruminococcaceae > Ruminococcus. The sequence continues at coordinate 1,024 of CALEPT010000036.1, read as the reverse complement.
ATGTATTGTACATTGTATAGATACCATTTTGAGCCGCCGTGTATAGGTGGTATTTTAGCTTTATTCAACTCATTCACAATTCCTTGAGCCCCGAGTCCACTTAAGTAATTATTAAATATCATTTTTACTATCTCAGCCTTGGGAGGATCTATTTCCAGTGTACCGTTCTTCATAATATATCCATATGGAATACTCGGAGTCTTGTATGTACCGTTTTCCATACGCTTTCTTACACTCCACCGCATATTCTGCGATATTGAAGTCGATTCTTCCTGAGCAAGTCCGCCCATAACTGTTATCATCAGCTCATCACTGGTCTTGGCGGTATCAATGTTTTCCTTTTCAAAGAATATTGTTATTCCAAGCTCTCTCAGTAGTCTTACTGTATTGAGGCAATCCTTAGTGTTTCTGGCGAATCGGCTGAGTGACTTTGCATATATCCTGTCTATCTTTCCTCGCTTGCAGTCACGGATCAGTCTTTGGAACTCTGTCCTCTTTTCTGCACTGGTACCTGTTATTCCCTCATCTGCGTATATATCTACAAGCTCCTCAGTTTCAGAACCATTGAATTTCTCGCTATAAAACCTGACCTGTGCTGCGTAGGAATGCAACTGGTCCTCGCTGCTTGATGATACTCGGCAATAAGCCGCACAGCGTATTTTGTGTATCGTACTCTCGGCTTTTACCGGAGCAATATATGTAACATTAGCCATACTGAGCCTCCTTTCAACACACAAGGATACCACACTCCGCTCGGAATTGGTATCATCAAAGGGAACAAATGCGGCGGTTCACATTTGTGCAAACCGCCATTCTTCCCAGTCTCTTGACTTTTACCGCTTTCCATGCTATACTTTTATTAGAAAATACAGACTGGAGGCGTTATTATGAATAATACTTACACTGTTTCGCAGATACAAGATATTCTTGTACCTATCTTTCGTGAGTACAATATTCGCAAAGCTATTCCCTGAATCCGTAAGGTCGGTCAAATTTAAGGGCAACAAAAAAGAGAACAATTCGA
>CALEPT010000035.1 GCA_937910385.1 uncultured Ruminococcus sp. | reverse complement strand
ATTAGTAATATTGATATAACCACCAGCAGCAATCTGCATATCAGAACCCCATTGATTTAAAATAATATTATTTGGAATTTGAACAAAAGTTTGAGTACCACCAGTAGGTCTATATAAACTAGGATTTTCGGTATCTATTTCATATTTCTTATTAAAAGTAGAATCATCAATAATCCATTGATTAATATTACCATTACTATCAACAATAGGATTACCAAATTCATCAACCTTAGTTACAATCCAACCAGGATTATTAGTATTTGGATCAAGAGAAACTTCTCCAACTTTCTCTTGAATAGCATTACCCTCAGCATCAACACTCCAAGTAGTAACAGTTTCTCCTACATTACCAGGGGTGGCAATAATTCTTGCAAACTTTTCTGCTTCAATAGGAATCAGAGTCCCATTTTCTAATCCCTGTTGAACATAATCAACAACATCAACTTTAACATAATCATCTATATCAGAATTAACTTCCACTGAATTATTATTGCCGAAATTAGTATCGCTCTTTAATTCTTCAAATCTTTCTTTGTCATCATCTGTCGGAGTGATTTTAGCAAGATAATGCTTCAGGAATTTACAGAAGTCTTCCTGTGAGCATTTTTTATACTTGTTTCTGTCATTTTCAGAGGGTGCATTATAGACATAGCTAACATAGTTTGCCTTATCAGAAATATCACGGAATATAGCATCATAATCTGCTTTATTAAGATATGTCTTTATAAAAAATTTAAGTTCTTTAAGATCAGCTTTATGTTTATCGTATACTTCAACTTTTGATTTTGAGATCATAGTTTCTCCGTGCAGTATATCAACAAGCAGAGACCAGTCATACATTGCTTTGACACTTGCAATAAGTGCAAAGTGAAGCTCATCAAGCTGTCCTTCAAGGCTTTCAAGCATATCAGAAAAATCAGCACTTTTCACACAGATAGAATTCTTTTCAAGCTCTGCATATCCTTCTTTCCGGAAAAGCTCTGACAGCTTTACTGTTCCTCCGCATATAAGCTTTGTAAGCAGCTCGTACTTTATCGTATCAACATCTTTAGGAACTTTTCCTCCGAAAAGGATCTGTTTCAGCTCTTTATCCTTAGTAGTCACGTAAATATGCTTTTTCAGCACCTCTGCCATGCCATCAGCATTTTCGTCGAATACGGGATAATCGCAAAGTTCTGTCAGATCAGAATAGAACTTTTTGTACAAAGGCTTGAAATCGGTGATATTTTCAATATTATCCTTCTCCACATTAAATAGAAAATGTCCTCTGTGTGCAAGGATATAAGCGCAAGCGTAATATACAAGTCTGATATCGTGAGAAGAATCACTGCTCATCAATTCTGCGATCAGATGATGTATTGTCGGATATTCATTAAAATACTCCTTATCGCCGTAGTTTTCATCATCAAAGAAAATATTATGCTTTCGGTTTTCCGAATCCTCAGGCAAAAGGGCACTCTCTTTCAATCTCAGGAAAAACTTCTCGTCCTTTTTCAAAATTTCTGCTGCAAAGAGTTCTTGAAGAAGAACTATCCTCTGCTGGCGTCTGTCAAGTCTGCGGCGAGCAGTTCTGAACATTCTTCTGTCAGCTGATTGCTGTGCTTCATCAAACAGATGTACACCCCACATAAGGTTCCCTTTGAATTTTTTTATCTTGTAGTTTTCATCAGTCACTGCCCAGCCCACTGAATTTGAGCCTATATCCAATCCTAAAAAATTTTTTTCATTTGCCACTTGACAAGCCTCCTTTTTTATGTTAGTATAATGTCATAGGAATTACTACCCTATAAAATTACACTACGAGTTCAAATAAAAATTATTTCAAATCGTTCGGTTTGACCGTTCGCACAAGTGTTGTGCATTGATCCTTGCTGTTTAGCAAGGATTTTTTATTTTTTGCCGCCTTTTATGTAATACAAAGCTTTATCAGCCCATTTGAGGCATTGATCGGCTATTGACTCAGGCGATATTATCCTCATCTGATCAGGGAACTGAAAATACCAGCCCCAGAAGGTACTGCTGATCTGAACCTTTACTCTGCTTGCATACAGACCGTTATCTCTGCGCTCTATTTTGGTATCAAAGCCGAACTGATCGAAAATAACATCTATCAGATCCTCAGTAAATTCCAATTCCACTTCAGTCTCATCACCGCCAAACATTTTGAAAGTTTTGGCAGTATAAGTTTCCAATTCTTCTGGCAATACAAGCGCCTCATCACATATGATACTGTCGATGAGCTGAGCATCCTCCATACGGTCTATCCGGTAATTACGATAGTCTTTCCTTTCCTGATTATAACAGCGCAGGTAATAGTTATCGTTTTCATATATCAAAGCTATCGGATCGACAATGTATCTTTTTTTATTGCGCTTATAAACTCTGTTTCCTTTTTCATCATGCTTGAAGTACAGGAACGAGATTTGAGTCTGCCTTTTGAATGATTCCTCAATCACAGATATGGAATTCCAGATGCTGTTATTGGTTTGTTTTCTGATATTAAATCGAATCCTGTTGTTTTGAAGAAGTTCAGCACAGTAGGGCCCGCCAAGATCTGCTATCTTTTCGGTAAGTGAGATAGTGGTTTCCTCCGGGATAACAGCAGAAGCCTGGAGCGCATCTATAATTATTTTAAGCTCTGAAACAGAGAAATCGTTGTGTTCCAAATAATAAGCGTTGCTATGGCTGACCTTAACGCTCTTTATGGGATAATTCATATCAATAAGCTGTGAAATATCTTTTGCAAGGGTTCTGCGTTCACATGGCACTTTATACATTGATAACTTTTCTATCAATGCATTTGTCGTAATAGGATGATCCTTGTCTGTATTGTGCTTGAGTATCTCAATCAGCAACAGCAGCTTATTTTTTGCCATTTTTCTGCTCCTTTCCAAACTTATAAGCTAATGGTATCACATTATCAAACCAATGTCAATCAGTAACTGTCACAAAAACCGGACAGTTAATTGTAAGCGCCTAATAACATCACACCCCTAAATGAAAGATCCCCGAGCTTCGACTCGGGGATTACTCATATTGCTTTACAAATTTTCTGCACAGATTCGTTCCATGGCA
>CALEPT010000034.1 GCA_937910385.1 uncultured Ruminococcus sp. | reverse complement strand
AGAATTAAACATTAAAAAACGGTCGGCAGAATCAATGCCGACCGTTTTTGGATATTACGGTGTTGGCTTAACACTCTACATAAGCGATGTTGCTATTTTCTGCAAAATGTGGTAAGATATATTCAATAGATCATCAGAAGGAGGCGGAAGCATGAAAGCAAAACGGAAAATAGGCGTTATCATACCTGAGATAACCGATTCTTTGGACTTTGCATTGATTGAGGGAATGTTCAGTCAGGCACGTATGCTCGGCTACGATCTGCTCCTGTTCAACGGTATCTACAACACCCACCCCTCGCAGGGTTACAATGAATACCGCCGCTCGCTGGACAATATCTATACTCTCCCGGCAATGACAGAGATTGACGCACTCATCTTTGCCGGAGACCGATTTGTCAGTGAGGACATTATACGTTTATGCGACGAACAGGTGCGTGATATGACGATTCCGAAAATAATGCTCCACCACCCGATGGACGGCTATATAAACGTTCTGCCGGTGCAGGAGGAGTATATGTACCGCATGACTAAGCACATGACTGATGTCCACCACTGCCGGCGGATATACTGTCTCGCGGGAGTTGACGGCGAAACTGCGACCATGGAGCGTCTTGCAGGTTTCCGCAGAGCTATGGACGAGGCTGGAGTCCCATATTCCGAAGGCGACGTCATTTTCGGCTATTTCTGGAAGGATATCCCCTATCAGCTCGGACTGGACATAGGCAGCGGCAAGGTCGAGCGCCCTGATGCTGTCGTGTGCATGAACGACTTCATGGCGGCGGCGCTTATCAAGGGCTTGCAGGAAAGCGGGCTTTCCGTCCCCGACGACGTTGCAGTCACAGGCTATGACGGCAACTGGAGCTCAACCTTCACTGAGCCGCAGATAACGACTATTGTCGGGCGTGATGCGCAGCTCGGGGCTTCTGCGATAATCAAGATACATGAGATACTGACAGGCGAAAAGGTCAGGATTCCCGACGATATGCAGAAACTCAGTATAAGAGGAAGCTGCGGCTGCAAATGGGACAAGGAGAACAACCAGATCCCTGATATCAGTTTTCTGAAATTCTCAAAAAATATGCTCTATCGGTACTACCACCGCAAGGAGTTCATAACCTCGGATTTTATCACAAATGTCACGAATGCTGATTCTATTGCAGAATTGGCAGAGCTTATAAATGGCTATAGAAGTATGCTCTACAACGCTGTCGATATGGACGTGTGTCTTTGCGAGGACTGGAAAATGGACTTCACTGATACATCACACTACCGCAGGTCAGGCTATTCTGAAAGCATGATATCAGTAATGTCCGGAAATGCGGACGGCGAGGATATCGGTCAGCGATTCTCGGTAAAAAGCCTGATACCTTATCTTTCAGCGGAGCATGAGCCGATGCTCACGGTATTCACCTCACTGTTCTGGCGTGACCAGATACTCGGCTACATCGCCGTCTCGTTCAGGGAGGTCAGCGATATCTGTATCGACGAATACTACGTAAACTGGTGTGACTCGGTCGCAAACGGCTTCCGTGCAATACAGGAGAAAATGTACAAGGACTACATCCAGCACGAAATAATGCAGCGCTCCTTCCACGACCCGAGTACAGGTCTGCTGAACAGGCGTGGACTGCTGGAGAAGTCCCAAAGCTCCATCAAGGCAGATATGCAGTATGTGGTAATGCTGCTTGCTTACAAAGATGACCGCCAAAAATCGGTGGTACCCGGCTTCGAGACTCCGCAGCTCATCGCAAATGCGATCCGCCTTACATCAAACAAAAACGACCTCTATTCAAGGCTCAGCGACCAGATGTTTTGTATCTTTATCCCTCTTGAAAATAGCACGTCAGGGCGATCAGCCGCTGATAAAAGGCTCATTGAGATCGAAAAGCGTATTCAGTATATGCAGGGAAATATGAAGAACCTTTTCCGCAGCGAAATAGAGTGCGAGCTCACTGTGCTTGACGGAAACGATCTTATGTACCTTGACGAGCTGCTTATAGATCAGATGCATAACCTCAGCTATAAACTCAACAACAAGATCCCTTACGGCGACACACTGAAGGAACAGCTCTACCGCCTGCGCCGTGAGATAATGCTCGCTCCGCAGAATGAATGGAGCATAGAAAAAATAGCTTCCGGACTCGGTGTCAGCGTGAGCTATTTCCAGCATTCCTATAAGGCGGAGTTTTCCGTCTCATGCCTTGATGATATCATTCTTTCAAGAATAGAAAGGGCAAAGCAGCTGCTTTCCTCATCTGATTTGAGAATATCTGAGATCGCTGAACAGTGCGGCTACCAGAGCAACAGGCATTTCTCGCGGCAGTTCAAACAGTACACCGGCACAACGCCCACAGAGTACCGGAAAGCTGCAATATCATAACGCAAAACGGTCGGCATTGATTCTGCCGACCGTTTTTTAATGTTTAATTCC
>CALEPT010000033.1 GCA_937910385.1 uncultured Ruminococcus sp. | reverse complement strand
CCCCAATCCCCAATCCCCAATCCCCAATCCCCAATCCCCAATCCCCATAAATAAGAATATTTCTTTCTATTTTAGGAAAATGATATTTATAAATATTAAAAATGATATTTTATAACATATAATTAAAAATGAATGAAAAACAAAAAGGTTTAATTTTAATTTTATTATCTTATTTAGTAGCATTTAGTATTGGATTATTATCATATATTATTATGGATTTATATATTTCTAAAAGTGAAGAATTGGATGAAAAGGTTGATATTTTAATAAGAATATTTATTGCAAATGTTATTTCAACGATTGTAATATGGCTTATTGGAGTAGCATTAGATACTGCATCAACATATGATCCATATTGGTCTGTCCAAACCCCTTTTATATATATATGTTTATTAGTCAAATATAGAAATTTAAATATTGGGAATTTAATTTATTTTGAATTAATTTTGTTTTGGGCAATAAGACTAACTTATAATTATACTAAAACTTTCAATGATATATCATATATTGATTGGAGATATAAATCAATAAAAGAAAAAACAGGAAAATTATATCAAATAGTTAATTTAGTTGGTATCTGTTTAGTTCCAACTATAATAGTTTATGTTGCTAGCATACCATCATTTTTATTTATTATGAAAGATTATGAATTTAAATTTATTGAAATAATTGGATTTATAATTATGCTTTTAAGTGTCATTATTGAAATGAAAGCAGATATTGATATTCATGAATTTAAAAGAATCAGAAAAGATAGAAAAGAAATGGAAGATCCATATTTGAACATGACTCTGCAATATAAACTTGATTTTCCGCACGGTTTTCTTTCAATGTCTTTGGGGTAGCTGGAGAGTAATACTTGTTAATGTCAATGTGTTCTGTTTTGGCAAGTTTCTCCAGTTTTTCCTTTGCATTCAAATAAACCTCTACTCTGTTCATGGTTATACCTCCAAAAAAGAATTAATTATATCTTCAATATAATAAGCAATCTATTATTTGCGTTTACAGCCAACGATTCGGTCAAGTACGTTACAGTAGAATATCAAGATATTCTTTCAGATGCTTCATTTCCGATACAACATCATCCCTGTTATAACTTGTCAGTTCTTTGCGGAATACAGTCTCATGACATGTTTCACATAGCCATTGTATCAGCTTTTTGTCGGCAGGTGCGACTGTTCCCGTTTCATCTGCCCATGTATAGCCGGGATAATCTTTACATTTATCCATGATCTCATGCTTATGCTTGTTCAGCTTCAATGCATCCTTGTTATTCAAGCCAAACCAGATGCCGATATACAGCCTATTATTGTAAACAAGCAGTTCCAGACAGGACTGGTTATACCAATGATCTGTCAGCCAGGCAGTATCATTTGAGCGCCAGTAGCGAAGCGTGTAAAAATCGCAGTCGTATGTAAAATGGGATATGAGATTCTGAGGTCTGCGATGTGGTTCTAAACCCATAGCAACCATATCCGTTTTTATATCATTGTGTACATCCACAAGAAAGTCACGATCATACTTCATAAATTAATCCTCCTTCAAATCCACATCATACGGCATATCAATGACACATTCCAGTTCTTCTGGATTTTCAATGGCAAGCCCAGCGTCCTTGATATACCATAATACATGGTTCAAAATACTGCTGTAGACGCCGCAATCCGTCTCTGTTTCGCCCTCACGATAACAATGCGTGATCTCTTCAATCGGCACATCATCCTGTTCTTCCTCAACGAACTCAAACTCCACCGCATCTCGGAAAAAGATTTTCATCTCCGGTACTCGGACAGTATAATCATATTCACAGACCATACTTCGCCCCCAGCCGAGAGACTCCTCTGTTGGGTGTACCTCATAAGTCCGCAGCGGACCTTTCACTGCTTCCCGCAGTCGGTAAACCATCTCACCAACCTCTGATAATTTGCATCTGAATTCCATATAACGTACCTCCTGTTACCTCAACGCTCCCCACTTCTCATGTGCCGAACATCCGCCGTTTGCCTGCCTTGTCTGCTGCCAGGCACCTGACTTCCGGTTCATACATTTGCCCATAGTCATCGGACTGCTGACCTCAAGTCTGGAGCAGAAATGGTCGCAGATCCTCCGCTCACCTGACCAGCAGGAACAGGTGGCACAGTATTTTGAATCGCAAGTGAACTGATACATAAGCATACCTCCTGAATCTGTCGTTTCCCGACATTGTTTATTATTCTGTGGGAATATCCTCTGTTAGCAGTGCAATCCTGTTCGGATACAGAAACCGGTAAAGCCCACTCAATATCTGATCATATGGCTTGCCGACCCTGACGGTTTGCTCATAGGATAGTTCTTTCTTGGACGGACATTTGACTGTCAGATGTACCAATTTACGACCTTTATCTAAAAACGCATCTGCTGAATACTCTTCTGCCAATTCCGGAATATCCTTATTCACGGAATAAAAACTACAGCTTGAAGGATTGCCTTGACGCGCTTTATAGAGTATATCTGAAATTTGTTCCTTAATATTCTCGAACTTAGGATCAAATTTCTTCTCCTGATAAAGTGCATGAGCCTCCTTCGGAAATAATTCTATAAACAGATCAACAGCAAATATCTCCTCAAAAAATTGACGATCCGAAACTTGTCTGGTGAAGGTCTGATTCGTGTATATGTTGTGAATCATCACCCGAACTTCATTAAGTTCTGATGAAACCGCAACAACCGTTGCTACATAGCTCCCTGCATCCGTGCGAAAACGGAAGCTATAGATTCCGATATCACTTTTGAATGCATTTCCGATTGCTTCACGGAATCTTGCTTTCACCTGCGTGAAATCGGATGCAATGTATTTTTCCTGCGGATGAAATCTGTTGTCTTCTTCTCTTTCTCTGATTTGTAGTTCCTGCTCATAATCGCATAATTTACAATAGAGATTCCAAACTAAATCAGGAGCATCAGTGCTTTCGCTCAGACAAAATGCTGCATCAGTCCATGTAAAGTGAACATAAATATGAATAGTATGAAAGTCGCCCGAAAACTCCGTAATCAGCATCACATCCCTGCCTGTTTCGTCCATAGGATTATAATAATCCTCAAATGTTTCGGGATAGCTGCAAATGAAAAACCTACGCTTTTGTTTGATTGAATCAGAAATAATATTGCTGTTGGGCTCTAAACGGCTGTACCAGTATTCAGCATACTCTGAAACGGTGAGTTTGTTTTGCTCGGAACAACCAATAAAAGCAGCAATCTCTCCGATGGTTTCGCCCCACTCCTCGTTTTCATTTTTTGTGGCTATGAAATATGTTGCGTCCTCTGTGTTATATACGAAAACCTCATCAACAGAATAATTATATAGCCCTCTGACGATAAATTTCCTGTTATCAACAAAGCATTTGCAGCAGGACAATCCCCTTACAGCTTTCTCATAAAGAGCATCAAGCATTTCTTCAACCGAAATGATCTGAGACATATTCTTTTCCATATAAGTACCTCCTGTTGAAAAGCGCGCTTTTCTTTATGCTGCCATTATAGCACACAAAAAATCTTAATTCCGAAGATGTGGGCGGCTCAATAGAAAATTCTCCCTTTTGCACAAATTATTGTCACAAGAAATGTGCGGTATGCCGGTTTCGTTGCTGTACTTTCCTTCTGTGATTATATTATATCACGAATGATGCACCAAAAACACCCTATGTCAGGATTCGTACTTTTTAAGAGCATTTCTCAGAGTTTCGACGATCTGCTCACGCAGGCCTTGCGGAGACAGCACCTCAACCGCATCTGCAAACTGTATCGCCCAGTGCAGCATTGAGCTTTCGCTTGCATAAACGTGAACTTTCATCATATCGTCAGGCAATTCCTCGATGCGAAGATCGGTGCCGAAGCTGTCAGCAACATCATTCATCATATACTGCTTGCATTGGAATGCTATATGTACCGGTTCTCCGCTCCAGAGATTCGGGTGCGCCTTGATATATTCCGAGAGCCGGATACCGGTTTCAAAGCCTTTCAGCATACGCAAAGATTTAGAAGGTGTGTCAAGCACCTGACAATCCTTGATGCGGTCGATCCGGAAATGCGTCAGATCGTCATACTGCGGAAGATTGCATATCAGATAGGAATGACCATTCTGAGAGATCACCTGATAAGGATTGACGGTATACTGCTTTTTGTTTCCGTTGCTGTCAAGCCTGTATTTCAGCTTCCCGTCAAGTCCGCAGTCACAGTAATGGAAGGATATCTGTCTGCCGTCTGCTATGGCGCTACCGATATTTTCAAGCGTCATCAGGATTTCCCTGTTCAGAACTTTTCCGTAAATATCCATGTCGATCTTGGATATTTCAGAATGGAGATATTTGCTCGACAATTCTTCAAGGCGGTGGATCAGACTCAAACGGTCTTTTTTAGAGAGTCCGTCTGTCAGCAGAACGCTGTCGATGAGCAGCCGCAGTTCGCCGTTCATAAACTTGTGAACGTAATACCAGTCGGTCAGTATTGTTTCTTCGCCGTTTTTGCTGTTTCGGATGATAGCATCTTCTTCAAAGTCGCTGCCACGGTATTTGATTGGAAATCCATACTCCATCAGCTTGGAAAGGTTGCGCCGGACTGTTTTTCGATCAACTTTCATTCCGTATTCAGATTCCATCAGGTTTTGTATCTGATGCTGTGAAAGCCTGTGGTCTTCGTCGGTGTGCTTTCTCAGGATATCCAGAATATCGAGTATGATCATTTTCTTGGGTTGCATATCGGTCATGATTATCCACCTCATATGTACTATAATTGTATACATTATACACCATTATGGAAGAAAAAGCAAGCATTTTGAAAAAAGATAGCCATATCATGAGAATTCTCGTGATATAGCTCATCAATGTTGATATTAGGCTGTTTCGGAATTTTATCCATATAGGAAAGCTACTACGGTATCTCCGCATTACAATTTTGGAAAATTGAATGCTGCGATACATAGCTTGCAAGAGGGTTCTCCCCCTTGAACCCCGAACAACAGAAAGGAAAGATAAACCGAGCTAAAAAGCTCGGAAGAAAACAATAATTAAAACTCAGATTCATACCCAGCAAGCTCGGTGTATTGTGTACACAAGAACTGTGAATACAATGTGCTGGAAGTTCTGGTGACAGCCACCATTCTCCAAAACCTGAACAGAGAAAAAATCATCGAAATAATCCACTCTGCGAAGCGTGGATTGACGTGACTTCCGCACGGGTTTATAATAAAAATATCAGCAGAAAACTGTGAAGCGGAAGGAGAAAGATCACTATGAAAATACTTGTTCTGAACGGCAGTCCCAAGCGTGAAAAAAGTGACACGATGCACATAACACGAGCGTTCCTTGAAGGCATGAAAGAAGCCGCTGCGCAGGAAGTCCACATCGTTGATATCATCGGCAAAAATATTGAGTATTGCACAGGCTGTTTCACCTGTAAGCGTAACGGCGGAGAGTGTATCCATAATGACGATATGAAAGAGCTTCTCGACGAAGTTTTGGAGAGTGATCTTCTGCTGTTCAGCTATCCACTTTACTGCTACGGAATGCCGGCGCCTATGAAGGCTTTTGCTGACCGCACGATGCCGCTTTCAAGTATGGCGATGAAGAAGCAGGGCGACAGGTATGTTCACGTTGGACAGACGGAT
>CALEPT010000032.1 GCA_937910385.1 uncultured Ruminococcus sp. | reverse complement strand
ACAACCGGAAGAATGTTCAAGGCTATAACGGTAGATGAAAACGGCAACGAGCGCGAGGAGTTTATTAACGAGCCCGAGCCGATCCATACGTTTCAGTACTGGAAGTCAGCAGGCTACAAGGTCAAGAAAGGTGAACACGCTGTTGCACGTATACCGATATGGAAATATTCGGAGAAGAAAGACGTTGACGAGAACGGTAACGAAATCGACCTAAGCAGAATGTTTCAAAAAGTATCTTGTTTCTTTGCGATGGCACAAGTTGAGAAAATCGCAGAGTGACCCAGCAAAACCGAAATAAACTAAGCCCGCCCCGGAGGTTACGAGGGCAGAAAGGAAACTGAGAATGTATAATAGAGTTGTTGTAAAAAAGCTCCGCGGTCACGACCATGCGAATTGTTATGTGTATAGTTATGGCAATGGTAATATTGATCTCATTTCATACAAAACGGGAGTCATTTCCGTGAGGGATGGAAAAATTAAATGTAGCGGTACATATTCGCAAACGACGCGAAGACACATCGGCTACTTCCTTCAGGAATACTTCCCGCGTCTTAATTACTACAACATGAAGGACATCGTCGGTTGCGGCTATGTGAGTATCGCGAGTCTTATACCGACGGATTGTTCCGAATAGTATATGAGCCGTCGATCCGGCTATATTGCAGCTTGACTTTGTGAAAAATTTAAACTAAAATAACGGAAAAAAAAGGAGCGATTGAGGCATGGCTGAAAATTTTAACAAAAAAATCGATGTGATTTTTGAGGGTGGAGAAAGCCGCGAAAATCCAAAAGAAGCGGCGAACTTTATGTTAGCGACTTGTGAGGCTGATGACGGCGAGGAAGTGGAGCTATACGCCGAAGTTAGCGTGAACACTTTTTACCGCGAAAGACACGGCGAAGACCTTGAAGATGCTTTAGAAGAAGCGCGCGAAAAAAGCGGACTTGATGAGCGGGAGTTCTACGAATGCAAACTTGAAGCGTTCTATCGTGAAGCTGTCGACATGGAAGAGTTTGATAGATGGTCTGAGCCGCTTTTGAAGCAGGAAATTTTATCGCAAGCGGCGGAAAAGGGCATCCCGGAAAGCAATCTGATTTTTTCATAAAAGGATGAAAATTACATGGACTACGCCAGCCGGGGAATATCCCCGGCTATACGGCGACATACTCGGGCAACCGCATGTGCTGATTGCCGGCGCGACAGGTTCGGGCAAGTCGGTACTACTTCACGGATTGATTTATACGGCACTGTTTCAAAGTCCGGCAACGGTCAATTTTGTTTTGATTGACCCGAAGCGCGTTGAGCTTGCCGGATATAAACAGCTGCCGCATACTTTGAAGTATGCAAGCGAGCCCGACGACATCCGGGCGGCTGTTCGGCATTCAGTCGACCTGATGGAACGCCGGTATAAGACGATGCAGAAGAACGGGCAGCGCATCTATTACGGCGCAGATATTTACATAATAATTGATGAGTTTGCCGATTTGATTACAACTCAAAAGAAAGACGTTTTGCCGTCTTTGTGCCGCATCGCTCAATTAGGACGCGCTGCAAAAGTACATTTGATTATTGCGACTCAACGCCCGACGCGTGACATTATCAACGGACAGATCAAAGTCAATATTGATGCCCGGATAGCACTGCGATGCCCGACCGCGCAGGACTCAAGAAACATCATCACTGTTTCGGGTGCTGAAAACCTGCCGCGCTATGGGCAGGGGTATTATCTAACCCCCGAAACGATGCGCCCGGTCTTAGTAAACATACCGTATACAGATCCTGCCGCGCTTAGTGCCCGTGTTGACTGGTGGACGCGTCAAAATCGCTTCCGTCGGCGATGGATAATGACAGAATAGCCCTAAAACGCCGTAGAATTGACGAGAACGAACGATATTAAAAGCAATAAACTTATACTACTTTTTTCGTTTAATCAATTCTCGTCAATTCTACAAGGGAATAACGGCATATATAACCCCGTCTGCAATAACAGACGGGGCGATATATTTTATTTAGAGTCATCTACTGTATCGGTCACAACACTTTCGACGTATTCCGCTTCAAGAGTTTTTAGATCCTTTGTGCCGTCATCAAGCGGATTATTAGGCGTAACAACAACCTCTTGTTTGTCGGCAAGTCCGAAGTAATTTTTTGCGCGGAAGATGTAAGTAACTTGAGGTATCTTTCCCATTGATACAAGCTTTGCGTCTACTCCGGCGAGAACTTCCTTTGCCTGTTTTATCATGTTTTGCCTTGCGGCGGATGCGCCCTTTAACCCGTGTTCCCAGTTAAACAACGTTTGCCTTGAAGTTCCGAGGGCGAGTGCCATATCTTCAACAGTCGGTATTTGCCCGGTCATTTGACACTGGTTAAAATAATCTTCAAGCCTTTGTGCGCATTCCTCATCGGATTTAACAATCGGACGTTTAAAGTACTGAAATGATTCACCGATGATTTGTGATATTTCCGCAGAAGTTGCCGTTGAGCTGTCGACAATAGAAGTCGTGTTGCGGTGTTTCTTTTTAACGACGTGTTCACCGAGATCCTGCAATTCTTCTTGATTCATAGCTTGTTTCTCCTTTCTTTCCACATAAGCCAGATATAATCATATTTAGCGGCTATATAATCTGCCAGTTCGGGATGATGAGCCGCGATATGTCGGCAATCTGCCGCGAGTTCCGACCAGAATTTTAAACCCTGCTTTGTGCCGGTATCGGGAAACGACAGTGCGAAATCCGGCAGATCTTCAAAATCATTTTCAGCACAATAAAAAACAAAATCGATGCTGTCTTTAGCGTTTAATGGCATAAAACCCCCTTTTTAGCACAAAAGTAAACCTTTTCAGTGTTTACACCCCTCAAAAGTAAACCTATTTAGTGTTACTCCCCTTGTTTTTAACGCAAAAAAAACTAACTTTTTTAGTGTAAAAAAAGCCTATTTGGTGTATAAAACCCCCTTTTTTAAGCCTAAAAAAACCTTAAAAAGCGCACATAACTGTGTACAGTTATGTGCAGGTTGCTTGCACCAGAACCCCCTCAAGCCCTATTCGTTACGGCATTTACCAAAAATATGGGACACACATGCACACATCTTTTTCCTATATTTAATATTTTTTTATTTTTATTATTTATATCTTTATATAAAAAGTTGTGTGCATTAGTATGTCAAAATGCACAAAGACCGCGTAACCAATAGGGTTACACCTGCACACAACCCTGCACACAACCTGCACACAACCTGCACACAACTGCACACAACTTTTTCTTTTGTGCAATTTGACTAATCCACGGCATCCGCCGGAACCCATTTATGCTGACGGGACGGCGATGGTTTTGTATACTGATACATTGAAGGCACCCGCCTCCAACCTGCTTTTTGGAGAAGCAACCCGATTTCGTTTCTGTCTGCCTTCGTGGGACTGTCGTATGACGAATGACCCAACGCGTCGTAGTATATCTCCAAAACGCAAGTGGCGGTTCGCCCGGCAAGATATGATTTTATCAGCGATAAATGCGGGTCGTCTATCTCGGCGGCTTCCTGCTCCTGCTTTATGCGTGTTAACAGCTTCGCGCTCGGCGTTGTCAACATAAATTTCATATCGCGTTTATGCAACGCCTCCGCCCAGCATTGCTCAAGCTCCGCCCTGATTTCCTGTTCCCGGTCGTACAGATCCTGACCGTCTGAATGTACCTCTATCGGCAGAAAACGCCTGTTTCCTGTCGGGTCGCTCAAGAATTGCAGAGCGTTAGTCGTACCCGCCATTACGCACTTGCGCTTAATATCTGATATTGTCCGGTCATACGGGCGGCGGTAATGGTCGCGCTGCTGACTTATAAAAGCTTTGACCTCTTCAACCTCGGACTTCCTAAGAGCGGCAAGCTCCGGGATTTCAACAATCCATTTGCCGTTAAGGGCCTCCGCTCCCTTTTGGTAGTCAAAAGTCTTCAGCTCACCGTACCAATCATCATCAAGTGCCGCCCACCGCAGAAATGTTGATTTTCCCTCGCCCTGCTTTGTTCCTATAAGAGTTACAACATAGTCGTTTTTACAACCGGGATTGTACAATCTTTGTATTCCTCCGGCGAAAAACAGACGCGCCGCCTCTGCCGCATAAGGCGACGGCTTGACTTTTAAGATTTTGACAAAAGCTTCCTTGATATGCGACTCCCCATCCCATTGAATGGACTCTATCCTGTTTTTAATCGGATGATACCTGCGCGACGGCTCAGCGCAGAATATCCGAAACGCGTCGTCAAATTTGCTGACGCTGTACAAACCGAACTTTGTTTCAAGCTCCGCCTTGATTTCCGCACGGTATGCGTCGTTGACCGGCTCCGCCTTGCCTGTGTTTTCATCCAGTACAACAGGAACCTCCAAAAACTCATCCCACCGAACCGGGGCGCACTTTTCCACCGCCATCATCGCGTCGACAAACCCGTTGACCGTTTTCGGCAGCTGTCCTTGTTGTTTCTTCTGCTTTGGCATCTTGTGCTATCTCCTGTGACTTTGTAATTGTGTTCGCGTGTTTCAGCAACTTTTTTAGATATTCGTTCTCTGCTCTAAGAGCGCGAATTTGGCGGTTTAGAATGTCGATATTGTCTAAATAATCCTCTTCGCTGTTAAACACGTTATACCTCCGTTAATGTGACTTCGACCCTGGGGGTATTGCCGTACAGCTTGCCCACCGTCAAATATATGACCGCGCTGTCGTCGGTGTATGCAAGCCCGTTGAGCGAGTCAAGTATGATTTTTGCGATATTATCAGCGTCGGGTTTTTTCGGGCAGGGCGTATGTTCCTCCGCTAACAGTATCGCTTTCGCCTTGCGCGTTGATTTCGGTATCGGGAAGTATGCCGTTATATCAGCCCGTATGTTGCCCTGAAGCGGCGTACAGCGCGTTTGTCTTGAATAATATAATCTCACCTTGTTTTCATAATCCGCCGTCTGCGCGGGCGTATAGGCGTGCCCTGAACGGCTTGAAAAACGGGGTCTGCCCTTGCCCTGCGGCTTTCCCGGAATTGTAAATTTCGTTGATTTCATTTTTCTTTCAACACCTTTTTGATACCTTCCATTATATACAGCACATTCGGCAATGCCATGCCGTTGCCCCACATCTTA
Source organism: uncultured Ruminococcus sp. (assembly GCA_937910385.1). GTDB lineage: Bacteria > Bacillota > Clostridia > Oscillospirales > Ruminococcaceae > Ruminococcus. Next base: position 16,440 of record CALEPT010000032.1, on the reverse strand, counting down.
TATGCCGCGCTGTCCGAATACGGGGCTTTTAAAAACTTCTTGATTTGATTGTCGGTTTTGGGCTTCTTATTCGGAGCTGTGGCAAGCCTGTATGTTTCAAACACCTCGCGCCAGAACGCCACATCCTCATCGGTCGGCTCCTGTATATCTATGTCATCACACCACCAATCCGGCATACCCTGCAACCTCGCACACTCTGTCGGCGTTAATCTGCGGAGGATTATATCGACCGGCTGCAATACAAAACATACTGCAGGTTCTCCCCCGTGTGTACAGGCAAGCGTCGGCGACAGATTTTCAGTGACCCCGCTTTGCGACTTGCCGCCTCCCATATCCACGGCATAACATACCACTGCCGTATAGTCGCTCATATGCCCGTTATGGTCGCCCGTAATGGTAGGAGAGATAACACCATCGCCATTGCCCCTCGCGTCGTATATCACAATATCGGGTACCGTGTTGCCGCCGCTCAACGCGCTTTTAAGCGTCGGCGTAGTGCCGTCACCACAATAGCCTATCCCGTGAGCCCTTGCGCCCTGACCGCCCATAAACGCCGCGACAAAGGTCTGCTGCTTCATACCGGGCTGCGCCTGCAACGCGCCGGATCTGTCGCCGAGGTCGCGAACTTCGTTTCGTTGATTACAAGCGAATGCGACTGCGTGCTGTTCGACCGCATTCAGCGTATAACTCACGCCCTCCTCGGAATATCCGCAACCTTTGTGGGGCGGTCTTGCACCGTTGCCTTCCAAAGCCACGACAGCCATACCGCCCTGATTACAGGAAGGAATGCCTCCGTTGCCGTCAAGCGTCCGTGAGGTATCCGCCTCGTAAATCCCACTGTGGGGATTGTCTGACTTCATCGCGTTGCTTGCGTAGCTGCTTATTCCATACTCTCTTGTGACAGTGTTTTTATCTCCAGTGCCAAACGCAAGAGATCGGGAATTTCTTTCCCACGTTTTTCTGCTCTCCGCAAAATCCCTTGACAAGCCTTCTCGCTCAAAGAGTATTTTTCCGGCACATCCGCCTGCAAAATCTGCCACAAGAAAGACTCTTCTGCGTCTTTGGGGAACGCCCCAAAATTGAGCGTCGAGGACGCGCCAGGCGAGGGAATATCCGTCTCCCACGATTTCTCCCGCGTCAGACCATTTCCCTCTCGGAGGTCGAGGTATAGCGGCTTTACCGTTTTTGACTTTGCAGAGCTCTTCGAGGACAACGCGGAAGTCCTCGCCTTTATTTGAGCTAAACGCCCCGGGTACGTTTTCCCACACAGCGATACTCGGATATTCTCCATTTGTTTTTGCCCTCATTTCTTTTATTATTCTGACGGCTTCCATAAAAAGCCCTGACCGTTCGCCGTCAAGCCCGGCTCTTTTCCCTGCCACTGATAAATCCTGACACGGACTGCCGAATGTAATAATATCAACAGGCGCGATTTCAGCCCCGTTTATCCTTGTGATGTCTCCCAGATGCTCCATATCCGGGAACCGTTTCTTTGTGACTGCTATCGGGAACGGCTCAATCTCGCTTGCCCACGCCGGAGTTATGCCGCAGATTTGAGCGGCAAAAGGGCAAGTCCCCGCTCCGTCAAACAAACTGCCTAATGTCATACTTTTTTCTCGCTCCTTAATTGAACCATTTTAAAGTGCTTTCTCCCTTATACCCCTTTTCCCAAATATACCACGCATACGCCACCATGTTTGAACCCGAAAATTTTCCATTTTTACCACATTCAAGTCTGCTTGAGCTGACCCACACTTCTTTTGGGGGATTTTGCCTAAATAATTCTCTTCGGGCTTTGCCCTCTAAAAATTGCACCTTTAAAAACATACATACTTTGTGACCTTCCGGCACAAGTGCTAACGCTTTTTCAACAAACTCTTTTGCGTATCTGTACGGCGGATTAGTTACTATATCCCCGTTAAATATTTCTGTTTGTTTTAAGAAGTCTATGCCGCCTACCCCGAACCCTCTGTCTATTAAATCGGTACACTTGACACACTTCCCCTCACGAATAAGTACTTTTGCAATATGACCCTCACCACAAGCACATTCCCAGACGTTTTTGTCAAGCTCTGTGATTTTCAAAAGCCATTCGGCAGCTATGGGGGATGTGGCATAATAATCATTCGCTTCTCTTTCTTCTTTAGCTTCATTTTGGGCTCCTAAACAACCGCAGACACTTTTATAATTACCCGTCCAGTCTTTTGGCATTTTGTCCATCCTCGTTTATCATCCATTCAAGAACATTGATTACTCGCTGAACGCTCTCCTTGTCTCCGAAATGGAGCTGTGCGTCAATGCCGTCAATGTCCTTTAATTCAAAAGTTTCGCCGCTCTCGCATTCGCGGTTGAGCCACACTATCCACATATCCCACCCGTGGGGAACCTTTGCCGCGAAAATACCCTTTCGCAAGCCCTGCCTTATCATAACGGGATATTTAGTCATCTTCTTAATCTCCTGTCAGTTAGAGCTGTTTTAGCGGCTATGTTCATCATCAGTTCTGTATTCTGCATTTCTCTGCCCTCTTTTTCCACGCGCTGTCAGCCCGTCTCCACACCTTGTATGTCGCATATGCCGCCGTGTCCATTACAAAGGGCTTGCCGTCCGCTTTCGCGTATTCCTCGTCAAGCCATTTGTGCAATGTTTCCAGTGTTGTCATTGTGCTGCTCCCTCCTAATTATTCACCCCGCATTTGCTCTTGTGTCCTAAAAAGTTGCCTCGTCTTTTTCTTTCAGAAGTCGGTAAATCTCTGTTGAATGTATACGGTACAGCCGTCCGAGTCTTTCGGCTTTTATCTCGCCGTTGCGAATTTTCTCGCGCACTTTCTCAGGGTGTATGCCTAAATACTCCGCGACTGTGGGCGTGCCGTACCACTTCGGGTATTTCTTCATCGCAAGAAGTTCAACTTCAGTCAGCGTCTTTCTCATAGTCTATCACCTCATTTAACAGCTTTGCTATCGCGGCGGCGTTGAACTGGACAAGACGGATATTTTCAAGGGCTTTTATTGCCATATCAAGAGCTTTCCTTTCGTCCTCGTTGTCGAAATGTTCTTCTCGTAGCATTCTTAACTCCACGATTGCCCTGCCGATTGTCATTCTTCTGTTTCCTCCGCAAGCAACTTCTTGATAGCGTCTTTTTTAAGGCTTTTCGCCGCCGCCGCGACAGCCCTGTCCTCAAGGTTCTTTTTATCCGCTTTGATAACTTCGCGGACTATCTCTTTAATAAGCTGTCTGTAAGCCGTGCCATCCCGATAATAACCCAGCAGAGTTTTTGCAATCTGTTCGGCGGCAATGCTTTTAGCCTGTTCGATGATTTCTTCTTCCTCAATATCTATCGTTATTTTCATCTTTTCTCTCCTCGTTTAAAAAGTGCTCAACCCGTCTTTCAAGCTCCCTGTCGTACTCATCGGCATAGTCGTTATCAAACGCCGACCTGTACAGTTCTTCTCTCCACAAGTATTCGGGCGGTTCGCCGCCGAGATGAACGGTGCGCCAGTACTCGTATCTTTGCCGTTCTGTGAATATCTCGCGCCCTTTTACGGGGAAGTATGACAGCGGCGTCGCTTCGCTCTCTCCGAGGTCTTGATAAACCGCCTGTATCGTACCGTTGTCGTTCACAATCAAGGCTTCGTATGCTAACGAGCCGCCGACGTACTTGTCGGGATATTCTTCAACATATACAATATCGCCCGTATATATCGGCTTGCCGTGTTTATCCTTGTAGCGCGTTTTCATCTTCTTCAAAAGTCAATTCTATACAGCAGTTTTCTGCAAGCTTTTTCAGCGGTTCTTTCAGCAGCAACTGATAACAGTCCTTGCAAAAGGATATATTCGTTAATGACGTTGAATGACTGACGCAAAACGCCATCATCAACGCCGCTCCGCCGCCGTCGCCGAACTCAACCTCTGTACCGCAAACATCACACTTGTTTTTCATCACGTTTCGCCTTTCGGTATTCGTTTATCCGCCTGTCCATCTCGTTATACAGGACGGTCAAAGCGTCGTAGTCGTGTTGCATTTCGCCGATGATATAGTTAAGCCCGTCATAAGTACAGCCGTCCTCTAACCGCTTGCTCCAGTATTCCGATACGGTATAAGCAAGATGCTGTAATGCGTCGTGCATCGCGTTTATCGTCGGTTCTCCGTCACATAATAGTGCCGCCATCTTTATCCTCCTGCATATTAACAAACAACCGCTCCGTGCGAAGCACGGTATTATCCGTTCCGTTTGTGCGCCGTTTTTCCTTGTGCCAAATTTCGACAAAACGTTCGTCTGCCGCTTGCTCTGAAATGTAAATCGTATAAGGACGCGATGCCGCCCAGTCCAAAAAAGAGGTGTGGTCAAAATTTTCCCCATACGATTTTTTTGTGCTTGTAGTCGTGTTCGTATAAGGCGGGTCGCAGTATACAACATCGCCATCCCGATACTCGTACGACTCATAAGACGCGCACTCAAGTTCAAGCCGTTGAAGCCGTTCAAGCCGTTGAAGCCGTTCAAGCCGTTCAAACTGTTCAAGCCGTTCAAGCTGTTGAAGCCGTTCAAGCTGTTGAAGCCGTTCAAGCTGTTCAAGCTGTTGAAGCTTGATACATTCCCTTTGCCGCGCCTCACGCCTCAATGTAGACGACCATTGTTTACGGCGTTCGGATATATCATCAGCGATAACGTGTTTGCGCATATCAATACCGCACCAGTCCGTCAGCTTGTCAGAATATCTGCCAAACACAACAAAGTCGTGCGCAAGGTGCTTGAATGGTTCGATTTTTCGCCCAAAAAGATAACTTTTTCCGTTGTTTCCAAAAGACCATATCCATTTTATATAACCGTCCGTGTCTTTGTTTTTAAAGAACTCTTCACGCGTGATAAACTCAGGCTTGAATATTTCATAATTAAATTCTCCCCGAAGTCCTCTCTCCACAAGGTTGACGGTCAGCGGGTCTTTTTCGCGGTACAGTACTTCTTCATATTTGCCGGACAACAAGGCGTAGTGTGACATCGCGAAGCCGCCGCCGAATAAATCGACAAAACGCTTGCCGGATGGCAACACTTCAAAAATATATTTAGCAATTTGGGTTTTTGACCCTATATATGGGATGCCATACACCATCAGCTTTTTTTCTCCTGCTTCGTTTTGTTATACCAGTTTATCCGGCTATTGCACCACGGGCAAACATCGCAGTCTGTTTCTATTGACATTGAACACTTGCCGCAAGTATAGGTGAATGTTCCTATCGGGCTTCCTATGCCGTGATAATATGCCGTGGGATAATACGCTTTATCCATAGTACACCTCCGCTGACTGTCTGCCGAACTGTACACAAGCGTCATAGTCGCCGAGATATATATCAATCACATTGTCAGCCATACCGCCCCGGTCACATACTGTGAAATATCCGTGCCCATCGATGTATATTTGAGTACCGAGCGGCAAGCTGTTACAGGCGCAAGCTCCGTAGTACGGGTATTCGCCGTTCGCCATCCGCTCCCCTGTCCACTCATAAGCCGTAAGCTCAAAATATCCGATGTAGGAACCTGTGTATTCGGGGTCGGGGTCGTATTCATAATGAGCTTCTGTTATGCGCTCCGTTGTGGTTTCTGCTTGCGTTGTCGGCGGTGTAGTTGTTTCTTCTGCGGTCGTTTCTGTTTCAATAGCCCGTAACGCCGTCAGAATTGCCCGATTTTCGCTTTTTAGCTCCGAGGCGATAAGTTTGTCGACCTCGGCGTTTTCGTCGCTGTACGGCTCTGTATTAAGCTCTGAGGGGCATTCTGTCGTTTGTACGCTTCTCTGATACCCCACTATCCCAAAACAGACGCACATCAAAACGATAGCGGTTATAGCCCCTATTACAGGTCTTTTCTCTTTCATAGTTACTCCAATCCCGCCAGCCAGCGCGGCGATACGTGAAGTTTTGACGCGAGTATCTCAATCATTCGGTATGATACTTTCTGATAGCCACGGTAGATATTCCAAAACAGCTTATAGTCGAACCCCAGTTCTTCCGTCCATTCTCTGATAGTCGTTTCGGGCGGTCTGCACTTGTCCAGTCTTTTCGTGAGGTCTGCGCCTCCCACCCTTTTGCGGGGGTCAATACTCTTCTGAACAGGTTCCTTATGATACTTGTGATAATCCCCGTTTTCGTGTGCGTCCGAATACGCTTCGTGGATTTTCTCCGCAGACCAGCCCGTCTGTCTTTCCAAAAATTCAATGTTATAGGTGTCGTGATTGATGATAAATATTATCTTTTCTTTTTCCGTCATAAGTAATTTCTCCCGAATATCCGCATAAACTCCGCCCTGTCTCCGACCTTCGTCTCAAAGGCTTGCTGACATTCTTCTTTCAGCCGTTCGTCAAGACCGTCAATATTCATCCTCAAAACCTACTATGCTTTCCAGTTTTGCCACTGTTCTGCAAGCTCTATAATATCGCGCTTCCCGTATTTTCTGCCGCGCCCTCTTATATAATGCTTTGCTAAGCAAGTAGATAAACTTGCATATATCTTTAATGTACGCGAGTATCAATGCAAGAAAACCGAGCGCGAATATGCAACAAAATATAATGAAGTTTCCCATTGTGTCCATTTTTAAAATCTCCAAGACGGTCTAACCACCTACCGTCAGGGCACTGTATTTTTGTTCGTTCCTCGTCACTGTTGCACCCAATCCGTACCGTATTCGTCGATTATGTCCTTAAAATCTTCAACATCGTGCGGGATTATTTTTAATTTTCCGTCCGGTGAACAGCCGATGTGTTTCATTTCGTGATAAGTCAGTATCTTTAATCTGTTATCATCCAGCTCGTCACAAGCATAGAAAGTTATAACAAAATCACAGTTTGCGATTGCGCTCACCTTGTCAGTCAGTTTGGAGCAGTCGGCATAAGTTCTGCGCCCGTTACGGTTTTTCTCTTCATCGCATTCAAGCAGAAGCACTCTGATGCCGCATTCCCGGATAAAGTCGAAAGATGAGTATTCGTTGAGTAATTTGTTGTATGTATTCATATAGCGAGAACCCGCAACTTTATAAGCCATAAAAGCCTCCTATAAACTTATGTCTGATAGTTCTTCGTATACCTGTTCGCATTTCTCACGGAAGGTCACGGCTTCCCAAAATTCACGCTCTTCTGCTCTCGTCTTAAAATCGGGAGCCGAAAACCTCCGAAGAACTGAATTAAAATAATAATAGCCGTCAAGGGCATCTTCCCTTGTCTGTTGCAGACGTTTCAACTCTGCCGCCGCTATGGTATGAACGGTTATACGAGGCTTGTAAAACACATTCCGATCACCGACTTCGGCAAAATTGCCCAGCTTGTATTCGGAGTCCAGAATTTGCAACGCCGCCATAAAGTCAATACCTTCAAAAAGCATCACAGCGTCAATAACATTGCCGCCCGCTCCGCAACCAAAACATTTCCATTTCCGCCCGTTTGAGTATATGCTTAAAGAGGGCGTTTTTTCTTTGTGGAACGGACAGCAACATTTCCCGTTTATAGTCTCAACGCAGTATCGGGTAAAGATGTCCGTGACCGGAACAGTGTTGATAACCGCCTGCTTCGCCGTCGGAATATCCGTCAGAAGGGAAGCTGATCGTCGGGCGTAAAAGAACCGCTGTTGCTTTCTTTGTCGACAGTATCAAATTTTGGAGCGGCATCTTTTAAGACTTTCAGTTCCGGCACTGTAAAATTGCCGTTGCGTATGTCCTGCCCTGCGACTGTATCAGTAACATACAGGCGTTCTTTAACCTCATTGTAACTGTTGAGATACTGTTCATAGCCTACGACAAGCCCAATGAAAAGTCCGCGCAGAATGTTCGGGTCGTCTTTCAAGTTCGCAACAGCGAATTTGCCGGGATTGCTTTTTTCAAGAGCGGAAAGAAAATGTTTAAAGTAACCTCGCGCAGTACTCTTATAAGACCGAATAAAATTAAGTCTCCACCATCCGCCGGTTGCTGTCTTTTCACCCCAGCCCTTAAAATCACCGTCTATAATTTCATATTCTATTTTGAGATACTGTTTATCGGCGTTGTCTTCAATATTTGTTATCTTGCAGATATAACCGCCTGCGGGGAGTTTTCCGCTTTCGCCTGTTGCTTCATTCTCTTTTGTCCAATCTACTACTTCCATAGTTTTTTATCCTTTCTTTTTGGCATTAAAGCCGTAATAAGTTCTTATAGCTGTATCAACCTCTTTCAGGTCGTTCGGTATTTCTTCCGTTTCAAACATATCAAGCGGAGTTTTTGCAATATCGAAGCCGTCCGACTGTGTGCGGAAGATGTAATTTTTTCCGTTTCGCATGGCGTGTAAAGAGATAGTACACATCCCTGCAAGGTTGACTTTTGTGTCCAGCAGCTTGCCGAGCGTTAAAGGCTTCGTATTGCCGCCGTCGTCAATGTCCTCGTGCATAATGATATACACTACGACGTCTTGCGGTAAATCCGATATTACATAATTGAAAAGCGTCCACATCACGTTTGCTATTTTGTCAAACTTATCAAAGTTATTCGCAGACCGATTATTCATAAACAGAGTCGTCATTAAATAACCCGCGTCGTCCACAATAGCCGCCTTTACCGGCATTGCCGCAAGCTTGCTTTTGATATATTCAACGTCGTCTGAAAAGCAAGTATAAGTAAACTTTTTCTTAAATGGATTCGGCTTGTTTACAACTTTTACAAGCAATACTTCATCTTCTGCGAAATTTCTTAAAGAAGTTGATTTACCACAGCCGGATTTGCCATAAATTATTACAGGAACACCCATTCGTTTTACCTCAATGTAACACTCACGCTGTTTACAAGCTCCGCGCCCGGAACGGCAACCCCGCTCTTTATAAGTTTCTTTACCGCCGCCCGGTCGATTGCGGGGGGCGCGTACTTGAGCGCGTCGTCATACCCGGAAGATTGCAAGTAATTAACCGCCTTTTCAGGGTCAAAAATATCTGTTTTTGTAGTTTTTCGATAAGTCAGTTTTGCGATTCCGAAGTCTTTGTTTTCTCCGCATTCGTGATCAAGCACTCTTATGAGCCGATCCGCTACAGCTTCATTATGCTTGCGTATTTTATACAGACGCTCTTCTTCCGCTTTGATGCCTGCAATTTCTCCTCTGAGATTGAGGCAACTCTCAACTATCCACTTCAAGATGTCCTCGCGTTCTGCCTCCAGGCCGTTCAGCTGTTTAATTATCTCATCCGTATTGTCGGGCAACTCGCCCGTTTCCGGATCAGGTTGCAGAGAGTTGATTAACTCCTCTATCATCTGATTTGTTTGATATAATTTCATCGATTTTCTCCTTTGATAACTTGACTGCATTCCAATCATAAGGTTTGTTGTATTTTTTGAAATACCACATCTCAAATTCTTTTCGGCTTTCGGGATTTTGAAGCTCTTCTCTCACAGCTTCTCCGATACACTGGGCGATGTAATTTTTTACTGTGTCACACAACATTATTCACGCTCCTTATTTAGTAAAATAATCCGCGCTTCCGTGAGTATCGCTTGCGCTTTCGCTCCGCGACGAGTGCCGTGCAAAACAGATGACATTTCGGTCTTGTCGGTAATAATTCCACGTTTACGGAGCTCTTCGATAAGCCAGACCTGCGTTAAACCGAGTTCGGCGAGGGAAACACGGATTTTACGGCCTTCCTCAAACATTCCGCTTCTCCTTTCCTTTAATTCTTGTAAACAAGTTGACAAGAAAAGAGCAATGTGCTATAATCAGTTCGCCAAAACTTTATAGCCATAAGAGACCGACGGAGCGAGCTCCCTTGTTTGCCCGTGGAGGTTCTTTTATTCGCTTTTCGCTTGTATACTTGTTGTTTACATTATAATCCCTAAAATAGGGGTTGTCAACCCCTAAGATAGGGTGTTACAACTTTGTAACCTTTAGGAGGACTAATGACTGTTAATGATCGGCTAAAAGCTCTTATGCAAGAGAAAAATATCAAGTGGAAAGATCTGTCTGAAAACCTCAAAATAGGGAAAAATCAGTTTAACTACTGGGCTGAAAAAGATACATTGCCCGATGGAAAAACGCTTATAAAGCTGTCACGCTATTTTGGCGTATCTGTCGATTACCTGCTCGGATTGACGGACAGTAGTGCGCCGCTTATATCAAAACAAGAAAAAACCCTCCTCACAATGTTCCGGGAAACAAACGAAGAGGGTAAATTCCGTATAATTCAAGCGGTAATGAATATCAGAGACGATATGCAGAAAAAAAACATTGCAGCAACAGCTTCGGATTTTGTCGGGTAACAAAATTGTTCCTAACGAGGTTTTTTTTATTTACAATAGATTAAAGGAACTAAATCAATGAATGTTGTATTATATATGCGCTATTCAAGCGACAGACAGACAGAACAGTCAATAGAGGGGCAAGAGCGCATTTGCATGGAGTTTTGCGAACGCGAAGGTTATACCGTAGTCGGCAAATATATTGACCGTGCGGCATCCGCTTTTAAGGACACCGAGAAGCGGATAGAATTTAACCGAATGATCCGAGATAGCGACCGCTGTCAATGGCAGGGCGTGGTCGTGTATAAGCTCGACCGTTTTGCTCGAAACAGATATGACGCGGCGACTTTCAAAGCAAAATTAAAAAAGAACGGTGTAAAAGTCATTTCTGCAACAGAAAACATTTCCGATAGCCCCGAAGGTGTGATATTAGAAGCTGTACTTGAGGGGATGGCAGAGTTTTATTCAAAGGAATTGTCGCAAAAAATAACACGCGGTATGCGCGAAAGTGCGTATAAGGCAAACAGCGTTGGCGCGGTTCCGTTGGGCTATAAGATTGAAAACAAAAAATACGTTATTGACGAACCTGCGGCGCAGATTGTGCGTGAAGCTTTTAAGCGTTATGCTGCGGGGGAAACGGTTACGGAAATAAGCAATTCCTTTAATGCAAAGGGGTATCGGACGGCAAGAAACAATAAATTCAATAAAAATTCGTTTCACGTTATGTTCCGGAACGAACGGTATACAGGCGTTTTTACATATCAAGATATTCGTATAGAGGGCGGTATGCCCCAGATTATTGACGAGGAAACTTTTAAGGCGGTAGGGCGTATGTTGAAAAGTAATGCAAAAGCTCCGGCAAGAGGAAAGGCAAAAGTGGATTATTTACTTGCACAAAAGCTTTTTTGCGGTCATTGCGGCACTGCTATGTTGGGCGAAAGCGGTCACAGCGCAACAGGTCGGGTTTACAATTACTATACCTGCGGAAAACGAAAAAAAACCGGTTCTTGTGATAAGAAGCCGCTCAAAAAAGAATGGATAGAGCAAGCAGTGGTAGAGGAGGCATTAAAATTGCTTACGCCTAAACGCATTGAAGAAATTGCAGATATGGCGATTAAGCAAAACCTGGAGGATATACAAAATGATAAAGTTATACCCGGACTTCGGGAAGATCTTGCGGATTTAGAAAAACGCATTAGCAATCTGTTCAAGCTTGCAGAACAAGGCTCTGATTCCGTCGCTCTTTTCCGTCGTCTTAAAGAACTTGAAGAACAAAAGAAAGATATTGAAAAGCGCATAGATGAGGCTATGTCAAACTATATCGTGCTTGATCGTGATCAGGTGGTCTGGTGGTTATCAAAATTCACAAGAGGAAATTGTGATGATCCCAATTTCCAAAAATACATTATTGATATGCTCATAAACTCCGTCACAGTTTGGGACGAACCCGACGGATGGTACAAGCTTACGATTGTATACAATCTTTCACCCCAGCAGACGCGAACCGTAAAACTGGACGGGTGTTCGGATTTTGCAACTGGTTGTCCACCATTAAAAGAAAATCCGAACACTACCGTTATTTATGATAGTTTTTTGGTTGTTTCTTCCCTGTGTTATGTAAAATAACGCATAAAATAATAAAAACTCTCTGTAGGGCAACTATAGAGAGTTTTTATTGTTTGGAGGATGAAAACAAAGAAAACCGAGAAAAAGGAGATTTTTTACCAAGCGGCAAAATGGAGAGAAAACACAAAGAGCCATCTTGCCGCAACATGGAATGGATGAAAAAACCTTGTTTTTTCTAATTTTAACACAAGATATTGTATATGTCAAGATATAATTTTAATTTTCACCATACAACTTGTGTTGTTCTTGTTGGACTTCTTCTGATGATGATATTTCTTCAAGCTGACTTTCATATACAAGCCATCCGATGTTTGTGCCGACAAACAACACAATCAAAACAAGGCACAGTATCCACAGCCTTTTGATAGTCCGCTCAAGCCGTGACATATCCGCCTCGTGCGCTATATACGGTATTGCTCTGCCGCAGTCTGAACAGTTCATTTCAGCCTCCCACGAACACTTTTATTACAAGAGCTATTATACCGCTTGCGATGGCAAGAGTCAACCAGTTATTGATTTTCTGCTGTTGCTCTATAACGGCAAGGCGTTTGTCGTCGCGGTGCAAATTGAGCATTATTTCACCACGGTTATCCTCGCATTCCTCGCGCTTGACATACCTTAAATCGAAGCGGTCTTGAAGGTCGGTCAAGTCCTGTTTATCTATCATTTTGACACCTCTGTTATTTTGCCTGTATATCCTGCGGTCTTGATAGTGCTGACAAGCTTCTCCGCCTCGCTCTTTGTCTTTATGCCGCTGACGGTCACGGTATAGGTAGTAGTCTTTTCTGTCGTGGATTTAGTGTAGCCGTTATATCCGCCGCTCTTGATGATGGTCGGGAAGTCAACATAGCATTCGTCAAGGTCGATATTGCCAGATAAGCCGTTTACTTTGCCGTCAGAAGCTTTCTGCCACATATCCACCTTGCCAGCCCCCGAATATGTGCATTTAGTGTAATACTGTGCGACCCACAAGGTATATCTTTTCTGTATAGCGTCCGTGGTGTAGTCTACAAGATGCGACTTTGACATATACAGCCCCGTGTAATATCCTGCCGCTTCCATATCGTCGCAAAAAGCCTTGATGATATTAGATACAGCCGTCTTGCCGAGCTTGAGCGTTGCGCCTTCCTCCACATCGTAATAAACAGGATAGTCGAATTGTTTCCCCTTTATTACTTCTTTAAAGCAAGTCGCTTCAAGCTTCGCCGCCGTGGTGTTAGTAGCGTACCCGTACCAGTAGCACCCTACACCCAGCCCCGCCGCTTTCGCGCCTTTATAGTGCGACTCGAACATCGCGTCCTTTTGAGATGTAGACCTGCCATATCCTGCACGAATTATTACAAAACTGTAACCAGCCGCCTTGATTTTGGCAAAGTCCGCCGTCTTTTGGTATGTAGATATGTCAATACCTTTAACTGTTGCCATCGTTACTTCCTCCATTATCCGCAAGCCCCTCACCTATCATATACGCCACGAGCGAAGCCCCCGCCATTATAAGCCCTGTGACCGTTTGAGCCGTCTCCGCGTTCTTGCCGAGGGCGATAACAAGCATTGATACAAAACCCGCAACCGCCGCCCAAAACTTGCGGCTTGTGAGCTTTCTCTTCCAGTCCATATCAGTCACCGTCCAATATTGCCTGTACATCATCCCTGATAGCTTCGGGAACGTCGTCGATAGTCTTTAACCCCTTGCGTATAAGGTTCGCGTATACTTTCGCCATTGTATCAGCCTCCTATAATCATCTCATAAAGCTCTGTAAGAGCAAGTTCAAGCTCCGTGTTGCGGTCTTCCTGCTTCATCTTCTCGGTCTTTTCTCCGATAATCAAGCGCGTTTTTCCGCCTCTTTCGGGTATGCAACGATAAAGAACACAGTCGGCTATAGTCTCGCTGTAGCCCTCGCCGTCGTCAATAGTGACAGATGAAAGTTTTCCATCAAAATCGTCGGCGGTGAGTTCTTCGGGTGAAATGTAATTATTTCCGTCAAGCTCCAAATTGCGAAGAATACTGCCGTCAGCTAATGTTATGCTATACATTATTATTACCCCTCCCCTTATGCCTGATAAATGCAGAATGACGGACGGATACCGCACGTCGCCGAGTCCGCGTATCTTCTCGACGCGGCGGACGAACCCATTGATACAAAAGCTGAGTCGGTCATTACGTCACGTAGCCAATATAGCGCGTTAATAGTCTGCAATTCGGGGAACAGAAAGAACAGTGGGAACTGCTGTCTATCCTCGTCAATAAACTGAGACGCAGAGGGCACACTTGTTGTCAAGCCGTACAAATTCGCCAGTGTCATCAGTGCAATGTCAACAGTTGCACTCTGCCAGCCTGTTACAACGCCACCGGATGCCGCATTTGATATATCTATGTCGTGACTTAAAATATGTGCCGAGCCGAACGCGTTTTGTACAGTCGTCCTTGCGGCATCTATCGTTGTCGTATACATCGACGTTCCATAATACCCGCCAGTTGCGTCTCGTGTTGTATTCATAGCCACATTTGAAACAAGATTCGTGTCGGGGACTATCACGACGTGATGAGTTGAAAGGCTTTTTTTACTTAAATAGTAATCAAAAGCGGCGATACGGTAGTTTACTCCGCCTATCGTCCAATAATCGCCGATATATAAGCCCTGAAAAGTTCCGCTCTTTATCTGTGTCCACTGAGTAGACGTTACCGATGTGCCAAGCGACGAGCCCCTGCCGATTGAGTTATGCCTCGCGGCTGAGCCATAATCGGAGAGCGTGTTAAGCCTATTTATCGCGGAGCACACGTCGGTGCCTCCCAAGCGGGTTATTCCCGACGTTCCCAAGAGTGTATTTTTGAGCGTGGTATATGTAACCGCTCCTGTGCCTGCGCTCGACTGTTCGGCAATAAATAAGTCGCTGCCGTTTAAAGTGCTGATAGTTGATAAATCGGAAATTCTAACGTCAGCCATTATCTTCAACCTCCTTTTTCTGCTCGTTTACCGTTTTTACTTCCGCCGCAAGCTCCGCGTTCTTTCGGGCGCGAATGTCGGCAAGCAATCCCTCGACAATTCCCTCAAGCAGGAATGCCGGGAGTCTTGACTTCTGCGCGGCTTCATTAAAAGCGGTGATTAGTTCCGTTCTTGCGCTCTCCATAATTACTGAGAGTGGTGTTGTGTCATTTGCCATATCTTTAACCTCCTGTATGGTTATTAACGTATTCAAGCTTTTCTTCAAGCGTATAAGGGTCTACCCATTCCGCTTTTCGTTTTGGTTTGTACCCGACAATTTCCGCAAGCTCCTGTATTGCTTTAACACAATAATTGAGTAAATCGCCTGTGCTGATTGCAAGTTCATCTTCGCCTGACACAAGTTCAGGTGCTATCTCTTTCAACTGTTGCGCGATAATACCTGCTTTAACGTGCCTGTTGTCCTTTATCCAGTCGAAAGATTTAATATCTATCGCCGTGAGTGCTTCAAGAGCCTTTAGCGTAGACGGGGAAATGTTTTTCTTTAAACGGGCATCGGAAGGCGCGGTAACTGTTGCGTTTACTCCATTATAGAAGATTGTAGCAGGTGCAACGTGTATTCCGAAGCCGTTTTCATAATACCTATGGAAATCTATGAAGTAGGTTTTTTCAGATGACCCGTAAATGCGTAATACTTCGCCGTAATTATATATCTTGCAGACGGTACTTGAGAAGGAAAGCGAAGTTGTTTGAATAGTTTTTGAATATGACGAATTAGTTACACGCAAGTCCTGAGCGCAAATCGTCTCGGTCGCCTCGATACTGCCACTGCAATAGGTATTTGCTATGTGAAAGTAATATTTCTTGCCAAGTGTGGGCGTATAGCCTAATTGTGTACTTGCGCACGCACGGAACGCATTAGTATTTTGCCCAGGCAAGCCGTATGTTAATTGCCCGTCAGGATAACATAACAGCCTGTCTCCGTCGCTGTTGGAACTTGAACCAATCGCGATTAAACGACCGATTATGGCGAGGTATGGCGCGTTTTTAGTATTATTCCATTCATAAAGCTCTGTTGAAATTTGCCCTGTTGCAGTCGACGGGCTTGTGTTCGTAAAAAACTTTAAGCCGTCACTGCCGAATTGCGCTAACTTGTTCGCTGACTCCGCATAATTTACAACAACGCCATTACTCCCGTTTATTTTCATTGCAGAGGTGTATGTCACATCCCCGCTGGCGTTTTCCGTTAATGTTCCCGTGGTGAATGTAATACCGTCGTCGTTGATAATCAACTTCGGTATGTTATAAACTGTCCCGCTAGTAGCTGTAAATGTTTGTGGAGCATTAAAGCGTATCTGACCTGCGTTGGCATTGATAGTGAGTATTGCGACGTTATTAGTATTGTAGAATTTAATGCTGTCCCTCGTGAACGCGGCGTGCTTTTTCCCATTCGCATAGTCCCTGTAGAAGTACATCCCGTTTTTATTTATCAAGGCATTTATAGCATTCGTGTCCGTGCTGTATTTGAACAGCATCGCGGCGGTTTCATCGGAAGAAGAGGTGCTTGCCTTTTTAAACTGTATAAAGTCAGAAATTCCATTGAAGCCGATATGTACGGCGGTGGGCGACACATTGAACTTTGTTC
>CALEPT010000031.1 GCA_937910385.1 uncultured Ruminococcus sp. | reverse complement strand
TCTGAGTATATTTTGAAATTACTTTCTTTCGTTGATAGCAGCCTGTATGGCTGATTATCCGGGCAGGCATTTCTCCTTTTACGCGAAGCGGACTCCCCGTCAGGGGAGCCCGTTATCTCGTCGATATTTACGACAGCTCTGTTTCGTCTGCCGCTTGTAGTGCACATCATTGCACCTGTATAGTTCTCGCTGTATCTGATGTTGAAGATGTAGCTGTTTGAGTTGACTACCTGTACGCTGCTGATGAGCTTGTCCATAAAGGCTGCGGAAGCTCCGCTCTTGAAGTCAGACATTGCATGAAGTGTCTGTTCGATATTGCGTATGCTTGCCTTGAAGCTTTCTACATTATCCTTCGGCACTTCCTCAGCAGAAACGTTGAGCAGTCTCTTCTTTTCATCTATCTCCGCTTGGATTTTACTGTGCTTTTTGGTGAATGCCTCCTTTGTAAGCACTCCTTCGGCTCTCATATCTATGAGGTTGTCGATCTTGCTTTCGAGTGCTTTTATCTCTGTGAGTATCTCAATGTCGCTCTTTTGTATCTCGGGTGATGTATTGTCGGGGCGATAATATTTCTTCACAAGTTCAAGTGCTTTTGCAAATACCGCTCGCTTGTTTACGAATGTATCCTCGAAGATATGCTCAGCAATGAGGTCAAGCCGCCACTGCGGAAGCATTTTCATTTCACAGAAGCCAGTGGCATCGAGGCATGCTTCCTTGCGCGTCTTTGCACTGCCGTGATTGAGTTTATTGTAGCAGCGATATCCCCAGCTCGGAACTCCCGCCTTGTTCTTGCCCCACAGGTCACGTCTGAAACCCGAACCGCAGGAGCATATCAGCTTGTTGGTCCACATATTTGTTGAGGGATTGCATCTCGACCTCAGCACCGTTCCGCCGACTACCAGCGTCGGCTTTTTCTTTGATCTGCGCATTGCATTTGCCTTGTACCACTTGTCCTCATCGATGATAGCTTCAAACTTTTTCTCACCGATGATGTATGTGTCCTCGTCCTGATTTACTATACGCCGCTGGTCAAGATAATTATTGTTGTGAGACTTATTGTATACAACTCGCCCCATGTAGGTCGCATTGCGGATGATGCGAAGTATATTTCCGGAGTCCCACTTCACAGCTCCAGAAGCGTTTTTGTAATGGAGCCGTGTCAGCTCATCGCCTATCTTCTTGCCGCCAAGCCCCTGCAGGTACAGGTCGAATATCATTCGGACCGTCTCTGCCCGCTCGGGATCAACGACATAGGTCTCGCCGACTTTGTTGTAGCCGAGGATATTTCCGTTGCCGTACAGTATTCCTTTTTCACGGCTTACCATCTGACCTGCACGAACTCTCTCCGAGACCTTCCGACTCTCGTCCTGCGCCAGCGTAGCCATAAGAAGCTCTCCGTCGCCGTCCATCGTCCAGATGTTGTCCTCGACGAAGAATACTTCAACTCCTATGTTGCGGAGCTCTCTTGTGAAGGAGAGCGTGTCCACAGTGTTTCTTGCAAATCGGCATACCTCACGGGTAACTATCAGGTCGAACTTTCCGTTCTTCGCGTCCGCTATCATTCGGAGAAACGATGGACGCTTCTTCGCCTGCGTACCCGTGATACCTTCGTCTATGTAGCGGTCAACTACATTCCAGTTCGGATGATATTTTTTCTGATCCTCATACCACTGGATCTGATTTTCGAGTGCAGACAACTGCGCCTCGTGATCTGTTGATACTCTGCCATAGAAAACCACCTTTCTCGGACGATTTCTATCGAGCATTATGTTATTGTACATCAAGCCACCATTCCTTTCGTATCATTTTCAGACTTGTTCTTGAATTCATTTTTGATGATGTTGAAGTATGTGGCGCTGTTAATAACTCCTTTCTCGAACAGCGCTTCGATGAGACATTTTACTGCAAAGTCCGTATCGATTTTTGTCATACTCTGCCCTCCGTACACAACATTGTACCACTATTCAATTCAAAATGTAATCACCAATACCACCAGATTTTTTCTCACGTCTGTGTGCAGTATTGGCATTGTTTTTTTCGATTGACTCCTGTCATACCTCCCAAATTATTGGCGATAATTGTAGTTTTTTCATTTTTTGACCCCAAGTTTTTTCTTAGTTTCTTGTAACTATTCAGAACCCCGCAACTGCTGGGTCTAAATTTCGTATACTTGCAC
>CALEPT010000030.1 GCA_937910385.1 uncultured Ruminococcus sp. | reverse complement strand
ACATCTTCGACTTATCCAGCACTGCAACACTCATCTGACGGTCATCGGTCACACGGACCGTGGTTGTGTTGCGCTTACCTTTCACGACCATTATACCGTCATCGACCAGCTGCTGTATCAGACTATTCTTGCCAATGGAGAAGCTCTCGCCCATTTCCTTCGACAGCTTCACAACCTCCGAGAACGCCGCATTCATGATGAGGTAGTAGAAGTTGTCGTCATCGAAGCCGATGAAGCCTTTTCGGTTCATATCGCAGTCGCTGCCAATGACGTTGACACTGCACCTGCCGCTGTCGAGCAGGCTTTTCAGCTTGTCGCAGAATTGATACGAATAGTTTTCGTTCTCGACAATAGAATTGTTTCTGACGGAACTTGTGACAATTATGTTTCGGAATGACAGCCTGTAGTTCTCCATGTCCTGCACACCTATTTCTTCTTTTGCATTTAGGAACGCAAGCAGAAAGTCGAAACCAATCATCAGGTGCGCGAGGGTATCGGAAACTCTTGTGTGAAAGTTATCGCACCTTGCAGACAGTTCCGTTGTTATTTCGGTGCGGTATTTTTTGAATGTATCTGACAGTCCCTGCACGAAACTTTTTTCATCACAGAGATATGTTTCGCGCAGCCATTCAACGTAGCTATGCATTATCGACGCAAGCACACCGTCCGCTGCGAGCTGCTGATATTCAGTCATCAACGCAAGGTCAATGTCGTCGGCTTTCATCTCGACGATGAAGTACCGCGCAAGGCCGCTCTGAGATATTTCAGGAACGTACTCTGCTGTGACTATACACATTCCCGTCGGCGGACGCGACGGCTGCAATTCAATTTTACTATTCAACCTCGCACGACCGATTCGGTCACCGTAGAAACGTGCAAGATTTTGTGCAGTGCTTTTCATTTCAGATTCGCCGTACACACCATTCGGGTGCAAATCATCGACGCAGGTGAGAACGTCCTTCAACGAATAAATGTTGCTGAGAATACTGTTCGCCGTATCGTGAAACGACATCGGGAGCGTACTTGCAGTGAAGCTGCCGAAGAATGAACACATCAGCGCAGCAGTAGTTGACTTGCGAGTTCCTGTCTTGCCGACCAGTGCGGTTATGAACTTCGGTTCGCAGCTTGCCGATTTCAGGAAATGTTCCAGCGGAGACAGGAACGTTACCGCAAGCAGCGGAAGCATTACTCGCTGTGGGAGCAGTCCGTTTTCAAGCATTGCTGTGAGATAGAACAGCTTGTCCGCACTTGCGCTTCCGCTCCAGTGATAAGCGTTCAGCTTGCCTTGCAGCTCCACAGTGAACTCGCTATCCTCAGACGGCATCAGGAACTCATACCGCTCACCGATCTGCCGCCAGCCTGTCTGACTGTACATAGTTCTGAACTCGACATCAGCTTTCGTACTCATTATCGCATGACGTATCTTGCCGAGAGTATTGTTCGCCGGCGAATACGAACCCAGCGAGCCCCACTTCTCTATGATCCATTTCATACTGCTCATCTCGTCCGCGGTGACTGTGACCGTTGGCATTATAGTTCCGTTCGAGTGTACAGCGCTGATTTCAAATGCTTTGCGGCGCTCAGTACCGTCGTCGAAGGTTATCTCCGACTTCAGCACGGGAGCATAGTCGCAGAGCCTGACCGTTGTGACCTTTCCCTTTCTCTCGACTGTCTCATAGAGGCAGCCGTCCTTGACGCAGTACGGCTCGTTGTAAATGTTGTTTTCAGTCATCCTATCATCCTTTCCAAACTCGCTTTATTTGCCCTCAATTTCGCTCCGAGAGCTCGTGTGGTGTAGTTATCCCTCCTTTCTCCGCAGGGCGGCACAAACCGCGCACAAATGCGCGACACGCCGACCTGCCACTCTGATTTTACTAACAAACTACCAAACACTGTCAAAGCACCTGATACAGAGCTTTTCCGGCGTTAGCAATTTACTATCGCAGAACTAACAACTACCGATCTTGCTATCGGCAGAAGTAAAGATATATCGGCATTTAGACGCTCTTGGTAGCAAGTTAGCAAATATTATGGTGGAGTTCCTGATGTCAGCATCTTCACCACCTCCTGAGCAAACAAAAAAGCGCACAGCAGTCCGTGACGAACCACTGTGCGCTTTATATTTAATTTTTGACAAAATAAAAAGGCAGAGCAACGCCTTTGACGTTACTCTGCCTTCTCTTAACTCATATTTGGACATAGCTACCCGTGCCATGCATATTATTCCAAAAACAAAACCGCATTTCATTTACAAAAGGGCATAGTTAGCCCGTGAAATGCTGACTATCCCGTCGATAGTCCTGTACCCCCGCGGAGGTACCTTATCATGACTATGCGCCATGACGTTTTCCTCATTCCGAGGCTTCTGATATTCTCCTACAAGCATACGCCTGCACCCTCCGAAGCCGGGAACACATCAGCCGAAGGTCGGCCTCAACCTTCACATAGCTCTTTGTCTCTCTGCCCTTACGGAGTCAGAGCCGCACGTGCGGATGGGCGCGCAAGCCAGCTGTCATTGCCATAATAGGAGCGGGAAGGGTGTCCCTTCAGCCGATTTCGCAGGATACATATTACGAGCCGTTGCTGTACGGCTCGGTAGCCCCACAAATCTGAAATTGGGAGTTCCAAGGCACTCAGCTAAGTACTATCGGTCATTCTTGACACGACTCGCTGAGTCTCTCCTACCGCCTTCACGCATTTTATCGCTCGCTCTTTCGAGGTCCTGGCGTACGGAAGCTCGCGGCTTGTCGGTTTTTGCCGGCACCGGTCTTGCTGCACACTGATGTGTTGATATTCAATTTTCAAGCTGCTATCCCATTAAGGGCATTATCATAATAACACAGAACGTAAGTTCTGTCAAGGACTTTCAAGAAACTTTGTTCGATTGCACAAATGTTCGATTTTTGAGGTAGGTCCTCAATGTGCATTGCGCACAAGTACTTGAAATACGCTCCTATTATTATTCCCTCTACTTATAAAGAACTGGGAGAGGCATTTTGATAACCTATTTCACACAACTTTCACTTTAATTTGTAGAGCTGCATAAAAGCCGGCTGAATATAACTCGCGTTTTTATCGTCGCCTTATTGTCGCCGATGAGGAGGACGCTTTTAAATACCCTCTACTTATAAGGAACTGGGAAAGCCATTTTGCACAGTCATTTTTTAAATCTTTGGATAAACGCACAAAAACAGCACCTGCAATTGTGTATGTTGCAGGTGTTGTGCTAATAATTTTTTTCGGTGGTGAAAGTTGTTACAAAAAGAGCAACAGCATTTTAATGAACCATCTACTATTAGCGGAAATAATAATTAATCTATAGGCGATGTAGTTTTCTCAATTATTAGTCGAATCATCAGTTTTTGATTGATTTTTAAAACAAAAAATGGTATAATAGATAATATGGAATAGTATACCGTTTTTTCATATTATCGTAAAAAGATGGGAGGACCGTACATGAAGTCTAACTTTGTTTTTCTCAATAAATATTGGCCTGCTCTTGCTCAGATAGCAGATACGGCAGAAAAATATTTGTATTCAGATCCTAATGCTTGTATGTACAAGTTGGGTATGTTTTCAGAACGTCTTGTACAAGAAATCATGGTTTTTGAAGGAATACCCGATCCTGTTACCGATAATACACAATCAAACCGTATACGACTTCTGAAGCGTGCTGGTTTATTGCCATATGACATTGATAATACCCTTTATGCACTCAGAAAGAATCGCAATGATGCTGTTCATGCCGGTGCTGATTCTCTGGATGATGCCAAAATGCTCCTTTCTATGGCATATAATCTCGCTGTATGGTTTATGCAGACCTACGGAGATTGGTCTTTTAATCCTGAATCGTTTGTTCTTCCAAAAGAAACTGATCCTTCAGCTATGGAAAAAATATTAGAAGAACAAGAAAAGC
Source organism: uncultured Ruminococcus sp. (assembly GCA_937910385.1). GTDB lineage: Bacteria > Bacillota > Clostridia > Oscillospirales > Ruminococcaceae > Ruminococcus. The sequence continues at coordinate 10,329 of CALEPT010000030.1, read as the reverse complement.
GCATAGCGGAGCTGACTCAAAAGCTGGAAGAGGTAAAGACAGCTGCTTCCGGAACCACACAAAAAGAGCGAGCAAAACGTGGCTTAACTGTATCGGCTATGATGGAGTGGAGTGAAGCCCAGACAAGATGCCTTATTGATGAGCAGTTAAGAAAAGCAGGCTGGGAAGCGGATACCAATAATCTGCGTTACAGTAAAGGTACTCGTCCTGTTAAAGGAAGAAATATCGCAATAAGCGAGTGGCCTACTGATTCTCAATTATGTAGTAAAGGGTCTGCTGATTATGCATTCTTTATTGGTGAAAAACTGGTTGCAGTAATGGATGCCAAAAAATGGGGAGAAGATGTTGCTTCAACTATTGATGTGCAGGTAAAGGATTATGCACAAAGCATCAGAGCTGAACATGACAAATACATTATAAGCAAATGGGGCAAATATCAAGTACCGTTTCTGTTTGCATCAAATGGCAGAGCTTTTTTAGAACAGCTGCGTACCAAATCAGGAATATGGTTCTTAGATGCACGAAAGTCTGAAAACCAATCATACCCTATCAGGAATTGGTTCAGTCCTTCTGATATTGAAGAAAAGCTCAAGCAAGATATTGACAAAGCAAATAAAGCACTGAATGATGCTGATGATTCATTTATGGAAGATACCACAGGGCTTAATTTAAGAGATTATCAGATAAAAGCCATTAGTAAGGCGACAGATGCAATAATTGAAGGTAAACAGACAGCACTTCTTGCTATGGCTACGGGTACAGGAAAAACCCGTACTGTACTTGGTTTAATATATAAGATGCTGGAATCCAAGCGTTTCAGAAGAATTCTTTTCCTTGTTGACAGAGTTTCTCTCGGAGAACAGGCTATGGATACGTTCAAAGATGTTAAGCTGAAAGAGCTTATGACATTGAACCAGATATATGAGATCAAAGATATTGACGATAATGAGATCGATCTTGAAACAAAAGTAAGTATCTCAACAGTGCAGGGCTTGCTTAAACGTACAATCCTATCTGATAAGCCTGATCTTATGCCCGGTGCATTCGACCTTATAATTGTTGATGAAGCACATAGAGGTTATATTCTTGACAGAGAAATGACCGAGGAGGAGATCCTCTATTCAGATCAGCTTGATTACATGAGTAAATATAAGCAGGTTATTGAGTATTTTGATGCTGTAAAAATCGCATTAACTGCTACACCTGCACTGCATACAACGCAGATTTTCGGAGAACCTATTTTCACATACAGCTATCGTGAAGCGGTCATTGACGGCTGGCTTGTTGACCATGATCCGCCCTATATTATCAATACAGATTTCATTGAAAATAATGTGAAGTTCAAAAAGGGTGAATCGTTAGCTGAGTATGACCCAAACACAAATGAGCTGCTCAATGGATCGGTTCTTGAAGATGAACTGGATTTTGATGTGTCTGATTTCAACCGTCAGATTGTTTTGCCTGATCATACAAGGAAGGTATTAGTGGAAATTTCATCCTTTATAAATCCCGAAAGCGATGAAAAAACTCTTATCTTTGCGGTTAATGATAGTCACGCAGATTGCATCGTGGATACTCTTCGTGATATTTATAAGGAATATGGTATCTCAAACGATGCTATAATGAAGATAACAGGCAAGACTGCCGGAGGAAACAAGAAAAAGATACTGCAAGTTATAAAACAGTTCAAAAATAACCAGTATCCTAATATTGCAGTCACAGTAGATCTGCTGACAACGGGCATTGACGTTCCAAAAATATGCAACCTTGTTTTCATGCGTAAGATCAACAGCCGTATTCTTTTTGAGCAGATGCTGGGACGTGCTACTCGTCTTTGTCCTGAGATAGGGAAAACACACTTTAACATCTTTGATGCTGTCAGAGTTTATGAAGATCTTGATTCTACTTCCGGAATGAAGTCTGTAACTGTCAGCAAGGATATGGCGGAATTATTGGAAGACCTTTTCCGTCCAAGTGATGAAAGCAAGCAGCAGACCAAAGATCGAATTATCGCACGATTACAGCGTAAATATAATAATCTCTCAAGAGAAAAGAAATACGAGGTGTCTGAACGCTTAGAAGGTCAGGATCTGAAAGCATATGCTAAGGCATTGAAAAACAGCACCGAAGCTGCTTTTATTGAAACCTGCCGGAAGGATAAGGATTTCCTCCTTTGGGTTGATTCACTGAAAGGAAAAAGCGGGGACAGTATTATTCCGAAAAAGAAGATACCTTAAAACCGACTACCCGTGGATATGGAAATACAGATAAGCCGGAAGACTATCTCGAAGCATTTACGACATATATAAATGAAAACAAAGATAAGATCGAGGCTATCCGACTTGCCTGCACAAAACCGAGCAGCATGACAAGGGCGCAGTTGAAAGAGCTTAAACTACTGCTTGACAAGGAGAATTTCACAATCAGCAGCCTTAATGAAGCCACAAGCAACGTGAAGAATGAGCAGATTGTGGCTGAAATAATCGCCTATGTGCGTCAAGCTGTATTGAAAACGCCTGTTTATAACCATGAAGAACGTGTTAAAGCTGCTTTCAAGAAACTCATATCTGAGGAAAAATTCAACAAAATGCAGCTTGACCTTCTGGAGAAGATAAAAACATATATGCTGCATGAAAGCATTCTGAATGCGGAAACTTTTGATACTCCTGTATTCAAAATGGAAGGCGGATTCTCTCGATTTGACAAGAAATTTGCAGGGAATCTCAATGATATAATAGAGCGGATCAATACTTATATATTTGAAGGAGTTGCGTAATGAGCACACAAGATATCGTACAGAAGCTCTGGAATCTTTGCAATGTACTGCGTGATGACGGTATCACCTATCATCAGTATGTTACAGAGCTGACTTATATATTATTTTTGAAAATGCTTGAAGAAACAGGCGAAGAAAGTGCCTTACAGAAAGAAATTGAACAGGCATACAAAAAACGTCTTGAAAAATATGCTGCAAGCAAGAAAAAAACTGTCGATGATCTTGATGATGATGAGAAAAACGACAGAAAGAATGTTCTCGATTCATATTCATGGGCTTATTTAACTACGCTTAATGGTATTGAACTGAAAAAATACTATAACGCTGTTTTAACGGAGCTTGGAAAACTTCCTCTTTCAAAAATCAGCAGTATCTATGCTAAGGCAGTATCAAGCATAGAAGAGCCTAAAAACCTTGAAAAGATCATTTCAGAGATCAATAAGCTTGACTGGTTTGAAGCCAAAAAAGAAGGTCTTGGCGATCTCTATGAGGGATTACTTGCCAAAAACGCCGATGAGAAGAAATCCGGCGCTGGTCAGTATTTTACTCCCCGTGTGCTTATTGATGTAATGACCGAACTTACAAACCCACAGTTTGGTGAGAGATGTTTTGACCCTGCCTGCGGTACTTTCGGTTTTATGATATCCGCTTTTCAGCATACGACTGAGAATAAAGACCTCTACGCCTTGTCAGATAGTGAAGTTAACGCATTCCAGGATGCTTTCAGCGGTGTAGAGCTTGTCCCTGATGCACATCGCCTTGCACTTATGAACGCATATCTGCATAGCGTGCCTGCAAAGATCTATTGTGAAGATTCACTCGCTCCAAGTGCAAAGCGATTCAAGGAATTTGATGTTATACTCACCAATCCGCCTTTTGGAACGAAAAAAGGCGGTGAGCGTACTTCCCGTGACGATATTTCTTTCCAGACATCTAATAAGCAGCTGAACTTTTTACAGGTAATATACCGCAGCCTGAAAGCAGACGGTAAGGCTCGCTGTGCGGTTGTACTGCCCGATAACGTTTTATTTGCAGGTGGTGACGGAGTAAGTGTTCGTCGTGAGCTTATGAATTTCTGCAATCTGCATATGATACTGCGTCTGCCTACGGGTATTTTCTACGCTCAGGGAGTTAAGACCAATGTACTCTTCTTTACCCGTGGCAATACCGAAAAGGGCAACACCACAGAAGTCGCTTTCTATGATATGCGAACCAATATGGAGAGTTTCGGCAAGACCAGACAGCTTAAAAAGAGCGATTTTGAAGAATTTATAGAGGGTTATAAAGATGCTTCAAAGCGTACAGGTGAGCGTTGGAGCAAGTTTACCCGTGAGCAGATCGAAAACGAGCATGATGACAGCCTTGACCTCGGACTTATCAAAGATGATTCGATCATAGATGCCGAGGAACTTCCCGACCCTATCGAAAGCGGAGAAGAAGCCATCTCTCAGCTTGAAGAGGCTGTTGACCTGCTGAAAAGTGTTGTCCGTGAATTGAAGTCACTGACCTCGGAGGAATAAACATGGCGAAGAAAACAAAATCCGCTGATCTTTCAATTGAAGAAAAACTGGAACAGGCGTTGATTGTCCCCGGATATGAACCGTATAAGATTCCTGATAATTGGTGTTGGACAAATCTAAAGACCGTATGTAACCTCGATAATGGCATAAAGCATAATAATGAGTCTCTTGTATATTTTGATGCTAAAACATTAAGAGAGATTACGGAACCCGTTTCAAGAAATAGTGGTGTGATAGTAGAGAAAGGACAAAAAGTCATTTTAGTTGATGGAGAAAACTCTGGAGAAGTTTTCGTTATTCCAGATCGTGGATACATGGGTAGCACATTTAGAATATTGAATATTTCAAAGCAATTTGATGAAATGTATATTCGATATTTCATAGATATCTTTAGAGAAGAACTTAAAAAAAATAAACTAGGTTCCGCAATTCCTCATCTTAATAAGGAATTATTCTATGGACTTCAGTTTCCTTTGCCGCCACTACCCGAACAGCAACGCATAGTAGAGCACATAGAATCCCTTTTTTCAAAACTGGACGAAGCAAAAGAAAAAGCACATGAGGTTATTGATAGCTTTGAAACACGAAAGGCGGCTATCCTGCATAAGGCTTTCTCAGGCGAGCTGACGGCTAAGTGGAGAGAAGAAAATGGGGTTGGGATTGAGAGTTGGGAAAACAGATCTATTAACGATATTTGCCATTCTCTAAAATACGGAACTTCTAAAAAATCAAAAACACAAGGTTCTGTAATTGTTATTCGTATGGGTAATCTTCAGCAAGGCGAAATTGATTGGAGCGATTTGGCTTATACAGATGACAAGGAAGATATAGAAAAATACAGATTGTATCCGGGAGATGTATTATTTAATAGAACAAATAGTGCTGTTCTTGTAGGTAAAACCTCAATTTATAGAGGGGAGTTTCCAGCAATCTATGCAGGATATTTAATCAAGCTCGATTATAAACATGATGAAATCATTGGGGATTATTTAAACTATGCTTTGAATACTCCAGCTGCCAAAGAGTATTGTAATAATGTAAAAACCGATGGAGTAAATCAATCTAATATAAATGCTAAAAAAATAGGTGCGTTTGTAATACCTGTTGCATCTATTAATGAACAACAGGTAATTGTCGAGATTATAAGTTCCCTTCTAAAAAAGGAGAATGAATCTAAACAAGCCGCTGAAGTAGTAATAGATCAGATAGATACGATGAAAAAGGCTATACTTGCCCGTGCTTTCCGTGGCGAGCTGGGGACGAATGATCCCGAGGAAGAAAGTGCGGTGGAGTTGCTTAAACAAATATTATCAGGAGAATGATATGAGAATTAAAAGAATAACAGTTAAGAAATTCAAAAACCTTGTAGACTTTGATTGCGAGTTCTCTGATTCCAATATTTCCGCTTTTATTGGAAATAATGGTGCGGGAAAGTCCAATATTCTGGAATTGATAACAGAGGCATTTAGTGTCGCTAAAAATGTTGCTGCTGAAAAGCCATACGGATTAATAGTGTATCCGGATATCTTTGGTTGTAATATTGAATACGAAAATGACGGCACAGCATATACGCTGTTCCTTGATAAATCAGATGTTTGGATTTACAGTGGAGAAAAGAAACTGACAAAAAAAGATATGCTTAATGCTTTGCCGGAAACGATTATGCTTTACTATGCAGGTGAAACAGACAGACAAAAGAATGCGGCTAAAATAACTTTTGATAATCGTTATGATAATGCATTGAAAAAAGCTGATAATTCTTCTTTCCCTGGGTTTAAGTATCTTGATTATTATTCAGTAGATGACCTAAATTTACTGTTAGTGGTAGCAGCAATTTACAAAGGGGCTTATTATAATAAACTGTTAGATTATTTGGGATGCAAAAATATCTCCACTGAAGCTTCGCTATTTTTAATGAGTCCAAATAGCAAGAAAGGCGATGGAAGTACATATTGGAATGCACGAGGATTTGTAAAATCATTCTTAGATGAGCTAAGAAAATATGTAAGCCGCACTCAAGATCTCGGTCTAATGTATATAATGAGTTTTGATGATTTTACAAAATGGGGAAAGTCTTCCGAGAATGAAGCTGCTTTGTTTTACAAACTTAAAGCTTTGAAAAATGCAGGCTATTTGCATATGCTTAATGTAACCTTAATCCGAAATGATGGGAAAGGATTTACCCATGATAATCTTAGTGAAGGTGAAAAACAGCTTGCGTTGATCTATTTATTAACAAGTTTTACAGCTAAAAATAATTGCCTATATCTGTTTGACGAGTTTGATTCGTATTTACATCTGAACTGGCAGCGTTCCGTTTCAAAAATGCTTAACGATATAGATGTTAATGGGCATATTATCTTTACTACACATTCGCCGGGAACTATATCACAAATCAAGAGCGACAATTTGTATATAATGAAGAGTGGAACTATAATATATCCTGAAAGTGAAACGTACAATAGAGCATTGGACGAAATTATGTTTGAACAAATGGATGTTTCTATGATGTCTCCGGAAATTGAAGAATTATATGATAAATTCAAACAGAGCGTAGCACAGCATAATAAAGAACAGGCTGATTACTATGTTCAGGAATTAAAGGAGGTTTTAGATGAAAATCATCCTTTATTTACAAAGATAAGAATCAATCTTAGGAGAATTTAAAATGAAACATATAATCAAAACATCCCCTCCAGATGAATTTGTAAAAGAATGTGAAACTCCTGGTGTAAGTTTCTCTAATTTACGAAGTAAAAAAACGTTAAAAGAACGATTGTTACAAGATCAAGGATTCATTTGCTGCTATTGTGGATGTGAAATAAAGAATGATGGTCATACAAAGATAGAACACATAAAATGTCAAGAAAGACATGAAGATTTAGCACTTTGCTTTGAAAATATGCTTGCTTCCTGCGATGGCGGTGAAAATGATAGAAAAAACAAAGTAGTACCTCCTCATGTAATACATTGTGATGCAAAAAAAGGAAGTGATGATATTCCTATATCTCCTTTGGAAAAAGACGTCGAGAATTGTTTAATGTATTTTGATGACGGTACTGTTAAGGGCTCTGATCTTGAAGGCAAAGGTAGTAAACTTATCCAAGTTTTAGGTCTTAATGTTGCATATTTAGTAACTCAAAGAAAAAATGTTATTGAATCATATAAGGATTTTGATGTTACAGAATTAGAAAAAGAACTTAACTGGATAAAAGAAAAACACGATGGATATTATGAGCCATTTTGTTTTGTCTCAGAACAGTACATAAAAGCCATTTTAAATGTTAGCGTAAAATATGAAGAAAAAGAAGAAGTACCTGTATAAGCGTAAATAGACTTATCTTTTTATATTTGTATTTATATGGAATAGTATAATAATGCATCGGAGGTGTTCTCAATGCTCAAACCCGGACTATACGAACAGGTCATAAACAAAGAACTATCAGATAAAATAGATGATTCCGCGCAGCTTATCAACAAACGCAATATCGACAAAGCGGAAGCTCCGCAGGTGTTGGCAGGGTATCTCTCTGAGGTCATTGAGAAGGGACTCTCACGCCTTGCAGGTGATGATATCGAAGGTCAGCTGGGACTTGCCAACAAAATAGTTTCGACAGTAACGGAGCTTACAGGTGACGATGAATTCGACGGGCTGAGTGTTGACCAGCGTGCGGAACAGCTCCTTGCAGTTGCAAATATGCAGAACAATGCGGACACTATGAAACGCCTCATCACCATGACACGCCCCGAAACTTCTCTCGCATCAAGCTCCCTGTTCACAGGCGCAGGCCACGAACCGCAGATGATGACTGAGCTGAAAAAGGAGATAGTTTCCGCCGACAGGATAGATATGCTTGTGTCCTTCATCAAGTGGAGCGGTCTGGTGCTTATCATCGACGAATTGCAGGAGTTCACGGCTCGTGGCGGTCAGCTTCGTGTTATAACGACCTCCTACATGGGCGCTACCGATGTGAAAGCTGTGGAGGAGCTGAGCAAGCTGCCCCACACCGAGATAAAAGTTTCCTATGATACAGAACGTACAAGGCTTCATGCGAAGTCCTACGTTTTCTACCGTGACACGGGATTCACTACGGCTTATGTGGGCTCATCGAATATGTCCAATGCTGCCATGACAAGCGGTCTGGAATGGAATCTGAAAATTACTGCTCACGACCAGCCACATACTATCCGAAAGATAAATGCGACCTTTGAGAACTACTGGAACAGCACGGATTTTTCGCTGTATTCTCCAGATGACCGTGTGCATCTGATGCAGGCTCTCAAAGCCGAAAAATATCACGGTGACAGCACTGACTACAGCTTTGATATACGCCCTTTTTCCTATCAGCAGGAAATTCTCGACAAGCTGACCGCCGAGCGTGAGATACGCGGACATTACAAGAACCTTGTTGTTGCCGCAACAGGTACTGGTAAGACTGTCATTTCCGCATTTGATTACAAGCGCTTTCGTCAGAAGAACGGACATGCAAGACTTCTCTTTGTAGCTCACAGACAAGAGATACTTAAGCAGAGTAGAAAATGTTTCCGTGGTGTTCTCCATGATGCTAATTTCGGTGATCTTTGTATTGGAGGAATTGAACCTGACAGTCTTGAAAACCTGTTCATTTCCATTGAGTCTTTCAACTCCCAGGCCCTTGACAAGATAACCTCCCCTGACTACTATGACTTCATCATCGTGGACGAATTCCACCACGCCGCTGCAAAATCATATCAGCGTCTGCTGGAATACTACAAACCGAAGATACTTCTCGGTCTGACGGCTACTCCCGAGCGTATGGACGGTAAGAGCATACTGCCCTATTTCGATGACAGGATAGCTGCGGAAATACGTCTGCCCGAGGCCATAGACAGGAAGCTGCTGTGTCCTTTCCACTACTTCGGAGTGTCCGACAACGTTGATCTGAATGACGTTAAATGGTCAAGAGGCGGATATGATAAAACTGCCCTGTCGAAGCTGTATACCGGCTACGACCTGCGTGTGATGCTTATCCTGAAAGAGCTTAACAAGTACGTTGCGGACATGGACAAGGTCAAGGGACTGGGCTTCTGTGTATCGAAGGAGCACGCTGAATATATGGCTCAGCGTTTCAATCAGAACAATATCCCGTCCATCGCACTGACCGCCGACAGCAAAAGGGACGAACGTGATTCGGCACAGCATAAGTTGGCGAATGGCGAGATAAAGTTTATCTTCACCGTTGACCTGTACAACGAGGGCGTGGATATTCCCGAGGTCAACACGGTAATGTTCCTGCGTCCTACCGAAAGTCTGACTGTGTTCCTGCAACAGCTTGGACGTGGCCTGCGTCTCAGCGAGGGCAAGGACTGCCTGACGGTACTGGATTTCATCGGTCAGGCACACATAAAGTACAATTTCGAGAGCAAGTTTGCAACACTTCTCGGCAACACTCAGCGCAGTGTCAGGGACGAGATAGAGAACGGCTTTCCCCTGCTGCCAAAGGGCTGTTATATCAAGCTGGAGAAGCAGGCGCAGAAGTACATTCTCGACAATATCAGACAGGCTGTGGGCAACAAGAGCGCTATTGTCAAGTGTCTTGCGAACTTCACAGAAGACAGCGGAAAGGCTTTAACTCTTGCCAATTTTCTCAGCTACTATAATCTTGACCTCAGTGCAATTTACGGCACGAAAAACAGCTTTGCAAGACTATGTGTGCAGGCTGAGGTAAGAGAGAATTTCACCGAAGATATTGAAGAAGTCATTACAAAAGCACTGCCCCGACTTTCATACATCGACTCACATCGCCTTATTGAACTTGTGATAGATTATCTGCCGAAGATAGGCAATTACAGCATCAATGATTTTGATGCTGTTCAGCAGAGAATGTGGCAGATGTTACAATTCACAATATGGCAGAAGTCCTATGAGGACTGCGGTTTCAGCGACCTGCTTGAGGGCTTCCGCAAGATAGCGAAGTCGCCTGTGATGCTCAGTGAAATACTTGAGCTGATGTACTACAAATACGATAAGATCAGATCGGAAGAGCACACGTC
>CALEPT010000029.1 GCA_937910385.1 uncultured Ruminococcus sp. | reverse complement strand
GACTGCCTCCACCTTGACAAAACGTGTGCCTGCGTGACAAATTACATTCACTTTTTGCATTTGACATGGTGGGCGGTAACAATCAGCTAAGGCGCATAGTCATTCAAGAATGTCTTTTTCTTTTCTTAAAGATCAAGACGATGCCACCGCCGATTATAGCGAGAATTCCGATAATAGAACCAGTTACTGCGGCTATATGGTTTTTCAACCAGTTCTTAAAGATTGTCCAGTTATCGGTTGTAACATAGAAGTTACGGATGAGAAGCTGCTCATTAGGATTATCAGCGGCATCATAGCAAACCACTTCAAGAGTATGTGCATCAGTAGACTCACCAGATATTTCAAAAGAGAACAATCTATCATCTGGATTCTCCATTTTATTGATCTCCGAAATTTGCTCCGCATCCCATTTCTTGAGCGTATTGCCATCAAGTTTTACTTCCACAGATGAGAGAACCAAGTTGTCATTTGCCGTCATAATTGCATCGAGTTTCTCAACATTGTAGGTCTTACCGCTTTCCACATTCGCAACCACCGCTAATGGAGGTGTGTTATCCACACCAAAGCTGATGTTGCTATTTTTTGTCTCAAGCGTATTTTCGGAAATATTATTCGCTTTATCCTCTGAATGAAATGTCAGACTGTAAGCACCATCATCTGCGAATATGTCATCGTTGATAGTATACACATATTCATGCCAGTCCAATTCGTCGCCGCTTTTCATAACTGTGAAATCATCGCCTTCGTTCAGAAGAATGGTTTCGTTATTTTTGAAAAGAGTGATAGAGTAGTTCTTCAGTGCGTTGGGATTTATTTCCTTAACGACTACACCTGATACATCATGAACATAGGTGCCTAGAATGTCTTGAACCGACTGGATATCATATGTTGATCCATATCTGTTAACAGAGAAGTTAGCAACCTGTTCTGAAGTGCGTCCGGACTTGTCTGTTACAGAAACGGTCAGAGTATAGATGTCATCGAATTCATCCATTTCAGAGCCATCCGGATAGTCTTCAAATGTTAGAATCTGCCCATAATGGGCTTCATTTTCTTCAAAGTGGGCTTTCCACTCAACTTTTTTTCCTGATCTACCCTCCAAAGTGAAAACAATCTCATCGTCACTGAATGTAGGATTAGATACAGTCACTCTAACACCTGTCATTGAAATTTCAATCTGATTCGAGTCGAAATTCACGTCATTATAGCTGATCACAGGAAGAACACTGCCATTATACGCATCAAAGTCTTTTTTGTTATTAACGAGTACTGAAAGCGTTGGATTTTTTTTGTCAACAGTAAAGCTGTGCTTTTTCGATGCACCTTCATTTCCGGCTTCATCTGTATAGCTTACTGTTATGCTGTAATCAGCATCGTTTTCAAATACAGCAGTAGCTGTATAAATATCGGAGTTCTGCCCATTCTGCCACGCGCTTGGTGTTACTTCAACGGCTTTACCATCATTAGATCCAATAATTTTAATCCCATCCCATGCGACTTCCTTGTTAAAGTGATGTTCCTCAATTGTGATCGTAGCCGTTCTTGTACCCTTATAATAGCTACCTTGCGGTTCTTTATCTTCATCTGCAAAAACAATAGAGATTTTAGGGGCTGTTCCATCCACCGTGAACTTATCACCAAGCACAGTTCCATCCGCAAAGCTCATCTGACCGCTGGGATTAGAAGCCAAATCAGTACAATCGATTGCAAAAGTATAGTCTCCGTCTTCATTAAAGGGAACCGATGCAGTCCATGCTGTATCATCTCCATTACCAGTACCACCACTTGAAGACCATGCTACCGATTCAATATAGCTATCACCATTTTTAGTCGTTTTTAGATTCACATACTTGTCACTGAAGTTTCGCTCATAAATGGTAATTTTAGCAGTTCGACCCTCCTTAAACAAATCATTCTGAGTCGTATTATTAGTGTAAGAAACTATGACGGACGGAGGTGTCACATCGATTTTAAGTGCGATGCGCTCTGTAGAAGAGTTACCCGCATTATCCTCAGCATACACCTCAACAATAACATCATTACTGTTATTCTGTCTGCTATCTACTGTGATCTCACCGTTCCAGGACTTCTGCAATTCATTCTGCAAAGGGGATTCAGCCGAGAATGAATAAAGCTCATCCTGCATGGTTTCCTGACCCATATTATAAACGTAGTACCGAATCGTTTTGAGACCGGAATATGTTCCCCCGACAAGAGGATCATCTACTGAGATAGAGACAGTAACATCACCATTATAGATACCGCTTTCACTCTGTTCAGGAGTGATATTGATCTCAGGCGCAGTTATCTCATCTCGAGGTGCATTATCGTCCACAATTAAACCATTCGTACTGATATATGTGGTGTTTCCAGCATAATCTGTGATTTTAAGGTAAACAGTAAACTGTTCATTCGGATACACATCAAAAGTCTCAAAATTCGACCATTTCGATACCGAATTCAAATCGCTTACACTTAATGCAGATGTAGCATCGGCTGCATTGGTAGATGAATACTTATAATATTGAACCGGGAAGATAGGAGATGTTGCATCTTCACTTGTCCCACTAATATTGATTCGAGAGTTAGACCAGAAGCCAAAGCTAAGATTACCAATCAAAGCATCCCATGTGTTTACACGACCTTCTGCGGATGCAGCGGTGATAGTTCCGACAGGTGCTGTTGTATCTACAGTAAACTTATATGGAGCAGTGCTTCCGCTAGTGTTCACGTCTGAATTGGCATTATCTGCCTTATCAGTGTAAGCGATACTGAACGTATAATTAGCATCTGCTGCATAGCTTATAGTTGCAGTATGGGTATCTAGATCCGGTGTTTCACCGCTGACTGTGTTCCAATTTGAAATGACAGGAAGACTAACATCACTTCCATTTACATCTTTAGCCGTAATAACTATGCCATTCGTTGCGTCATCAGAAGAGAAGTGGTTAGAACGCTCGGTTATTGTTACAGTTGCGGTTCTCCTTGCATTAAAATAGGTATTGCCGTTGTAATCGGTATTGTTATCATACGAAACTGTCGTTTTTTACTGCGTCAACCTTGATCGTTCCGTTCCAGCTTCTCAATAAATCGCTGTAAGTTGGCGAGCCATTTTCAAAATTATATAGAACTGTTTCTTCCTGCGTCTTTACTCTATCGGATTCGATCCAATATGACACCGTCTTAATTCCGGAGGAAACCTCACTGTCCGCCACAGACACATTAATATCAATACCGTTTTTTGCATCCTCATTATATACATATACAGTATCGTTATCAATTCTTGAATAGTTGCGAGGCTCAATGGTAACCTGTGGTTTTCCTGAATCAATGATATGTCCGTCAGAGCAAATGTAAGTAATATTTCCAGAATCATCTATGATTTTTGCATATACTACATACAGATTATCACCGCTGAGATCAAAAGCTCCGCCATAGACCTTCCAATTTTCATCCGTGATTTGATCGAGTGCAGTTCGGTTCAGAGGCTCAGAATCATTATGAAGATAATACCAGATGTCAGTAGAAGAAAGAGAATCATCCGCTGAGATCGATACCTGGAACTTATCTGCGGAATAATACCCAAAGGTAAGCGTGCTGAGAAGAGTATCAAAGGGATTCTCCGAAATAGTTATTTTTCCTGTTGCGGGAGTGGCATCGATCTTGAATGAAAAATCAGTGCTGTCATTTTCGGAAGAATAACCTTCGTTATGCAATCCTGCGAGGTTCGAATACTTAACGCCCCACTTATATGTTCCGTCCTCAGAGAATACAATCTTCGCAGTAAGGATATCACCGCTTTCAGACCACGAGACCATTCTTTCAATTTCAGAATCGCTCAGGAGGTTGCCATCCTTTTCAATCTGAAATACAGAACTATCTATCGTCTTATTGAAGGTATAAGAACGGTCATTGATGATCACCGTTGCAGTTCTGACAGAACCGTCATCTCTTTTCGTATTATAGTTACCATCATCTGCAGCCGTGTCCTTTTCTCCATCAATACTTACACTAACTGTAGGCTTTACGGTATTGATATTAAAAGAATCACTGGCAGCATTGGTCGTATGACCCTGCTCATCCGTCACATTCACATGGACAACAATGTCCTTTTTGTCATATTCACTTGACGGGATGACAAGCTGACGTGTGTCTGCATCAACTTTAATATGCTCCGTTGAGTCACCGACCCAATACTCGATTTCCTTGACACTCGAATACTCCGGCGTTTTGATATCTAAATCAACTACCACATCAGAATTATAACAGGTATAGGGAGAATCAAGTGCAGGCAAATTAAGTGCAACAGTGGCTCCCTGGTAGAAATTTATAGAGATAGGTTGTTCCAGACGAATCTCATGCCAGGAAGGAGCTACATAGTCCGACTCGCTATAATACAATTCAACAGCAGAGATTTCCACGGAGTCATTTCCGCTGATCGTTACACTCTTCTGCGATTCGTTTCCGCCGATTGTTTCGTTTTTGCTGTTAACCAGCTTGATTCCATTTTTATCAGTGGAAAACACAGCCGCTGTTCCGGCACTAAAAGTATATTCATTATTCTTAAACTCAAGCGCTTCTTCAGAATTCCATGAAAAGTCATTGATTGATGCAGCTGCATACTTCACATATGTTGCAGAAACAGATTTGTCAGAAGTGATATTAGTGATCGTATACTTCCCGTTTACCATCGAAGATGCAGGAATTGTAACACCATCAATGAGAGCATCACCTAAATAATACCCATCATTTGCCTTAAATTCCACTTCAACAGAGCCATTGTAATCTACCGTATCAGACGAAAGCGATACCGTTCCGTTAGCTGCATCTGCAACAGTTACTGCATATGTATTCAGCGAGAACACGACCTCTACATTATGATTCTGATTATCAGAAAGAGTCTCAGAATTATAAATGTAGTCGTTCTGATTGAACCGCTGTTCTTCACCATCGATCTTCACACTGGCAACACGATAGTGTTCAGCAGGATTTGCTGTAAAATTGAGTTTTTCTTTATCTTCAAGGAGGACAGTTCCAATAGTTTGAGATGGATCATCAGCATTTATAGCAGAGAATCTGGGATGCGATCTGCAATACAGTTTCCACAGTGCTTGACACGATCCACAATGTCATTATGACTGTGTGGAATGCAATCAGCGGCTTTATCAGCACAGTTCTGAATGCTATCTGGTCTGTGGTATCTTCTATTTGGAACAGTATCAGCGCACATATCTCGGCTGTGCTGAATGCGATTCATGCAGTGATATCTTCCGTCTGGAACGCTATCAGCGGTTTTATCAGCAGTATTCTGAATGCAATTTCCTCTACGGTCAGCAACATCTGGAACGACATCAAAAATACAGTCTCCAATGTGATGAACGCTATCAAGACCACAGTATCGAATATCTGGGACAGCGTGAAAAATGCTGTATCTCAGAAGATCACAGCGATCAAGGATACGATTGTCAACGGCTTCAACGCTGCGGTGAATTTCATCAAGAATCTGGCATCGCAGGCATTCTCTTGGGGCGCAGATATCATCAATGGCATTGTGAACGGAATCAAGGGCTGTATCAACAAGGTTTCCGATGCGGTCAAGGGTGTGGCTGACAAAATTCGCTCTTTCCTGCACTTCAGTGTGCCGGATGAGGGACCTCTCGCAGATTTTGAATCTTGGATGCCTGACTTCATGACAGGACTTGCCGATGGTATCAATGCCAACGCAGGTGTGGTCAATGATGCTGTCAACAACTTTGCAGGCGGTCTTGCAGACAAGATCAGCAGCGTGATCCAGAGCTCACTCTCCAATGTGGTAACATCGGTGCAGGGCTTCATGACGCAGGTCTTTGATACAGTCAAAACAGTTTGGTCAAACGCAAACACGGCAATTGATGCAACAATGTCAAAGATCAAAAGCGGTGTATCGTCTGGGTGGAAATCATTTACAACCACAATCAAAAACGCCCTTGACAGCATCAAGAGCGTGATAACTACCACATGGAAAGCAGTTCATTCTGTGATCGACTCCGCATTGAACGGCATCAAGAAGATCGTGACTGCTGTATGGACGGCGCTGAAAAATCTGATTCAAACCGGACAGCTTGACATCAAATCCGTCATCACTACCACATGGAACACTGCGAAGGATGTAGTCAATACAGTTCTGAACGGCATTAAGTCCGTTGTGACTACAATCTGGAATGCTATGCCCGACATTGTGCGGAATCCGATGAACCAAGTTAAAGATGCGGTGCTGTCGATTTGGGACAACATTAAAAACGGCATCAATGACAGGCTCGGCGGTGTGCGTGATGCGGTTTCCGGCGCAATGAGGGCTGTCTATGATGCTGTCATGGACAAGGTCAACAGCTCGTGGTCTTGGGGACGTGACCTCATGCAGAACCTCATCAACGGTCTGAACTATATGCTCGGCAATCTCATCAATACTGTTGCAGACGTAGCACGGGCGATCAGCGATTATCTGCACTTCTCGGTGCCGGATAAAGGCCCTCTTACCTCGTTTGAAAGCTGGATGCCGGACTTCATGAAAGGGCTGGCACAGGGTATCAACAAGAGCAAGAAGTATGTGGAAAAAGCGGTATCCTCCGTAGCAGATGCGATGTCGCTTACCATGCAGTCGGGCTTTGATATGAAGTTTGACGGCATTTCGGGCGCAATGATGGGCAGCAGCGGTGCTACGATCGTCAACAACTACAACAACGACAACAGCCGGACAGTCAACCAGACGAATAATTCGCCGAAGTCGCTGTCACGGCTGGAAATCTATCGTCAGACGCGGAATGCGCTGAATGTGTGATGTAATATGGGGTGGGAGTGATCCTGCCCCCTGTCATACATGATATTTACTTCTTCTTGGACTTCTTTTCAGGCTGTGTGTTGACCTTTTCCTTCAGCGCAGCGCCAGCCTTGAACTTTACGCTCGTGCTTGCCGCGATTGTGATCTTCTCGCCGTTTGCAGGGTTGCGACCTTCTCTCTCAGGCTTGTCCACAGTAGTAAATGTTCCGAAACCGATAAGCTGAACGCTGTCCTTCTTCTGAAGCGCGTCAGATACAACGTTTATAAGGGACTTCAGTGTAGCATCGATGTCCTTCTTGGTGAGACCGGTTTCATTTGCGATAGCATCAATCAGTTCTGTTCTGTTCATTTGGGATTCCTCCAGTTATGTTTTTAAGGGCTTGTGGCTTACAACAGCTTAATTATAGTACATTATAAGGCTTTTGTCAAGGATTTATATGCGAAATCTCGTTTAATTTCGATCAATTCAGCAGTGAGGCTGTAAACATTGCCATGCCGAGAATCGCAGCACCGGCAAAGCCCAGTCCAAAGCCTAAATAGAATTTTGAAATTGAATGGAATCGTTTCTCACAGCCGAATACCCTTGTCTTAGTATCAGGCGGTATAGATAGTGTAACCGTCTTATTCGGATCGGGATGAATATACACATCTACAACATCGCCAACATTAGGAAGATAAAACGGCGCACCAATACTTGACTGCTCAACTAATATTACAGTTTCTCCATCGAGTATTGTTTCATATAAATAGACCGGGTCTTTTAGCCTGCTGCCGACATACTCTTTAACTACGGCTGTCGTGTGTAAGGTGTACTTTTTATAAAATCCCTTTCGGAAAAACCATGCTTGCAGAATGAACAGAATACCAATCGCAAGAAACAGCGATAAAAAACCATAAATGAGGAATAACTCACCTACACTGAATTGATCCATGTCTTTATACTCCTATTCTTGGCTGCATTGCATACAAACCACATTTATTATACCACACCAGTCTGAAAAAGTAAAGGAGGCGATGCTATGTTTTTCAGCCTAATCTTAGAAAACTCCGCTGGAGAACAAATCGACATGACGGCGACCGCAAACCAGTATATGACCTCAAAGATCGAGGGGCTTTCTCCGCCGCCCGGCACAATCAGCACCTCCTCCTACGCAGGCATGGACGGCAGCTACCTCAACAACGCCTTCATCGAGAAGCGTAATGTAGTTATTTCTTTCGAGATGCGCGGTATCGGCGTAGAAAAGAGCCGTCAT
>CALEPT010000028.1 GCA_937910385.1 uncultured Ruminococcus sp. | reverse complement strand
GCTCAGAGAACATTGCAAGCGGATAATTGTAGACCATTCGATGTCCGACACGGTCAGGCTCACGAACTGTATAAGGAAAGATTTGCAGACTGACTGCTTGACGAGGTTTATTCGTTGGGATATAAAAAAAGCAGCAGCATTTCTGCCACTGCTTTTCGCTGTTCTGGTCAATTCCCTGCGTTTCCTTCTTTGCCTGTGCTTTTTGCATTGTTAAGAATTACGTTTGCGCTGTTATTGATCTATGAGGCGCTCTCATGACATTATATTATTCAGCCAATGCCTTCTCCACATAAGAATTATCAAACGCACCGTTAACATCAATTTCTTTCTTTATCAAGCTGTTTTCAAACATAAAATCAGCTATTGTCTGTGCTCTGGTCAGATATTCATCTGTAATCTCCGGTTTAAAATATCCAAACGACTCATCATAAGAATATGTCTGCTGAAATACTGTTGCTGGCGTGCTGTCTGAACTCATAGTTTCATAAGCTGCCTCAGGATCGTTTTCTGCAAACTTCTGTGCACGATCCAATGCTTTAACAATTGCAATTGCTGCTTCCTCATTCTCTCTGAGCCATTCTGATCTTCCTGCTGCGACTACTGCGGAAGAATACTGAGGTTTATCGGTTGTATCCTCAACAACACTTCCTAAACCTGCGTTCTCAAGTCTGATTGCAGCCAGATTATTATAAATTATTGCATCTGCATCACCAGATGCGATAAGTGTCTGTGCATCCTGAAGTGCATTTATCTGACCGATATTGTCAATATTAAGCGAATATTCATTTACTACATCAATAAAGTACTTTTGCAAAATAGTACCTGCACCTACGACTACTTGCTTTCCCTCTAAATCTCCTGCACTTTCAATACCGCTTGTACTGGATGCAAATACCGCATAATTCTGCTCCGAATTGGCAAGAGCAAACCCAACAACACCTACATCATTGCTTACTGCTGTAAACAATGGAAAATCAGCATAAAATCCAACATCAATCTCCTCTGCTGCAAACGCCTCATTAATTGCAGGTCCTGCCTGTGCAAAGCCAAAATATTCAGCTGTATATCCTGCTTTGTTCAGTTCTTCTTCAAAATAGCCCTCATTTGCAGCAATTGCTGCGCTTTCAGAAAGGCCCTCTGCTCCATTGTTTCCGCCGCAGCCTATTCTTACCACTTTTAACTCAGCGCTTTCACTGCTATTATTAACGGCACTGTCTTCATTTGTAACGGAACTCTGGCTGCTGTCTGCTTCTCCGCACGCCGTAGCTCCACATGCTAATGCTGCTGTCAATACAGCCACAGTTATCTTCCTAATAAAACTATAATTTTTCATAGTATGTTCCTCCTTAATCCTCATGCAATTTTTTGGAAAATTCTTTCTGTACATCAAATACATCGGCATATTGATGAATTGTCACTTTTTTCAGCTTACCTTTGAATTCAAAGGGTACTTCATAATCATCAACAACCGCAGTATGCTTGTTTGCTTTCAATGTTGTGGCAAATCCTTTTGTGTAGTAGAAATGTTCTACGCGAGTTTCGCCAACCCTCTCATTGTTAATATATATTCTGACATCCGCCGATAGACCATGCCGCACAAATTCGTACTTTACGGTAACATCACCTGTAGGCACTTCAATATTCGATTCAGCCGAATAGTACTCATACTGGTTGAAATTGTAGACATACTTCAAGCGATTGTCTTTGATATAAAATGCAAATCCACCAAACCGGTCTCCTGCACCGATAATTACTCCATCAGTCTTATCAGATTCACGATAGATTTCAGCCTCAAGATAATTGGGCGCAAGATCAATGCTGACATGACTCTGTTCACCTGCCAGCTCGTAAGGCTTGATCACATTCTTGAATACAAGCTCTCTTTCCGGCATGACCCTGCGATCACCGAAAGCACGATATATGTTTTCTGGTTTGGCGTGCGTTGTGCCCCAAAGCATAGGAAATACATTATTTCTGCCTGCCTCTAAGAAAAACTCTTCCTGTAATTCACGCAGCTTTTCCGGATACTGATCTGCGACATTATACTTTTCGGAGTAATCTTCGGCTACATGATACAGCTCCCACACATCATCGTCATATGTTTCGCTGAATGTGTGCATTGTTACGGCTTTCCAGCCATCCTTATAAATTCCTCGATTTCCGAAGCACTCATAATACTGCACAGTTTTCTGGTCTGCCGCATCAGGATCATCAAGAGTATATTTCATGCTTGTTCCTGTAAAAGGTTTCTGCGGTACGCCCTTGATAAATTCCGGCTTATCAACTCCGAGAATATCCAAAATAGTCGGAGTAATGTCTGATACGTGATGATACTGACTGCGTACACTTCCGGGATCTTTGATCAGCTTTGGATAACGAATAATCAGAGGATCCTTTACACCGCCCTCATGTGCCCACTGTTTATACCACTGGAACGGAGTATTTCCGGCATTCGCCCAGCCTGTGGGATAATGATTCAACGAATACTCTCCGCCGATCTTGTCTATGTTTTCCAAAGCCAGTTTAAACTCCCGTTCTTCAGCAACTGTCATATCCATACCGCTGAAGCAGTTGTATCTGCCCTGTATGCCGCCCTCACCGCTTGCGCCGTTATCGGAGATCAGTACAATTACTGTATTGTCCAGCTGTCCGCTTTCTTCCAGATAATCCAAAAGCTTGCCGATTTGAGCGTCAGTGTGCTCCAGAAATCCTGCATAAACCTCCATGTATCTGGCGTAAAGCCGCTTCTGATCCGCCGTCAGAGTATCCCATTCTTCTACATACTCACAGCGCTCCGTCAATTCAGCATCCTGAGGAATGACACCAAGCTTTTTCTGATTGTCAAACCATTTTTTACGGATCTCATCCCAGCCCTCATCAAATTTTCCGCGGTATTTTTCGATATATTCCTTTGGTGCATGATGAGGTGAATGCATTGCACCAAAAGCAACATAAAGGAAAAATGGCTGCTTCGGATATGCCATTGTATGCTGGAATACCATATCAATAGAATGGTCTATAATATCCTCGGAAAGATGATAACCCTCTGCGACTGTTTTTGGTACAGGCACTTCTGAATTGTCCTGTGTCAGATGGGGATGATACTGGTCTATTTCCGCAGGAAGGAAACCATAGTAACGGTCAAAGCCTTTTCCCAAAGGCCACTTTTCATACGGACCTCCTGGTCTCTGGTTGGCACTCAGGTGCCACTTTCCGACAGCAAAGGTAGCATAATCATATTCCTTCAGGATTTCAGCAATTGTTCCGTAAGAATTGTCAATACCGCCCTGCCCATTCGGACAACCTGTAGCATATTCTACAACATTTGCTATGCCACAGGCATGATGATTTGCACCAGTCAGAAGCGATGCTCTTGTCGCAGAGCATACTGCTGTAGTGTGAAAATTGTTGTAGCGCAGGCCCTCATTTGCAAGCTTGTCAATGTTCGGTGTATTAATGGTCGAACCGTAACATCCTAATTGAGAAAAGCCCAGATCATCCAGTACAATATACACTACATTTGGT
The DNA here is from genome assembly GCA_937910385.1 of uncultured Ruminococcus sp. Lineage (GTDB taxonomy): Bacteria > Bacillota > Clostridia > Oscillospirales > Ruminococcaceae > Ruminococcus. The sequence continues at coordinate 9,527 of CALEPT010000028.1, read as the reverse complement.
GAATCTTTTAGCTTGCTTTCCTGAGGAACTCTCTGCACATGGGTATCAAAAATAGTTCTTCCAATATGAGAAGATGTAACTTTCATTTTCGGCATAAATATAGTCCTCTTTATTCAATCGAAGAAGCCTTTTCCAGCTCCTTGACATAGCTGATCTCATCTGCATACTGATGAAGTGTCACACGATTCAGCTTTCCGCTGAACTCAAAAGGAACCTCATAATCATCATAAACCGCATGATGCTTATTTGCCTTTAGCGTTGTTGCGAAACCTTTCATGTAATAGAATCTCGCTATTTTTGTTTCTCCGACCTTCCTGTCATTTATAAAAAGCTCAACAACAGCAGTATCACCTGTTCTTGTAAAGGTATACTTAACAGTTGAAACACCGACAGGAACATCAATATCCGATTCAGCAGTGAAATATGCATAACGGTTGGAGTTATAAGCATATTTCAGCTTATTGTCTTTTATGTAGAATACAAATCCACCAAATCCTTCGCCTGAACTGAAAATGACACCTTCATCACTTTTGTCAGCTCTGGCTATTTCTGCTTCTATGTAGTGGTTCGCAACATCAACATTTATTTGTATCTGTGACGAAACAAAATCATAGGGCTTGATTACGTGTCTGAACACTTCCTCCCTTTCCGGCAGTATTCTCTTATTTCCATACATCCTATTGATGTTTTCAGGTTTCGCATGGAACGAAGCACGAACCATCGGGAACACATGATTTCTGCCTGCCTCAATAAAGAATTCCTCCTGCAATTCACGCAGTTTTCCCGGATACTGCTCTGCAACATTGTGCATTTCAGAAAAATCCTCTGCCACATGATACAGTTCCCATACATCCTCTTCATAGGTTTCGTTGAAAGTATGATTGGTAACGGCTTTCCAGCCGTCCTTATAGATTGCACGGTTGCCATGAATCTCATAATACTGTACAGTTCTTTCATCGGGCTTATCTGCCGATTCAAAAGTATACTTTAAACTGATACCAGTAAATGGTTTTTGCGGTATACCCTTAATGACTTCCGGTTTCTCTACGCCGATAATATCCAGAATAGTAGGCGTAATATCCGATACATGATGATACTGGCTGCGGATTCCTCCCTGATCCTTGATAAGCTTTGGATAACGGATAATAAGGGGATCTCTTACACCGCCCTCATGCGTCCAGACCTTATACCACTGGAATGGTGTATTTCCGGCATTGGCCCAGCCTGTAGGATATGCCGCAAATTGGGCACTGCTCCGATTCCTTCTGGAATATGAATCCGTTTTAATAATCTGTTTAATTTCACCGGGTCTTGCCGACATTACCACGATTCGTTCGCCCAGGTAAATTGCCTCATCAATGTCATGTGTCACCATTATCATTGTTGTCTTTTCTTCTTTTTGAATGCGAAGAATTTCCTGCTGCATCTGGATCCTTGTCAGTGCATCAAGTGCACCGAACGGTTCATCCAAAAGAAGTATGGAGGGATTTCCTGCAAGTCCTCTTGCAATTGCCGCTCTCTGAGACATTCCTCCCGACAGCTGTGATGGATAAGCATTTTCAAAGCCTTTCAGACCTACCAGCTCAAGGTGGCGTGAGATCAGTTCCTCTCGTTCCTTTTTAGGAAGATTTTTAATTCCAAAGCCAACATTATCCTTGATTTTTAACCATGGAAGGAGTCGATGATCCTGAAAAACCATTCCGCACTGAGGATCAGGTCCATTTACTTTCTTGCCATTTCTCTCAACAATACCGTCGCTGTAATCCACCAGTCCGCAAATAATTTTCAGCAGTGTGCTTTTTCCGCATCCGCTGTGACCCACGATGGTCACAAATTCGCCTTCTTTTATTGTCAGATTAATATCATTCAACACAAGAAACGGATTGCCATCAGCAATGTACTCTTTATTCAGATGTTCTACTTTTACAATATCAGTATTCGAATGACTCATGATCACCGCTCCTAATCCATATCATTCATATCAGTTTGATAGGCTTATTATACACGTGCATTTCTAATTTGACAAGTAAAATCTTTGCAAACGTATTCAATCAAAGTACAGTTATCTTAAAATCCGGCATTAATTTTTGAGTTTTTCGGGCTACTTTTTCAGAAAGCAGAACATAAAATCGTTGAATTTTGAAAACGTTTGCATAAAGATGCCTGTAATTTCGGAAGATTAAGTCTCGGCATTCACTCCTTGAAAAATATGCAACCATCAAATTCGCAAACGTTTGCAATATAATTAAAAAAAGAACGAACATATTGTTCGTCCATAAAAAATATTCAAATATAATATTCGCAGTTCATTGCATTTTCCCCTTGTGCACAACTTTCCCGAACAGTTAATGTTCCATCCAGTTCAATACGTGCAGTTGCCTTATGACCTCCATTGATCCTGTCAATCAAAAGATATAATGCAAACTTTGCCATATCGTCTTTCGGCAGGTGAATCGTTGTCAGCATTGGTTTTGTGTATTGTGCCTCCTCTATATCATCGCTTGAAATTATCGAGGGAGTGTAATATCGGTTCTTGTACTTGTTCAGACACATCAGCATTCCTACAGCAATGATATCATTTGCACAGTAAATTCCCGTAGGAACTTTTTTCTGCTGTATGAGCTTTTCCATGATTTTATAGCCCTGTTCCTCGCTCTGACAAGTTTCGATGACGTAATCCATATCAAAATCAAGATTGTACTTGAAAAGTACTTCTCGATAACCCTGAAATCTTGATTCATTATGACAGTTTCCTACATAACCAATTTTTCTATGCCCAAGACTTATTAGATATTCCACTGCCTTTGCCGCAATTTTTCTTCCATCGCAAATCACCTCATCTACTTCATAGTTTGTGGAATTACGGTTTACAGATACCATATACTTGAAGTACTTTTGAAGCAATTTTATTACCGTAGGATTACATCGTCCTATGATAATCAACCCATCAGTTTTATGCGCAGAATTACTGCACATTTCTTTCACAAACTTATCATAGCTTTCGATTTGTCCAGATTAATCGCTTGAAAAGTTTGGCTGATACCATATTTGTGAAAGAATGCACATATTCCTGCGAATTTCGTTCTCAACCACATGCGTAAGTTCATTAAAAAACGGATCCACATCGGCAGACTCTGTCCTTGTTACAAGAATTGATATATAATTTATGTTGTCCTTTGTCTTCACTTTTAATTTCAAATTCCGAGCTGATTCATTCGGAACATAATGCAGTTCCCGCGCAGTTTCCAGAATCTTTTTTCGTATATCCTCCGAAGAGCACTTATACGATGGATTGCTCAGAACCCTTGATACAGTTGAATAGGAAACGCCGACAAGCTCTGCTATCTTTTTAATTGACATAAAATCACCCATTAAAACATAATAAATATAATTTATTCTTATATATGACCTGCGGAATAATAAACAGTGCACCTGCGGTTTCTTTACCATTGATAAATCACAGAGCAACATCGCCAGCGATCTATTAAAACTTTACAATGGTTTCCGACCGCTGCCACATTTTCAGGAATATCCTTAGTTACAACTGAACCTGCACCAATAACACTGTTTTTGCCGACCGTAACTCCGGGAAGAACCGTAACATTTACTACGAGTCATACATTTTCACTAATTGTAACAGACCTACAAATAATAGTCAAGTCCAAAAAGATCGGATTTACAAATAATTCACAAAGGCAAAGGAGTTTGACAAAATGGCAGCTTCATAATAATTTTTTTGATGCAGACGTAGAACTGAAAAATCTGAAAAAAATTTGCAAATATCTTCGCTTCAAAAAAGACCAAGGATTTTATTTTACTGGAACAACTGTAATTCACCGTCTTTTCTTATGTCTGGGATATAATTTCTAATATCTTGCTGTTGTTAAAAAAATTATCTTGTAAAATATTAAGGCTTATATTGTAAATCTATCATTATAAACTATAGTTTATATATCTCTTCCCTTTCCGGCATCACCTTTAGTGCTCCCTTTCTTGTGGTGACGATGGCAGCAGCGGCATTTGCAAACTGAAGCATTTCCTCAAGCTCGCTGTCTGTGAAATCCTTCATTCCTATTTCAAGAACCTTTGATAAAACAGAACCGCAGAATGTATCCCCTGCTCCTGTAGTTTCAATCGTCTTTACGCTCTTAGCAGGTGCAAAGGCATATCCGCTCCTGGAATATGCTCTGCTGCCGTTTTTTCCAAGAGAAAGCAGTATCAGCGGAATGTCATATTCTTCCTTGATTTTCTGTATCGCCCTGTTAAAATCATCCTCACCTGTGAGTCACAAAATCTCATTGTCTGAAATTTTGAGAATGTTGCACTGACTAAGTCCATAGCAAATTTTTTCCTTTGCCTTAAAAAGCTGAAATCTTCCATCGCCGTAATCGATGAGATTATTTTTTCGCTTTTTGTACTTCTATTAGGCGCTTACGTTACTTTGGTGTGCAAAAAGGCTTTAATTCAGGTAAATCTTCAATATCTTTTTTGTCATTAATAAAAACCTTTATTTGAGGAATTGCACTTGAGTAAGCTGTAGATCTTGATTTGTATTTAGCTTCTCCGAAAATAATAGTATCTGTTGTAGTATTTTGACTATGAAAATCAAATCCAGGGTTACCAGATTTTTTCTTTCCCAATAATTCGCCGATTGGGATGTCCAAGTATTTTAATTGGTTCACAATAGCTTTTCTAGATAGTTCGGATACGACATATTCGCCGGCATCTTTTGTGATATTATCATCACTACATTTGGAAAAATTTATATTTAATATCTTCTATTGTTTTTTTAGCACGGCTCTCAAATGCGCTTTTTTCGTATTCTTCATCAAACTTACTAATCCATGATAAGTTCATTAATGATTTCAACACATCATTTAATGTTTGTGTCAAATCTTCAGGATCTATACGTATAAAAAAGACTTTTCCTGAGTCTTGAAAGGACAATTGTTTAAATTCCAATATTTTCATTGTAAATACCTCGCCCAAGCCGTTTGAAGAGTATTCTAAAAAGGAGAATTATTATCTTGGCAAATTATAACAAAAAACAATTATTTTAGATTCGTGTCATTTGTTGTAATCCTTTTTGTATTCTGCGCTCAAACCTTATTTCAATCAATTCAGCCAAATTTTGAATGGAGAAAGTAAAATATTCCTTAAATCCTATTGTTGATTCTCATATTTTGTTCTTGCTTTCGCCTAATCTGATAATTGATATCTTCGGGATTATAATCATATATGATGATCTCCATATGTTCATTATTACTGTTTTGAAAATATTTTGACCACTGCACTTCAGAAAATCCCTCAGTATAATTATTTCTCCTTACTTGATGTGTTTCTCCTTGACGTATTCCTGAAACTCTTCATCTGTAGAGAATACGGTATCAAAATCATTTGAATTACGCATCTTATCGACTACCAAATCTGATGTTATGGTGTTGATGAAAGCCTTGAAATCAGGATTTTCTTCACACAAACGATCAATGGTATTCCAATCAAGCTCATTTTCTTTTGCTGATAGCAGTATCTCACTTTGAGTATAGTCCTCAATATTAAGTTTTATAAATCCTATTCCAAAGGCACTGTTCAGCCGTCTGAGTTCGTCCATAAAATCAGGATCCTGATCGTATTTAAGCGCTACAAGATAACCTTCATTTGCCCAACTTGAATTTGATACTGCCTGAAAGAAATACTCTCGTAAAGTAGAGAAGTCGATAGAACGCTTTAATTCAAATGAGAAGATCTTGCATTTACTGTGAGCCATTGCGTTCATCAAATGCCGAGTATCTTCACAAAAGTCATCGAACGGGTAGCGAATGCCCACAATATCAGGGTGCAGCCACTCGTTCTTTCCTTTTTTCTTTTTTGTGGAAGATTCATGATATATGGTTTTTGTATAGCTTTTAAAATGTGAATCCGAGAAAACGAACGATGACAGTATTTTATGTAAATCTCGTTCCTTATATGAAGGCTTTTCCTCGGCAACAGGTTCTGGCACAGGTGTTGAAGGTGAGGTAAGCTCTTTTAAAAAGAACAGTGCCGGTCTTTTTGAAAACTGAACGAAGGGATTATCATCACCGCCTTGCTTTATGCTTACATATATTCTTGCTCCGAGTGTCTGCTCAGGTGTTTTGCCGTATTTAGGTAGCTTTTTATGCAAATCGTTTTCAACTGCCTTTTTCCATATATCGTATACAGACATCGGCTTATTCTGCATTTTAATTACTTCTACAGCAAGGTCTAAAAAGGTATATGACATAATATCACCCTCTCTTATAGTATGATTTCATCATTACACTCAAACTTAGCAAAAGCCTCTTCATATGACATTCTTCCTGCCTTAATTTCCTCTGCAAGTAGCAAAAGATTTACTGAACTGATAGCAGCTCCGTTTACACCAGATCTCTTACTTATATAATCCAGTCGATCTTTGAACGTTCCCTTGAATCGGCTTGAAATAAATGCAAAATTAAATTTATCGACATTATCATTAAACACTTTCCACCATTCATTAGGATTCAGTGAAGTTTTCCTCTGTTTATTTTCATCTATATATCTAATGATTTCGTCAGCATGACCCATAGGTATTTCATAACCATCTTTGTAAGATTTATTATCTATAATAAGTCCATTTTTATCATAATAAATACATACGTCAGGCTTACGAGAATCTCCTAATCTTGAACCTTTACAGTCAAGTTCTTTAGTAAACATATCCGCAGTCTGTATTTCAAATTCTCTTGCATCTGCATTTTTCTTTGCGACTGTTGAAGCGTTACTATATGCGAGATCTATGAGAATAAGATATTTGTGGTTAAGTGCAGAAAGTTTTGCTCTAACCTTGTTTTTGATTTCATTAACGTCATCTTTAATGATAATATCACTATTAGGAATTATTAATCCATTAATCTTGTCAAGCAGCTTGTATTTATCCGATTTATATTCGATGTCCAGACCAATTGTCGTTAATCCAATAATATGATCCTTAATCGTGTCAACATCAATTTTTATATCATAGCCCTTTAATGATTTCTGGATTTGATCAAGAGTTTTATTTCCTTTTGATAATGTATCTATAATACAAGCTCTTTCATATCTAAGGCAATCTGAACCGGCAGCTTTATTTGATGCGAGCATCTCATACATAACAATACGAGGGATTCTTGGATTACTTGAATTTCCATTTGCCTTTATCAATGCCTTTTCGCCTGCTCTTGTGATAGAAAAAGCCTGAATAATAGCAGAATATGTTTTCCCTCTATATGAATCGGTAACTCTTATATTTGAGCTTTCAACCCATCCCATCTGGTTTAACCAACTTGCAATACCACGAGCGTATTTGTCGGAATCGCCCTCATCGTTACTCTTAACTTCCTTTTGCTGAACAGGATCGGCTTCACAATAATCGCATAGGTATATCGCTTGTGGTATAGATGTGAATCCAAGCTCTCCCTTAAAACCAAGTTTGGCACCTAAGTCAAATTTGGTTTGCTTGTCTTTTTCGTTCAGCAGAGATAGTATTCTGATAACGGGAGGATATGATAAAAGAGCTTTCGACAGACATTCTTTTTCTTCCGGTGTATCATTTTGGGCTGATGCAAGTTCTTTTCCTAATTCCGAGATTTTGCAACTATCAGTTTTATTATTGTAGGTAAGCAATCCACATGATATTGCCCACCTTAAATATCCATCTGCTGACCAATCATCAGTATAAGGCTTTTTTATTGTTATAGTATTTCCATTTGAATCCGTATAATCTCTACTTTGCTGACCGTCTATTACTGCTTGAATTATCCCAGTGCATTTGGCGTTTCTTCTTCCGAGCTTACCGGCACCTTTGCCTTTAAGAATTGCGTACTTAGCTTCAATAGTGGATTTGCTTAATTCCGAAATAAAGGCATTATAATCGTCATCACTAATTAGTCTCTCCTCAATAACCAACGCTCTCAGAAACCGCCACTTTTTCATCATCAAAAACGAAAAAGGACACGATATATCTCATAAGGCGCAAAAGCAATGCCGCAAGGCGGTCGATGTTCATTGCAATTATGCTGAGAACTATCGATGCTTTTGTAGTATCTTCTCTTTTGGTGAGCAGCAGACCAAGACCGAATTTGCGTTTTGCGAGACTGAACTTCCGCTCCACTTCTATTCGGTCGGTATTATCCTGATATGCAGTCTTACTCTCTGCTTTCGTATCAGCATCTTTCTTAGGTCTGCCAAGTCTCTTGCCGGAAAGACGTATTCCGAGCCCGCTGCAAAACGTGATATTATCGCGATTGCGGTATATCTGATCTACAAGAACACGCTCGGGATAATGTCCTGTACGCTGCTTGTAGTTTGCTATTGCAGTCTTCAGAACTGTGCTTTCATTGTAGGCATCAAAAGACAGCTTTTCAATCCTGCACATCCCGGTCTCATCAACAGACAGGTCGAGCTTCGCTCCGAACTCAACCGGAGATTTCGCTTTGCCTCTGACTATCGGACGAATATACGGCTGGCTTATGCTGACTATTCTGTTTTCTACTGTGTGTGTATTGTTTTCAAACATATACTGCTGCTGTTCATAAACAGTTGTCAATATATCAAGAAGCTCTGCATCAGCTGCAGACAGAATAACATTATTGTTGTCAATCAGATTCTCCATATATCCAAGGTCACGGCGAATGTACTGAAGCTGTTTTTTGATCGCTTTTCTGATTTTTTTCGCGCCGCGTTTTCTGCATTTTGCAAGTGCCAGATAATCCTTACGGGCCTTTTCTTTATACATTCTTGGTCTGTAAAAGCCGTATTCATCGGAGATTCTGCATAACATAGCTTCAAGTTTTTCACGCGTCTCATTCAGTAGTTCGATGTCCTGAGGATATTTGATATTCTGCGGTGCACAGGTTGCATCAAGTATCAGTGTACCGCTGTTTGCAGAGGAATTGGAAGTATTATCAGTCCCATGGTCACTGTTGTTATCTCCACCGTTGCTGTCGTTATCATCATCACTTTTCTGAGTATTGTATTCAATAATCATTTCGTTTATCTCATTCAGCACATCTTCAGAAAGGCGCTTGCGGAATTCAACGAGAAGCGACGGTACGAATGGTATCTTATCTTCGTATCCCGGCATACCGATAAAGTACTGATAGTACGGATTTTCTCTGATCTGCTCTACCAGTTCCTCGTCCGGATAATGATACTGTTTCTGGATAAGCAGCGAGCCGAGTGCCATACGCAAAGGCTTTGCAGGCATACCTGTCCTACTCGGGAACAGCTTTGCATATTCTTTTTCAATTGTATCCCAGGGAATCATTTCTGCCTTCTTGATCCATCTGTTTTCTGGATTCATTTGCAGCCCCTGCGGCTGATTAAAATCTGTAAATGATAACTGCTTTTCCTCAAATCTATACATGACATCCTCCAAAGTGCAAGCTTTTTCATCGTTTTTCGTACTTTTCCTTGCACTTCTATTATATCACATTAGTTCGCTTTTGTCGATATTTCGGTGATAGTTTATGGATTGAGGATGGACTAAT
>CALEPT010000027.1 GCA_937910385.1 uncultured Ruminococcus sp. | reverse complement strand
TCCTGAATCTATGCGGTTTTCAGCGAGTCATTGCTGTGAACCGCACGGATTCAGGAAGATGATACACTTGGGAAAAAATCAAGTGCTATAATAATAGCATGGAGTTCTGCAAAAAGAGCTCCTGTATCTTGCTTTTAATTTACGAAATGCCGTCCGGTCAAGGGCGGTGTTTCTGTTATATGCGAAAGGACGGTGTTACCGTGAATGCAAGACAGAAGAAGTTTGCCGAGTTCTACGCCCAGAGCGGTAACGCTGCCTGGAGTGCAGTTCAGGCCGGGTATTCAGAAAAGTTTGCAGGGCAGAACGCTGGCAAATTACTAAAAAATACTAACATAGCCGAGTGTATCAGAGAACTGACGGAGAAGGCACAGGATGAGCGCATCCTGACTGCTAAGGAACGTCAGGTAATGCTTTCAGATATCGCCCGTGATGGACACCTGACGCAGGACAGGCTCAGGGCAGTGGATATTCTCAACAAGATGACAGGCGAGTACGTAACGAAGATCGAAGGCAGTATCTCTGCCGATGTCAACGATCCGTTCAAGGGTCTGACTACCGAGGAGCTGAGGAAGCTTGCTGACGGAGAATAAAGAACTGATACAACTTGGTGCAAGGATAGAGCTTGCGCGGAGGAGCTTCTTCGACTACTGCCGGCTGAAAGCTCCTGACTTCTATAAGCCTGAACGCAGATTCCTTGTAGAGCTGTGCAATGAGTTCCAGGACTTTCTGAGTTCTGAGGATAAGGCGATGATAGTCAACCTTCCGCCCCGGCACGGCAAGTCAAGAACGGCCTGCTGCTTCGCTGAGTGGTATCTCGGTCAGGATCCGACTCGAAAGATCATGATAGGCTCCTACAACGAGACGCTATCGACGATGTTCAGCAAGAACGTCCGTAACACTATATCCGAAGTCAAGGCCGACAGGCTCAAAGCGGTCTACTCCGATGTTTTTCCGAACGTCCGCATCAAGCACGGCGACGGTGCTATGAACCTGTGGTCACTGGAGGGCGGTTATAATAACTACCTTGCCTCATCTCCCACAGGTACGGCGACAGGCTTTGGCTGTACGCTGATGATGATAGACGACCTCATCAAGAACGCTGAGGAAGCGAACAATGAAGCTGTGAAGCAGAAGCACTGGGAGTGGTTCACGAATACCATGCTCAGCCGCCGTGAAGAAGGCGCGAAGGTCATTATCATCATGACACGCTGGGCGACGGACGATCTTGCAGGGCGATATCTGGACTTCTGCAAGGCGGAGAACATACCGTTCAGGCATATCTGCATGAAGGCCTATGACAAGGACAGCGGAGAAATGCTCTGTCCCGAAATATTAAGCTATGAGAGCTATCAGGCAACTATCAAGGCTATGGGTGCGGAGATCGCCTCCGCTAACTATCAGCAGGAGCCTATCGATATCAAGGGAAGGTTGTACACATCGTTCAAAACTTACACAGACCTGCCGCCCTTCTTCGAGGGTATCTACAGCTACTCCGATACCGCTGACGATGGCAGTGACTGGCTGTGTTCTATCATCTGGGGAGTGTATCAGCGTGAGGCTTACGTTCTGGACGTGTATTTCACTAAGGCTCCTATGGAAGTCACCGAGCCTGAGACTGCAAGGCGGCACAAGGAGCACTCCGTAAACAGCGCAAGGATAGAGTCCAACAACGGCGGTAAAGGCTTTGCAAGGAATGTAAAGCGTATATCCGAAGAGGAAATAAACAACTGGCTGACCTGTTGGAGCTGGTTCCACCAGTCAGACAACAAGAAAGCCAGGATACTGTCATATTCGACATGGGTAATGCAGCATATTTATTACCCTGTGAACTGGCGTGACCGTTTCCCTGAATACTACGCTGCGATGATATCATATCAGAGGGAAGGCAAGAACGCTCATGACGACGCTCCCGACGCTACAACGGGAGTTGCCGAGACGATGCAGATGTTAGGAGGATGACCATGGGACTTGGAAAGTGGGTGAAGAGAAAAATGCAGACTTGGCTTGAGATAATACCGCCCTCTACGGAGCAGGCTATAGTGATACAGAGAGAGCACACAAGGGAGCTGGAAGTGCTGCGGTCACAGCTTTGGTATCAGGGCGATGCGAACGAGCTCTTCCAGTTCTTCCACCAGACCGAGACAAGCACCGGAGGCTTCTGGAGCACTTCGCCGGCGAACAGCAAGATCAGGAAGATACACAGCGGACTCCCTGCTGTAATGGCCGACACTATGTCTTACATAGTGAAGTCTGATATGAACGACATTGAAGCGCCGTCAGAGTGGGACGAGGTCGCTGAAAGCATAGACTTCTCTCAGCTGGTCGGACAGGCTGTCACAGACACGCTCGTCAGCGGTGACGGTGCGTTCAAGATCTCGATAGACACTGACCTTTCACTTTATCCGATCGTTGAGTTCATCAGCGGTGACAGAGTAGACATAGAACAGAAGAGGGGCATAGTCGAGGCTGTGACCTTCCGCACACAGTACAACGTCAAGTCTGTAAGGTACGAGCTCCATGAAAGATATACCAAGGGCAGAATAGAGACAGTACTGTTCGACAGCAGCGGAAGTGCAAGGCCGCTTTCGACAATACCGGAGCTTGCAGATATAGCGCCTGTTGTAGAATTCCCCGGCGACTTCATCATGGCGCTGCCGCTGAAATTCTACAGCGACAAGAAATACAGAGGCCGCGGCAAGAGCGTATTCAGCGGAGGCAAGTCACAGTGCTTCGATGCGCTCGACGAGGTAATATCACAGTGGCTCGATGCTATCCGTGCCGGACGTGTCATCAAGTACATACCGCTGAACCTGATCCCCCGCGATCCTGAGAACGGCTCCCTCCAGGACGTCAGCAGCTTTGGAGCCGAGGTCATCAAGATCAACGGCACCATGAGCGAACGCGAGGGAGACAAGGTCGAGATGGTACAGCCGGACATCAAGTATGACGCTTTCGTCAGCACCTACACACAGGCGCTGCTGATGTGCTTACAGGGCTTCATCTCTCCGGCGACGCTCGGCATAGATGTAGGCAAGATGTCCTCAGGCGAGGCACAGCGCGAGAAGAAGGACGTCACAGGCGATACCCGCAACACGATAACCGCGGTTCTGGAGAAGGCTCTCCCGCAGCTGATAAACATTATTCTGAAAACATACGACAATATGCTCGGTGCAGCTCCTGAGGAACGTGATGTCTCCGTCAGCTTCGGCGAATACGGAGCTCCTGATTTCGACAGCCGTGTGGAGACTGTGGGGAAGGCTGCTGCATACGGTGTGATGTCGGTCAGGACTCAGGTTGACGAGCTCTGGGGCAGCTCAAAGGACGACGAGTTCAAGGAAGCTGAGGTGCAGCGTATCATGTCAGAAAAGGGAATGCTTACCGTGAATGAGCCCTCTGTTGGTGGATAGGATTTTAGTAAAAAATAAATTTTCAAAAAGCACTTGACTTTTTGTGACACATAAAGTATAATATATTTGTGGCACAGAAAGTGAGGTGATACAATGTCACCAAGAACAGGGCGACCTAAGTCCCAAGCCCCTTTAACAGTTGAAGTCAAAGCAAGAATTGACAAGGATACTAATGATAAACTTGTAAAGTACTGCAAAGATAATAATGTTACAAGAACAGATGTTGTTCGAGAGGGGATAAAAAGAGTAATTGAAAAAAAATAACGGTATTCGCACCGTAGGAAGTGAACCGAATACCGTTATCGAGCGACAGATTTCTCTATCAAATATATTGTACCACAGATAGAGACTTCTTGTCAAGAGTATTGAAAAGGAGTTTTATCATGAATAAGCTTGTTAAATTTGAAAATACGTCAATAGACGTGCAGATTATCAACGGTATACCTATGTTTGAGCTTTATGCAGTGGGTATGGCTCTCGGACAGATAAAGAAGAATGGAGCAGGTACATCTTATCCTCGTAAGGATAGAATTGATGAAAATGTAAAATCTGCCGAGATAAAGCCTTGTGTCCGCAACGGACACAGCTACATCACTGAATCTCAGATATACGACCTTATGCTTGAAACTAAGACAGACAAGTGCAGAGTCTTCCGAAAGTGGCTGACTAATGAAGTCCTTCCAGAGCTGAACAAGACCGGAAGTTATTCCACTCCAAAGGCAAAGCCGGAGAAGCAGCTTGAGCTTTACAACTATGTCGAAAAGACCTACAACGGCGAGCCGGTTATGTCGGTCGCTGACGTGAAGTACTTCACAGGTATTGAGGAATATAATGTCAGACGTGTCCTTAAAATTCTGTGCATCGAGGATAAGGACTATTTTCTTCTCAAAGGTAAGGAACTTGCAAAGTTTAAAGGCGAGAATAGAATAATCCATGTGTCAAGCAATTCGGTAATTATAGTAGCAAAGTCTGGATTTGATGCTCTCTGCAAGTACTTTGGTATCAATATTGATTCATCCAAGCCGAAAGCTTTCATTGAAACAAAGTCTTTGAAAGAGTATGCAGTTGTTATTGGTAATCAGCAGATAAAAAGTTCAATCGAAAAGATACGTAAGCATATGACAGCTATTGATGTACTGCTTGACAAGTATTATCGTCATAACATCGAGCTTGATGATATGAATGCACTGAGAAAGACACTTAGAGAAATCGGCTTAGAACTTGGTGCTGAAATATCCGGTCTTGGTCGTGAAAAGTTTGAAACTACCACGAAGAAAATGAAACTTTAATAACAATAAAAGCACTCCTTTTGGGGTGCTTTTTCATACCACAATGATTGGAGGTACATAATGCTCGGTATCAGCGGCATCGTCCGCATATTCGAGGAGATAGAACAGCGGCTTGTGAAGTCACTGAAACGCAACCTCGGACGGCATAAGGAAGAAGAGGAGCAGGAAGGCTTCAACTGGTCTGCATGGCAGACTGAGAAGCTCCGCAGTCTGGAGAAGTTCCGCAGAGAGAATGCTGCGATAATGCAGGAGTACACCGAGCAGATAGACACTGAGACACGGCAGATCATGCAGGAGCAGTTCGACGAGGGCGTGAATAGTGTTGATGTTCCGCCTGCTGTCCCTGCTGAGGACGTTCCGGCAGAGATCCAACCTGAACCGCAGTTCTTCGGAGTGGACACCACAAAGGTGAACAAGCTCATCGAGGACGTGACGTATCTGGAGAAGAACGCTGAGACAGCTGCGCTCAGGCTCACAGACGACGTCTACCGTCAGACCGTGAACCGGGTACAGCTTGCAATGGGTACAGGCTCTATGACCTTACAGCAAGCCATTGACATTGCCGTGAAGGACTTTCTCGCCCAGGGTATCAACTGCATCGTTTACAAAAACGGACGGCGTGTGAACATCGCCGACTACGTCCGCATGGCTCTCCGCACTACGGCTACCAGAGCGGCGCTGCAAGGCAAGTCCGCAAAGTGCAAGGCGCTGGGCTATGATACAGTGCAGGTCAGCAGCTGCGGTATGTGCAGCAAGACCTGCGAGCCGTGGCAGGGGCGCATCTACATCGAGGACACGTTCTCGGACTGGGACGGCGAAGTCCAGGAGTATCCTGACGGCATTCTCTGGGGGAAGTCAAATTACTGTGGCAAGTGGTTCCCACTTCTGAGCAGCGCCATTGAAAAAGGGTTGTTTCACCCCAACTGTCGGCACACTATCCTGCTGTGGCGTGACGGTGATCCGCTGCCTGAGAGCGTGGACAACACCGACAGCGAGCGCCGGTACAAGCTGGAACAGCAGCAGCGAGCCCTTGAACGTGAGATCAGGAAGGCAAAGCGCAAGGTCAACGGCTTCACGGATCCGGAGAACATCAAGAAGGCAAAGGCGGAGCTGAGACAGGCTCAGAAGAAGCTTGAAGACTTCATTGACAAGGTCAATGCCGAGGAAGGCGAGACTGTTCTCAAGCGTGACGAGGGCAAGGAGAAGGTGTATGAGGGCGAGGTAAAGCCTGAGTACAAGATCGAGCCGCCTGTCAGCGACGCTCCTGTCCCGGAGGGCAAGGCTGTTGAGGTTATAGTCAGTGAGCCTGAGAAGGCGGAGGGGGCTTATACTGAGGAGAGAATTCCTGAGAACTATATTGACAAATATCCAAATTCTGATATAATAGAGACAGGAAATAAAAATCCGGAGATACCAGAAGAAATAATCAACGATGTCAACGAGGCTGTTGATAAAGTTGCAGAGGATTTCCCAATTATCAGAGAGCAGGTAGAACCTATTGTGTTTGCTGATACAAGCACCGACCTTGGCGAAAATGGTTTGCTACCCGGCAAAGCAATAAATGTTATCAGGCTTTCAGAATACTATTGTTCAAATTATTCTTTGCTAAGGGAAAAACTATTGATTGATTTCAATAGTCATTTTAGCTATGAAGCGGATAATGCTGGTAGTCTGGTTTGTCACGAACTCGGGCACGCACTTCACAAGATATTGGCAATGAAACGGGCAGGCATAAAATATGGCGAGGTATTAACGCCTATAAAAAAGGAAGTATTTGAGCAAGAATTACAAAAGATAAAAGGAGAAGTATATTTAGCGGCATTTTCTGACGAAACGTTAGAGGAAATAGATGATGCTTGTATAAGTGAATTAGGAACAATGACCTATCGTAATCCTGATGAGTTAATTGCTCAGAGTTTCGGCAACTACTATTACGGAAAATCTAAATCGCAAGTTGGAAAGGCAATTGTTGAATACTTCAAAAGGGGGTTAATGTAATGTACAATAATGGTTATCCTGCAAGTAGTAATACCCGTTTTTCTTATGCTGACGGGTATTGCAGTGTTTTCCCGAAGGGGTTAGAAAAGCAATTCAAGTCGGGTAATGGACATATTGTTATTGCGGACGAGTATATCGTTGTTGTAAATAACGATACTCCGAAAGATATCGAAAAAAGGTTTCTCAAAGAATACGCTGATTATTATGCTGAGACCCGAAATAGTGATACTTATATTCATATCTAAACCGCCCTCACTGAGAGCGGTTTTCTTATACCCATTTGAAGGAGGTGAAACAATGGAACTCAAAGACACGATAGAGCTCATGCAGTCCGAGGACTACAAGGAGCGCTTTATGGCAGAACATCAGCAGCTTATCATCAGGTACAAGAAGCTGAAAAAGATGTATGACAACAGGGATAATCTTAACTTCCTACCGCTATGCCCGAAGAGCATATACAAAATGCAGCTTGAAGTTATGGAGAGATACCTCGCTATACTTGAAGCAAGGGCAGCAATTGAGGAAGTCCCTGTGTGGGACTGTACATCTGAATAACGCTTACAAGCATTTGCCAAGGACATAAATGTCCCTCGCAAGTGCTATTTTTATATCCAAATGAAAGTGAGGTAAACTATGGACAACGAGAACACCACTCCCGTAGAGGAGAAGGACAAGAAGCCCGAAGCTGAGAAGCCTGCTGAAAAGGCAGAGGAGAAAGCTGAGGAGCCTAAGGCTGAAACAGCCGCAGAAACGCCCTCAGAAGCCCCGGCACCTCAGGCAGAGGAAACTACACCTGAGACAGAAGAGACAGCCTCTGCGGCTGAATCTGAGCCGTCTGAGAGCACACCCGAGACAGCTCCCGATGTTGACTATAAAGCCGAGAATGAACAGCTCAAAGCTGAGAACACAAGGCTAAAAGCTCAGCTGGAAGCTCACAATGCAGGCTTCAAGCCTGAGTACATCGAGGACGCTGTGCTCATCGCCGAGAACGCCGCTAACCGTGACGGTATCACTATCACCGAAGCTTTGCAGGCAGTTGCAAAGAAGTACCCCGAGTGGAAGCATACCGCCGATGAAAAAGGCAAGAGCGGTTTCAAGGTCGGAGCTGAGACTCCGAAAGAAGACAACGCTGCGGAGAACGAACAGCTTGATGAAGCCTTCGGTATCCGCCGCAAAAAGTAAGAAAGGACTGATATTATGCCTAACACTATCAACTATGTTACCAAGTTCGAGACTAAGCTGAGAGAACTCTACGGTCAGGAGCTGACATCGGATGCTCTTTTCCACTCAAACCTCGACATCAAGGTGACAGGTGCAAAGAACATCAAGATCCCCAAGCTCTCCGTATCAGGTTATAAGGACCACAGCAGAAGCTCTCTCAGCTTCAACACAGGCTCTTATTCCAACGACTTTGAGGACAAGACTCTCGACCACGACCGTGACATCGAGTTCGGTGTAGATCCTATGGACGTTGATGAGACAAACACTATCCTCTCCGTTGCGAATATCCACAGCCGCTTCGAGAAAACACAGGCTATCCCTGAGCTGGACTGCTACACCTACTCCAAGCTCTATAGCGAGTTCGTAAGGATCGGCGGTACAGTCAAGACTACAACTCTGACTGCTGCGAATGTCCTCAGCGACTTCGACGACAACCTCGTTGCTCTGGAAGATGCAGGTGTACCTCTTGGCAGAGTTATCCTGTACTGCACAGCTGCATACAAGAAACTGCTCAAGGAAGCTACAGACATTCAGCGCACATGGAATGTCAACGGCAATAACGGTGCGGTCAACAGAACAGTTCACACACTTGACGATATCACCAATATCGTGACGGTTCCTTCAGAGCGCTTCAAGACCGCATATAATTTCACCGACGGCTGCGTTCCTGCAACAGGTACAGGCACAGCTGCTAAGAATATGCAGTACATCCTTATCGACCCCGAGTGTCAGGTAAGCCGTGTGAAGTACAGCTACATCCACTTCTTTGCTCCCGGTACAGACAGCCGCACAGCCGACAAGTACCTGTATCAGAACAGGAGATACAACGGCACGTTTGCTATTGACCACCTGATGACACAGGGCTGCATCATCCATGCGGACGCATAAGGAGGGACACGATGAAAGCTATCAAGGACAATAAGGTCTATACGATTGACCAGAACAGCAAGGCAGAATACCTTGCAAGAGGCTTCGACATTTACGATGACGGCGGAAAGATGATCGCACGCTCACCCTCGGCGACTGTTCCGGCAGCTCAGTATGATGAGCTCCTTGCCAAGTACGAGGAGCTGAAAGCTCAGAGCGAGTCTAAGAAGAAGGGAAAGTCAGGCGGTGAGCCTGATGTATCTGGAACCGAGTGAGTACAGCGGAAACATCCCGGCAGAGGAGCTGGAGAAGCGTCTGAGAAGAGCCTGCCGAGACATTGACAGCCTGACATATAACAGGATAGTCAAAGCAGGCTTTGAAAACCTGACTGAGTTTCAGCAGGGGCTCATCAAAGAGGCGGTGGAACTCCACGCAGACTTCTGCTATGATAACGCAGAGCTGCTGGAGAGTCCTCTCTCTGCCTACTCTATCAACGGTGTCAGCATGAGCTTTGACAAGTCTAAGATAGTCACAATAGGCGATGTCACAACATCGAGTGAGGTCTATAATCTGCTCATGCAGACGGGACTGTGTTGCAGGGGGCTGATGTGAATGAAGTATCCTCAGTTGGTTCCCGACAGGGTGTGTACTACACCGATAACTGTTTATCGCGAGGGCGGTCTGAATCGTGACGGCTCTCCCAAGCGCACTGTTATTTTCGAGGGGAAGTGCAACTACAGCGAGAAGACCACGCAGAGAGTGACTGCTGACAAGCAGATAATTACACTAAATGCCGTGGCACTTTTCAACGGCGACATCGCTCCCGATGTTGATACTATTGAGGGCGACGTTGAAGTTCTCAGCGGCATACACCGCCGCATATACGCAAGTCAGAAGTGCCGCAATCCCGACGGGA
Source organism: uncultured Ruminococcus sp. (assembly GCA_937910385.1). Taxonomy (GTDB): domain Bacteria; phylum Bacillota; class Clostridia; order Oscillospirales; family Ruminococcaceae; genus Ruminococcus. The sequence goes on along the minus strand of CALEPT010000027.1, from coordinate 8,416 downwards.
CTGTGAACTACACACGACTGGAGCTGATCTGATGAAAATATCCATAAAACTGGACTATAACAAGATAAGACAGATAGAGCAGGCTGCACTTGCTTCTGCTTCCGATACAATGGAGCAGTTATACGCCGACCTTGTGAAATCGAAGACTATGCCGTTCGACACCGGAGATATGCAGAATAACCAGACCTTCGTAGAGAGCACGGAGACAGGTGCAGTCCTGATAACAGGCTCACCGCAGGCGCGACGTTTATACTATCATCCTGAACTTATGGTGGACAGCCAGACTGGAGCAGGACCTTTCCCGATTAAGGATAAGAGTGGAAACTTAAAGGGCTTTAGATATAGGAAAGGCGCTCACCTTGTACCGGATCCCAAAGGGCGTATGCTGAACTTTCAGAAAGGCAAGAATGCGAATGCAGGCGCGTACTGGCTCGAGCCGTACATAAACGGCAGCAAAAAGGAGTTCGTGAGCGCTGAGTTCACGGAAGTATTCAGAAAGAAGGCAGGATTATGAACTATCTGACACTGCTTGAAATAGCTGATATGCTGGCGGAACTCCTTGACTTTGAGGTCGTCACTGCCGGTTGTATCGACGCATCGCTCAGCGAGACTATCGGTGTGTATCAAAGAGCAGACTTCGTTCCGCGTGAGTGCATAGGTACTGACAGCAGCTACGAAATGGCAAAGCTCCGCGTGCTTATACGCTGGGGAACAAATCCCACAACAGCCGAAGCGAAAGCTGCTGAAACTGCCGGACTGATGCAGGCTCTTCGCGATATGCCTACCGCTGCGCACGTAATAAAATTCGCGGACGTTAAAGCAGTCCGTGCCATAGGAAAAGACGAGAAAGGCGTCTGCGAGTACATTGTGGACGCCGATATCATATACGTAGAAAGGAATGATGAATAATGCCAACCACAAGCGGAGTATTTCCCTGTTGGGAAAATCAGTTTAAAATTGATACAACAGGCGGCGACGGTTCGACCGCCGCAAACCTGAAGACCATAGCCGATATGGAAAGTTTTTCTGTATCGATCGACGGCAACATAGAAGAATGGAAAGCCTACGACCAGGAGGGCTGGACAAGACGTCTTGTAACGGGCAAGAGTATCAGTATCTCGGTCAGCGGCAAAAGGAATATGGGTGACGCCGGCAACGATTATGTTGCAGGACTCGCCGTAAAAACCGGGACGGACTGCAAGACCGCTGTCCTTTGGACTTTTCCGAGTGGCGCTACACTCCTTGTTCCCTGCGTGATAAACGTAACAGAATGGGAGGCGGGAGATTCTACTGCCGTTGCGCCTCTCGCATTTGAAATACAGTCTGACGGCAAGCCGACTTTTACCCCTGCGACATGATCGAAGCTGCTGTATCAGAGTCGCAGAAAGAATCAAGCAGTACTGAAGAAACCGAGAATATAAACGAAATTGAAACAGAAGATACAGCGTCCGAATGACCGGGCGCTGTTCTTTGTCTGGAGGTAATAATATGGGAAAGATGTATACACTGGATAAGAAACTCCTTATCGGTTCACCCGAGATACAGATCGGAGACAAGGTGTACCAGATAGATGACAGAAATAAGACAGTCAGAAAGGTCATGAAGCTTTCCGAAAAACTCGATAGAGGCAATAGGGATAATGCTGATGAAGGCGAATTTGAAGTAATAGACCAGATATTCGAGATTGCTTTCGGCGCCAAGTACAAAGAGATTGAAAAGCTTGACCTTTCTTTCCGCGCATATCTCGATCTCGTAGATATAGTACTGGACGCTATGACGCAGGGAGATCCCGAGAAATACGAAAAGGAAAAAGCTGAGAAAAGCAGCTCCTTTCGCTCAGCAGCAGAATGAACCTTGGTATGATCTTGAGCATGACCGCACCCTAATAGTGCAGTCAGTAGCTAAGCAATATGGTCTGCTGCCGTCGGCGCAGGAAGAACTGTCATATCCGGAGTGGCTGCTGCTTGTAAGCGGACTTATGGAAGACACTCCGCTCGGGCAGATTGTACTGATACGCAAGGAAGAAGACAAAGACCGTCTGAAACATTTTACACAACACGAACATCATATCCGCAATGAATGGCGGAACTTCCGCGCTAAGCAGAAGCTTTCAGGCGGAACAGGCAAAAAGCCCGAAGACTACGCTGCAAATTTTGAAAAGATGTTTGCAAAGATATTCGGGTAATTGACAAAAAATGCTCCCTGTGGTATAATACTGACAGAGAGCATATCAATAACGGTAGGCGGTCTAATCCTTTGCTCCCGGAAGGGAGTGAAAAATATGGACTATGTAACATGGAACGAGCTGATAAATTCAGGAATACTTATTGTTTCTGTTTTAGCATTGTTTTATACAATATACCATAACAAAAGGAAATAACCGCCCTCAGCTGACAACTTGAAGCGGTTATTTCTATAATCATTCAATTTGGGAGCGACCGTCTATCGGTATGCTCTTTATATATATTATATCACAGATCCGGAAAATGTCAAGCGCTTTTATGAGCGCTTATTTTTATGCAGAAAGGAGTGAGAATATGGCTGATAACGGTAGTGTAGGAGCAATATCACTTGATCTTGTTATCAAAAATAAGATTGGCAAGCAGCTTGAAAGTATGGAGCGAACTGCGGAAACTTCTGCCGCTAAGGTGGGTGCTGCGATCGAGAATGCTATCTCAGCGCCAATGGAAAAAGCAGGCAAAGCTGTTGGTAAGGCGGTAAGTGAAGCTGTAAAGAACGCGGATATAGCTGTTGGTGACAATGTATCGGCAGCAATAAATAGAGCATTACAGCGTATGGAGGAGCAGGAACAGGCGCTGCATGATGCGGCAAATGCAGTCCCGAGAGCTGTATCTACTGGTAATTATGTAAACTATGATACATCGAATGTCATGGCAGAAGTTGAGGAAATGTCTGAAAAGCTTCACCAAAAGGTTGCTGAGACTGTTGACAAAGCAAACGAGAAACTTGCTGATATCGGCAAGTTCAAAGTCGATGCAGAACCGACTGCAAGGCTTAGGCAGGAAATACAGCTTGTCACCGAGCAGTTGAACATTTTGCAGAAGAAGTGGCAGGAGCTATCCTCTGCTGATCCCACGGACAAGACCGTATCTCAGCTTAATACAACAGAGCAGCGCATTATATCAACACAAAACAAGCTCGACGGTTTAAAAAATAAGCTCTATGAGCTTGAAGGTACAAGTAAAAAAACAGAAAGTTCATTCAAAAAGGCGTTTTCAGCGATAAGATCAAAAGCTTCAAGCGCCTTTGGAAAAATAAAGTCTGTCGGCGGAAAGGCTCTCAGCTCTCTCAGGTCACATTTCGGCAGCGTAGGCAAATCTGCCACGTCACTTTTGAAACCGATATCGAAGTTGGGTACGGCGCTGAAGAATACGTTCAAGCGTGTGTTCCTCATGGCTGGTATCTATGCAGCGTTCAGAGCAGTCAAGGACGGACTTCTCGAAGCTGCAAAAGCTGACGAGCAGTTTTCAAAGTCTCTGAATGCGGTCAAGGCTAATCTCTCGATAGCCTTCACGCCGATATTACAGCAGATAATGCCGGCACTCAATGCGCTGATGTCAGGTCTTGCAACCGTTACAAGATCGGTAGCCGGTTTTATAGCAGGACTGTTTGGCAGCACCTACAAGCAGGCTGCCGAGGCAACAAAGAAGCTAAAATCAACCGCCGATACCGCAAAGAAAACTAAAGTCTCAATGGCAGGTATCGACGAGATGAATGTGCTTTCAGGGGGTGGAGATGAGGATTCGTCCTCTTCTGGAAGCTCTTCCGAAAGTGAAGGAATAGACTACAGCAACATCGACATGAGCGAGCCTGAGCTTCCTGACTGGGCGGAGCGGTTGAAAGAGTCAATTAAGAGCGGTGGCTGGTCGGGTGTAGGTTCTATCCTTGCTGAACGCGTTAATTCCGTATTTGGCAAGATCGACTGGAGTAAAGTAAGCTCCAAAATAAACAGCGGCATAGGCAAGGTTACAGACGGGATTAACGGCTTCCTTGACAACATCGACTGGAAAGTTCTCGGTGATACTGTTGCAGGCGGTCTCAATACGATAACCTCCGCTATAAACACATTCTGGGGCGGCATAAAGTGGGACAAACTCGGTAAGGGCATCGCAGACGGGCTCAACCGCGCCATTAAAAAGACCGACTGGAAGGGACTCGGAAAGGCTCTTTCCGCAAAGATAAAAGCCTTTATTGACGCGGGCTTTGCTTTTGTTACAAACTTTGATTTCAAGGGGCTCGGCAGCGGTATAGGCGAAGCGATAAACAGCTGGTTTGACAATATCGACTTCGGCAAAGCAGGAACTACTATCTCAGAGGGTATCAAGGGAGTGCTCGATGCCCTGATAACAGCTGTCCAGACAGTAGACTGGAGCAGTATCGGTACTAAGATAGCAGAATTCATTGCTGCCATAGACTGGGGCGGTATCGCGAGCCGTGTATTTGAGCTGCTTGGATCTGCTCTCGGCGGAGCTGTATCAATGCTGTGGAGCGCTTTGCAGGGCGTTATCACGGCGATAAAGGACTACTTCTCGGGCAAAATAGACGAAGCCGGCGGAAACGTCATTCTCGGACTTCTTAACGGTATAATTGACGGACTGAAAAACATAGGTGAATGGATCTACGAGCACATATTCAAGCCGTTCATTGACGGATTCAAAAAGGCTTTTGGCATAGCTTCACCGTCAAAAGAAATGGGCGAAATGGGCGGATTCATCATCGACGGTCTGTTCAATGCGATATCCGACGGTATCAAGAAGATAAAAGAGATCTTCCTGACTATGCTTTCGGCAATTCTTGAGATCTTTGCGAATATCGATCAGTGGTTTGACGACAAGTTCAAAGAGGCGTGGGAACGCATAAAGAAGATCTGGAGTGCCGTAGGGGATTTCTTCAAGAATATCTGGAACGGTATCAAGGACGTATTTTCGTCTGTAGGAAACTGGTTCAAGGACAGGTTTACCGAGAGCTACCAGAATGTGCAGGCTATCTGGAACAAGGCAAAAGAATTTTTCAGCGGTATCTGGAACGGTATCAAAGAAGTATTCTCGGCGGTAGGAGATTGGTTCAAAGAACAGTTCGTTAAAGGATATGAGCGCAGCCAGGAAGCGTGGAACAAGGCGAAGGAGTTTTTCTCAGGCATATGGGACGGGATAAAAAATGTCTTTTCCAACGTCGGTGGCTGGTTCAAAGATAAATTTAACGACGCTGTCAGCAAGATCAAAAACGTATTTTCGGGAATAGGTGACTTTTTCAGCGGTATCTGGGACAAGATAACAGGGATTTTCAGCGATATCGGCACGAAGATAGGCGACGCATTTTCTGGAACGTTTAAAGAGGCTGTAAACACCATTTTCGAGTGGATAGAGGAGAAAATAAACGGCTTTTTTGACATAATAAACGGCGCAATCGGACTTATCAACGAGATACCGGGTGTCGAAATAAGCAAGCTTGATCATATCGAACTGCCTCGCCTTGCAAAAGGCGGACTTGCTACAGCTCCTACGCTTGCAATGGTCGGTGATAACAGAAATGCCAAAGCAGACCCAGAGGTCATTGCTCCATTATCAAAGCTTCAGGGAATGCTTGGCAGCGGCAACGACGGCGAAATAGTAGAACTGCTGAAAATCATCATAGAGCTGCTGCGCGGCGGTATGAACATTGAGATCATCAACTACCTTTTCAGGAACTCCAAAGAATTCAGCAGAGAAGTGCTAAAAGCAGTATACAATGACAGTGCAAGGAGGGGCGGATAATGCTCGCAATAAGATCAATAAACGGAACACAACCGGCTGTGCAGCCTCTTTCTGACGGATACAGTGCAGTGCTATCTGATCTGCTTGCAGACGGCTCGGGACGATCAACCGAAACGGGCAGAGCCCTGAGATATCCTATACGGCGAAACGTGTATAAGCTCACGTTGAAATTCAAAGGTCTTTCGTCTGAAATAGCACAGGTAAATGAACTCGTCAGCGCATTTACACAAACAGTCGTATTTTTGTTTGGCGGCAGCTATGTTACGGCTCAGATGTATCCGTCAGACAGGACAATGGCTGATAATGGTTTTACGGCTGAGCTGTCGGTAAATCTCATCGAAATATAACAACAGGGGAGGCGATAGATTGTATCAGGTATCGCAAGAATACATCGAAGCACTCGAAAGCGGAGCGGTGCAGCACATCAGCGGAGTTCTCACGGACGTGTACGGAGTTGAGACTGCTCTTGACGACAGCAACATGGTCGGCAACCCGAGCATAGACCTTCGATGTGTAGAGGACGAAGAAGTCTTCATGGTCGGGCAGATGTACACGGGCGAACTAAGTATCAGCTTAAACGTGCCGACCTTGCGCAGAGACGAACTGCTTGGCGGAGAGATCAAGCTGTGGTTTTCGGTCGAGGGCGCGGAGGACGAAGTGCCGCTCGGTGTCTTTGACATCTCCTCCGCGGAGCGTGAGACAGGAGACCGTCTGACGATAAAGGCTCTCGACCGCATAAACAGACTGGACGCGGCGATAGACGACAGCTCTGTCGGTGCGGTGTTCGCGTCCATAGCCCTTGAGACCGTCGAGGAGGTTGCAGGGGTCGAGTTCGCGCAGACCATAGACGAGATAAACGCACTCTTGCCGACAGACAGCTACGGGCGGAAGATAGACATCAAATATGGCTATTTCGGAACGCATTTTTTGACGACCTGCCGCGACGAGGTAAGGGCTATTGCGCAGCTGATAGGAGGATTTGCGTTTGCCAACCGCGAGGGCAAGATTGAATTCAGACGTTTCGGGAAGACTCCCGTGCGGACGATCCCTGCCACGCTGCGTAAGAGCATTAAGCTCAGCGAGTACAACTACAGCGTGCGCGGATTTTCCTACACCGGCAGTCTCGGACACACGGTCTTTGAGCCGGCTTCCGGGCAGGGTCAGAGCACGGCGGTGCTCAACATTGAGGGCAACAAATATATACCTGACCGGGAGAAAAACTATAAAGATCTTTTCGACGCGCTGTTGTATCCGCTCTGCCACTACTTCACAGGCGTTCGCTGGGTGCCGGGAACTATAGAATACTACGGCGATCCTGCGCTTGATCTCGGCGACATGATAACACTCGAGGGCGGTATAACTGAGAGCGAGGACTGCAATTTCCTGATATGCTCGAGCTACTGGCAGTTCCGCGCTCCGCAGCAGCTCACGGCTCCCGGAGTCCCACAGGCAGGCAGCAGCACGGTGAATTCCTCGGGCAGTTCCGGGACAGGAGCTTCGGGCACGCAGATAAACATCACCAAAACTATAGAAACAGCAGAGCTAAACGAATATCCTCAGCAGGTCGATATATCCACCACGATAGCAGACGGAGCTGTAGCGGCTCGTGACGCTACATGGGCATTTTTGCATTACAGCATCAATCTCTTCGGCGCGGAGGACTGCACGGTTAGTATAACGGCATATCTCGATGATGAGGAGATTGTGTTCCCGGAGGCTTTTGTCATTTCCTCCGGGGAGTACAAGTCGGCAGAGCGCACGGTCCCGGTAATGCTCAGCGCGGGAGAGCATATTTTCCGCGTGGATCTCGAGACAGATCATCTGCAGCTGCGTGATAATCAGGGAACGCTGCTATTTGATAAGGATCACACCGCGCTGTACCCTGCTGCTGCCAACAGATCTATCAATATCGACGATGTGTCCGCGCAGGTATGGGGGCAGAACATCGTCGGGAACACCGAAGGAGGTACAGGAGTGAGCTACATACAGGATATCCTCGGGGAGCTCGTAGAGACGAGTTCGCCTGAAACTATAAGCAGTCTGCTGACTGAGCTTGACGAGCAGCGCAATACGCTTGCGGAAATATTGATATCACGAGGGGTGGAAGCTGACGCGAGCGAGGCACTGAATTCGCTGATTGTCAAGGTATTGCAGATAGATACCGGCGGAAACAAACCTGCACAGGCATTTGTGCTTGGCAACTCCGCCGGAAACAGCGTTATCGGAAACGCGGAAGAACTGGAGGTTTAAAAAATATGGCTATTAAAAAATATGTAGGAACTGACACATTTGATTTTAGCAATTTTTGTCAATGGTTAGGAGAAAATAAATCTGGTACATTTTTAGAGAGTGCTACCATAACAACGCCTACTACTAATACTTTGGAAATGGTTCTCAATAATACTACATTTACCTTGAAAACTACACCATCAACGACAACATCAAATGTTGTCGAACTAACTAATGTATATGGTACGTTGACAAAGAGTAATAATTATAGATTTATGTTCAGAGGTGCAATGATTTGTAAGAATGGAATCATTTTTAATATGTCATACGGATCGGATAATACTAATATGTATTTTGTAGTGTGTTTGTCAAGTAGAAAGTGCATAAAAGGGGCTCGAAAAAGTGCATAGCCC
>CALEPT010000026.1 GCA_937910385.1 uncultured Ruminococcus sp. | reverse complement strand
ACAAGCTAAGTGATATGACCCATGACGATGAACGCACTGCCTATTACGATCTTCTTGTCGGCAATGATACGGCAACGATGTACGGCAACCACCAGACCCTCAAATCCATTTTTGAGGATGCAACGGTCAGAGCCTACTCCTTAAATCGGGAGTTTGGCTATGAAATGACAGCGTGGAATGCAGAGAGTGACGGGCTGTATGAGGGTATCAAGGTCAGCTACACAAGCGGCTCTGACCTCTATGCCCCATTTGACTGCAAGATCACCGATGTGGATGCAAGTAACCACAAGATCACGCTCCGCAAGGACGATGTGATGTATTGGTATGACGGGACAGGCGGCACCAAACGGGAATTTGCTAAAACAACAGCAGGAAATGTGAATTTCCACATTTATATAGATACAGACGGCTACGGTTGGGACTTTGTAGACCCAAGACTGGTGTTCTATTGATGCGGAGGTGGCTATGCAGAACAGACAGAAGTTAGAGCGACTGCTTGAAAAGTCAGAGGAACTCGACAGGAAGATGCAGAGGGATTCCGAAAAGAGAGCAACGCTCAAAAAACAGATCGAGGCGGTCAAGGCACAGGAGGTCATTGCCTTTATGAATGAGCATGACATTCCGTTCGGCGAGGATTTCTTCACGATGATGAATGTGGTGCAGACAGCACTGGCAAAGGGCCTCACGGCTGCGGAGCTTGAACGCTTGCTCGGTCAGAATCCCATTACAAAGACGGAGGTCAACACAGATGAAAAGAAAGCTGATTAGTGCAGTCATGGCGGCGATGCTGTTTTCTGCGATGAGCGTTTCGTTCACTGCCTTTGCGGAGGATAGCTCCGCAGAGGCAGCGGAAACAACAGAGATCGCAGAGACAGAGGACAGCACCGCAGATAGCGATGATGCGGCACAAGATTCAACAGAGCTGACAGAGGATGCAATCATCGAGGATATTCTCGATGATGCAAAGGACATTCCTCCTGCAAATGATGATAACAAGTATTACACCGATGACTATTTCGATACCGAGGGTAATGCAACGCTCATCAAGGAGGAACAGGTCATCTACGAGAGCGAGGAAATGCAGTTTATCGCTGTCACCACCAAAAGCGGAGATGTGTTCTACATTCTCATCAACTACTCGGCGGCAAGTGACGAGAACAACGTGTATTTTCTCAACAAGGTCGATACGCTGGATCTGTACGCCCTGCTCTACATGACGGACGATGAGGAGGAAAACGGCATTGATGTGAAGCGTGTAAAGCGTGCGGAGGATGCCTACTTCGACAACGCCAGTATGTACACTGTCGAGGACGAAACCTCTGAGACTGCGGAGGATACAACAGAGGATGCTGATACAGCACCCGCAAAGCCGGCAAGCGGTATGAACATCACGCTGCTGCTCGGTGTCGGTATTGTCGCTCTGATCGCAGTCGGGTTTGTCGGCTTCAAGATGCTCAAAAAGAAGCCATCGGCAAAGAACGAGGCAGACTTTGACGAGCCGGATGAGGACGAGCTGAACGAGGACGAGGACTTTTAACTTTTGCCCCACTGGGGCAGAAGTTGAAATATAAAACAGAGAGAAACAAGAACAAAAGAGAACAACGGAAAGGAAACAGAAAACATGAACAGAAAGATGAAGATGATCGGTATCGGTAC